>NZ_PHQU01000008.1:0-5756 GCF_004332405.1 Synechococcus sp. BS56D | reverse complement strand
TTGATGAAAGAGCGATGAAGGTGTGAGGTCCCGTCAAACAATTTCGTTGCGATGAAGTCATTCGCTGCAACGGTGAGGTTTTCACGAGCCTGACTGTTGCCGGTGTGCGAATTGATGGAGCAACAACCGGATCTGAGATCCTGGAAAGTCATGGATAGAGAAATCTAGAAGTGCACTCTTAAGAACCCTTTCTGTGTCAGCTGAAAGGAGGCCTCAACTGCAATGAGTGAAAACTGAATTGTGGGTGACGCAAATCAATTTGAGGTGATGGAAGTCATCAAAAGGAATTGATCTACAACGGAGAGTTTGATCCTGGCTCAGGATGAACGCTGGCGGCGTGCTTAACACATGCAAGTCGAACGAACCTTCGGGTTAGTGGCGGACGGGTGAGTAACGCGTGAGAATCTGCCCTCAGGAGGGGGACAACAGCTGGAAACGGCTGCTAATACCCCATATGCCGAGAGGTGAAACGAATTTCGCCTGAGGATGAGCTCGCGTCTGATTAGCTAGTTGGTGTGGTAAAGGCGCACCAAGGCATCGATCAGTAGCTGGTCTGAGAGGATGATCAGCCACACTGGGACTGAGACACGGCCCAGACTCCTACGGGAGGCAGCAGTGGGGAATTTTCCGCAATGGGCGAAAGCCTGACGGAGCAACGCCGCGTGAGGGATGAAGGCCTCTGGGCTGTAAACCTCTTTTCTCAAGGAAGAAGATCTGACGGTACTTGAGGAATAAGCCACGGCTAATTCCGTGCCAGCAGCCGCGGTAATACGGGAGTGGCAAGCGTTATCCGGAATTATTGGGCGTAAAGCGTCCGCAGGCGGTCCAGAAAGTCTGCTGTTAAAAAGTGGAGCTTAACTCCATCATGGCAGTGGAAACTACTGGACTAGAGTGTGGTAGGGGCAGAGGGAATTCCCGGTGTAGCGGTGAAATGCGTAGATATCGGGAAGAACACCAGTGGCGAAGGCGCTCTGCTGGGCCATAACTGACGCTCATGGACGAAAGCCAGGGGAGCGAAAGGGATTAGATACCCCTGTAGTCCTGGCCGTAAACGATGAACACTAGGTGTCGGGGGAATCGACCCCCTCGGTGTCGTAGCCAACGCGTTAAGTGTTCCGCCTGGGGAGTACGCACGCAAGTGTGAAACTCAAAGGAATTGACGGGGGCCCGCACAAGCGGTGGAGTATGTGGTTTAATTCGATGCAACGCGAAGAACCTTACCAGGGTTTGACATCCTGCGAATCTCCTGGAAACGGGAGAGTGCCTTCGGGAACGCAGTGACAGGTGGTGCATGGCTGTCGTCAGCTCGTGTCGTGAGATGTTGGGTTAAGTCCCGCAACGAGCGCAACCCACGTCTTTAGTTGCCAGCATTCAGTTGGGCACTCTAGAGAGACCGCCGGTGATAAACCGGAGGAAGGTGTGGATGACGTCAAGTCATCATGCCCCTTACATCCTGGGCTACACACGTACTACAATGCTACGGACAAAGAGCAGCAAGTTCGCGAGGACAAGCAAATCTCATAAACCGTGGCTCAGTTCAGATCGTAGGCTGCAACTCGCCTACGTGAAGGAGGAATCGCTAGTAATCGCAGGTCAGCATACTGCGGTGAATACGTTCCCGGGCCTTGTACACACCGCCCGTCACACCATGGAAGTTGGCCACGCCCGAAGCCGTTACTCCAACCCTTGTGGAGGAGGACGTCGAAGGTGGGGCTGATGACTGGGGTGAAGTCGTAACAAGGTAGCCGTACCGGAAGGTGCGGCTGGATCACCTCCTAACAGGGAGACAAACAATGATTTTGATGCCTGAGTACTTTTATTCTTAGGCCGAAATCCTGTCACCTTAGGTCGATCGGTACCTCAGCTTTGAAGTTAAGAGTGAACTGGAAACAGTGAGCTGCTTAATGGAGATTCTTAGTTCCTAAACTTTGTCTAGGTCACACCCCAAAAGGGATGAGACTCCTGGGCCATTAGCTCAGGTGGTTAGAGCGCACCCCTGATAAGGGTGAGGTCCCTGGTTCAAGTCCAGGATGGCCCATTCGGTGTTGGGGGTTTAGCTCAGTTGGTAGAGCGCCTGCTTTGCAAGCAGGATGTCAGGAGTTCGAGTCTCCTAACCTCCACTGACCGATCTCAATCCTCAATGTCCAGTCATGGAGTTTTGAGTTCAGTTGGAGTGTGATTTAGATGTGTCCGCTAGAGGAACCCAGCTTCCTGTCATTCCAGCGATAGAGAGAAATCTATTGATGGTTGATAAGATGCTGGGCTCGAATCAGGTGATCAAGCAATTGATGATTTGATTTGAAGTCTGGCAGAACCTTGACAACTGCATAGGTGAGTCTGGAAAGAATAAAGCATCTCATGGATGATGCGATGACTCTGAATGATGACCCGAAAGGGTGATGATGAGGAGTGATTGCAAATTCTATCGAGCAAGAGCCGAGACTCCATCACGTTCTTCTGATTGTGTCGAGCAATGAGGAGTTAGATCTTTGATTCAGCAATGAATCAGGGAGAATCTGTTTCAACGACAGCAAGCGTGTTGGAGATACATTGGTCAAGCTACAAAGGGCTCACGGTGGATACCTTGGCACACAGAGGCGATGAAGGACGTGGTTACCTGCGATAAGTCTCGGGGAGCTGGAAACACGCTTTGATCCGGGAATTTCCGAATGGGGCAACCCCTAGAACGGCCGCCTGAATCCATAGGGCGGTGCGAGCCAACCCAGCGAACTGAAACATCTTAGTAGCTGGAGGAAAGGAAAGTAAAAACGACTCCCTAAGTAGCGGCGAGCGAACGGGGAAGAGCCTAAACCGATGCTTTCGAGCATCGGGGTTGTGGGACAGCAATGTGGAAAAGGAATGTTAGTGGAAGTGTTTGAATGGCACACCACAGAGGGTGAAAGTCCCGTACACGAAAACTGAACTGACCTAGCTGTATCCCGAGTAGCACGGAGCACGTGAAATTCCGTGTGAATCCGCGAGGACCACCTCGTAAGGCTAAGTACTCCTGTGTGACCGATAGCGAAACAGTACCGCGAGGGAAAGGTGAAAAGAACCCCGGGAGGGGAGTGAAATAGAACATGAAACCGTGAGCTTACAAGCAATGGGAGTCCGACTGATCGGATGACCGTGTGCCTGTTGAAGAATGAGCCGGCGACTTATAGGCACTGGCGGGTTAAACCGGGAATGGTGGAGCCATAGCGAAAGCGAGTCTGAATAGGGCGTTTGTCAGTGTTTATAGACCCGAACCCGGGTGATCTAACCATGGCCAGGATGAAGCTTGGGTGATACCAAGTGGAGGTCCGAACCGACTGATGTTGAAAAATCAGCGGATGAGCTGTGGTTAGGGGTGAAATGCCAATCGAACCCGGAGCTAGCTGGTTCTCCCCGAAATACGTTGAGGCGTAGCGTCTCGTGCTCCAGCAGGGGGGTAAAGCCACCATTTCGGTGCGGGCTGCGAGAGCGGTACCAAATCGAGATGAACTCTGAATACCCTGTGTGTAGCGAGGCAGTCAGACTGTGGGGGATAAGCTCCATGGTCGAGAGGGAAACAGCCCAGACCGCCAGCTAAGGTCCCCAAATCAACGCTAAGTGATAAAGGAGGTGGGATTGCCCAGACAACCAGGAGGTTTGCCTAGAAGCAGCCATCCTCAAAGGAGTGCGTAATAGCTCACTGGTCGAGCGATCCTGCGCCGAAAATGAACGGGGCTAAGCGTTGTACCGAAGCTGCGGATTTATGGTAGGGGAGCGTTCCATGTGGGGTGAAGCGTTAGCGTGAGCGGGCGTGGACTGCATGGAAGTGAGAATGTCGGCTTGAGTAGCGAAAACATGGGTGAGAATCCCATGCACCGAAACCCTAAGGGTTCCTCCGGCAGGCTCGTCCGCGGAGGGTTAGTCTGGACCTAAGGCGAGGCCGAAAGGCGTAGTCGATGGATAACAGGTCAACATTCCTGTACCGGTTATGTTTTGGGAAGAGGGACGGAGAAGGCTAGCCAAGCCAGATGTTGGTTACTGGTTCAAGCGTTCGAGGCGTTGAGGATCGGCGAAAACGATCCGAGCTGAGGCGTGAGTACGAGCTGCTACGGCAGCGAAGTTGGTGACGTCATGCTTCCAAGAAAAGCTCTATACCCGTTAAGGCATAACTGCCAGTACCCGAAACCGACACAGGTGGGGTGGTAGAGAATACCGAGGTGCGCGAGGTAACTCTCTCTAAGGAACTCGGCAAAATGGCCCCGTAACTTCGGGAGAAGGGGTGCCAGCGCGAGCTGGTCGCAGTGAAGAGTCCCAGGCGACTGTTTACCAAAAACACAGGTCTCCGCTAAGTCGCAAGACGATGTATGGGGGCTGACGCCTGCCCAGTGCCGGAAGGTTAAGGAAGCCGGTCAGCGTAAGCGAAGCTGGCGACTGAAGCCCCGGTGAACGGCGGCCGTAACTATAACGGTCCTAAGGTAGCGAAATTCCTTGTCGGGTAAGTTCCGACCCGCACGAAAGGCGTAACGATCTGGGAGCTGTCTCGGAGAGAGGCTCGGCGAAATAGAATTGTCTGTGAAGATGCGGACTACATACACCCGGACAGAAAGACCCTATGAAGCTTTACTGTAGCTTGGTATTGTGCCCGGGCTCTGAATGCGCAGGATAGGTGGGAGACGTTGATCTAGTGCTTGCGGGTACTAGGGAGTCAATGGTGAGATACCACTCTTTCAGAGCTAGGGTTCTAACGTTCACCCGTTATCCGGGGAGCGGACAGTATCAGGTGGGCAGTTTGACTGGGGCGGTCGCCTCCTAAAAGGTAACGGAGGCGCGCAAAGGTTTGCTCAGGCTGGTTGGAAATCAGCCGTCGAGTGCAAAAGCAGAAGCAAGCTTGACTGTGAGACCTACAAGTCGAACAGGGACGAAAGTCGGCTTTAGTGATCCGACGGTTCTGAGTGGAAGGGCCGTCGCTCAACGGATAAAAGTTACTCTAGGGATAACAGGCTGATCTCCCCCAAGAGTTCACATCGACGGGGAGGTTTGGCACCTCGATGTCGGCTCATCGCAACCTGGGGCTGAAGTCGGTCCCAAGGGTTGGGCTGTTCGCCCATTAAAGCGGTACGCGAGCTGGGTTCAGAACGTCGTGAGACAGTTCGGTCCATATCCGGTGTATGCGTAGGAACATTGAGAGGATTTCTCCCTAGTACGAGAGGACCGGGAGGAACGCACCTCTGGTGTACCAGTTATCGTGCCAACGGTAAACGCTGGGTAGCCATGTGCGGAGTGGATAACCGCTGAAAGCATCTAAGTGGGAAGCCCACCTCAAGATGAGTGTTCCCATGGGGTAACCCAGTAAGGTCACGGGAAGAACACCCGTTGATAGGCTCTACGTGGAAGTCCAGTAATGGATGCAGCGGAGGAGTACTAATAGACCGAGGGCTTGACCAACATTTGGTTCTTGCCTGAGAGACAAGTTTTATTCAATTCAGACGTCATCACTGAAGAGTGATGGGAGCCTATGCAGTTCTCAGGGTTCAGACCTTGAGGATTGAACTATCCTGGTGTCCATGGCGCTGTGGTCCCACTCCGATCCATCTCGAACTCGGTTGTGAAACGCAGCAGCGGCGACGATATTTGGGGGGTAGCCCCCTGAGAAAATAGCTCGATGCCAGGTAAAACAATTCTCAAAATCAACGTTTAGCGAATGGAGAACCATTCCAACGTTGCAGGAAAGCCACCCGTAAGGGTGGCTTTTTTGTTGGCAGACTCCTCCACGCGCTACCGTT
>NZ_PHQU01000007.1:0-251647 GCF_004332405.1 Synechococcus sp. BS56D | reverse complement strand
CACCATGGGCATGACCATTCGGTGGGCCCTGCAGGCAGCACCTACGACCTGCGCTGGATCGACGCCATGGTGCAGCACCACATCGGTGCGCTGCGCATGAGTGAATTCGTATTCAACATTGGTTCACCGGGCGTGGGAGCCCTGGCCAACGGCATCTGGAATGAGCAGAGCAATGAGATCAAGGCGATGGGGCAGTGGCGCAAAGCCTGGTATCCCCAGGCTCCGGTGTATCCAGTGATGCTGCCTCCCGGTGGCAATCCCAACAGCCTGGAAGCCCTGCGGCGGATGAGCGCCGCACAGATCACGGCGATGCAGATGAGCGGATCGGCCCCCAGCCCTGAAACCCGGGTGAACTGGTTTCTTGAGGGCATGATTCAGCACCACGGCGGTGCACTGGAGATGGCGCACGACGCCCTGGATAAATCCACCAACCCCACAATCCTGCGGCTGGCGCGCCAGATCATCGTGACCCAGCGCCGCGAAATCATCGAGCTGCGCCGCATGCTTCGGCGTGACGGTCTCAACAAACCGGCTTACTACAAGTACGACGCTCTGTTTTCACTGTGATCAGCCCAGTCCCCCAGCGCTGCACCATTGTCACAGTGCTGCTCAGCGCCACACTGCTACTTCCTCAAGCCAGCTGGGCCCACTCCAAGGGGCTCTACTCGACCCGATCCGAGGCCGAGCAACGGGCCAAGCAGCTCGGCTGTGATGGGGTGCACGACAACAACGGCCGCTGGATGCCCTGCAGCAACGAAGCGATGCTGCACAAGGAACTGCGCGAGGAGTGACGCCCATGCCCCGCTCTCTGCAACACCGGGCTCGGCGGTTGCATCGACTGCTCGTTCCACTGGCAGCGGCACCGCTGTTGCTCACGGCCGCCAGCGGCTCGCTTTACAGCCTCCTGCTGGAGCAGGGCGTGGATGCCTTCTGGCTACTCAAGATTCACACCAGACGCTTCGGACCGTTGAATCTGCAGCCGTACTACTCGATTCTGCTCGGCATCTTCACTCTGGTGGTGATCCTCTCCGGGCTGAGTCTCTGGTTCTCAAGGCCGAGGCGAGCCTGAACCACCGAGATTGCCAACCCAACGGCAGCTCTACAACATCAACCGTTCTGTTCTCCCGGCTCGGGATTCACCAGTGCGAGGCGACAGCCCGGGAAGAGCTCCTGGCCGTTTCCCAGTGCTTCCTCGCGGCTGTCGGCCTCGATCCGCACGGTGGTGGTGCCATCGGCGGAGTCGATCAGCAGTTCGTAGAGCAGTCCCATGGCAGCCGTATCCACTGGGGGCGTTATAGAAACTCTGCTGCTTCTTGTCGCCCTGAGGAGGGGCATCTACAGCAAAAAGCCCCGAGCCATAGCCCAGGGCGGAGGAGAGCCAGAGGTCTGCTGTCAGGCGTCAACCCCTGCCGGCTCTGATGTCCCAGAATGCCGCGCCGACGCTGTAGCTGGCGATCCCGATTTGCTGTTCGTAGCTCTGGCGTGCCTTGAGCTGGCACTCGATCTCTTTGCAGCCGATCGAATAGCTCCATTGCTTACGGCCGGCGCGGCGGTTGAGCACCAGATCGGGAGTGATCTGATAGCCCTGGCCGTCTTTGCCGGCCGGCAGATGGGAGCGCAGATCACCGCGCAGGTGCGCCAGGCGCAGTTGTTCATTCAGTTCTTTCTGCTCGTGAGCCAAGAGCTCCTGCTGGTGCTTCACCTCAAGCAGGCGGGAGACACAGGTGGTGATGGACTCGGCGGAGAAGCGAGGGTCCTCCACTCCAGCTTCGGCTGGGAGGACACCAGCTGCTGCCAGGAGTACGAGAGCCTCAGCTGAGCCGGGGCTGGGTTCACCAAGGACAGGGGCGGTCAAGGTTGCAGTCATAGATCTCTCTGTGGTGTGTTCAGCGGACGATGGTCTGGATCTGATGGAGGGCTTCGATCAGTTCTGAGCGGCGCAGGAGTTCGATCGGCGCCGGCAGCGAGCTGCGATCGATCGGATAGCTGCGCAGCAGTGAACGCAGTTCAACGACCGACAACTCATCCCAAAGGCCGTTGCCGCGGGGAGCTGGCACCGCCACCGGAGCCACCGCCGCAGTGGGCTGGTTGAGTTGGCTCAACAGCTGCGTCAGGCCCGTGATCGTCTGGAGCAGCGTGCGCTGGAGATCGAGTTGCTCAGGTTGCTGGCGGCAGGAGCAGCCGTGGGTGGAGATGGGATGCGACATCAGACGACGACCTGATAGACGACAGAGGGGGTGTGGAGCTTGCGCTCGCTCTTGGGGCAGTAGGCCTCCCATTCGGCAGCGAAGGGATAGGGCTCAATGCCGGACACGTCCTGCAGGTCGACCTTCATCCCGTCGATGGTTCCGGGTGTCACCACATGGACGTTCTGGGCGGCCTTGCTGCAGAAGTTCAGACCTGCTTCTGAGTAGGCGTTGCTGCCCACCAGGGAGGCGTTGCGGGCGTGGTAGTCGCCGATCGCGCTGGCGTGCAGGTGACCAAAGAGGGTGAAGTCCACCGTGATGCCCTGGGCGGCGTACTTGCCGGTGATCTCTTGAACCGACCTCTGCACGTTCGCGCCGATCTGGTGGCCGTGCAGGCAGAGGAAGGTGCGGCCCAGGACCTCAAAGAGCAGTTCATTGGACCGGAAGCCCTTGAACGCAATGCCATCGGCGCCGGCAAAGCCGCGCTTGAGGATCTCGTAGATCATCAGGTCGTAGCTATCGCTGGCAAGTTCATCGCTCCAGCCGAGCTCTTTGTTCACGCGGCTTTCATTGCCGGTGATGCCATACACCTCGATCTCGAATTGCTCGCGCAGGTCGAGCACAAAGGCCCGCAGGATATCCACCGCACAAAGGGTGGCTTTGGAGCGATTCGTGGCATTGCTCAGCAGTTCATCCAGGCGACGATCGCTGTTGAGGAAATCGCCAAGACAGGCGATCACAACCTTGCGGGCGCCGTAGCTCTTGCCCAGTTGTTTGACGCGGCTGGCCAGCTTGGCGAGGCGCTGTGCGGCAATCGAGAAGTCATAGCGATTGGAGGGGAGATCAACCCGCTCGTTGAAGTGCAGATCGCTGAGCTGCACGATCAGGACCGCATCGCGGGACTCCGGAATGCTCCGCAGGGTGAGACCGCGGCTAAAGCTCTGTTCCTCAAGCCGGGCACAGAGCTCCCGTGCGTAGGCCGTCACTGCGTTCTCAACGCGGGCGTGTTCACGGAAGGCCTTGCGCTCAATCCGGTTGGTATCGGCCTGAGCCTGGCGGGCCTTGGCAAGGCGCACGTTGAACTGCAGCAGTTCGCGGTCGGGGTCTTGAACGCAAGGATGTTTGACTACCTGGCGCTTGCGATTGCGGGTTCTGCGTTCTTTGTTTAAGCCCATAGAGACATGCAGGTGATGAAGGCTACCGGCAGTGCTTTGTTGCACTCAGGGGTGCCTAGATCTGCTGCAGTTCATGCAACGGAATCGGCCGTTGTCCGCAGGCGCAGCGACAATCGAGCCAGCGCTCCAGCGGGACCTCGAGCTGCTCAGCAATCTCTGGATCGCTGAGGCCTTGGGTGACGTACTTGCGGGCCTTGATCCAGAGCTCCCGCAGGCGGTGGCTAATGCGCACTGAGAAGCCGGTATCGCGGAAGTGGTGCAGCAGCTCGCCCTTGACCTTCGGGACGAGATAGCTGGAGGGGCGATGGCCCCGGCTTGGATCAAAGTCCACGGCCCCCTTGCAAAGGCCCTCGTAGGCCGGTCCGATCAGCTCCTCGACGGCGACCGACCACCGGCGGGCAAAGCGCTGTGCCTGTTGATGGGCCAAGCCCAGGTGCTCACAGGCAAAGGCGCGCTGGGCGCTCGTCATCGGACGGCGCGGGCGTCTTGGCATTCATCCGTTGTGCAGGTGCGAGAGGCTATGGGCACCGCTGGGCTCGAGTCGCCCCACCAGCACCGCGCGTAGGGGTGTGGGGGCCAATAGCTGAACAATCAGTGCCAAGGCGATGCCGATGACACTGCCGCGGGTGAACCAGGGCATGGGTGCAATGCAACTCCCCAAGGGTTCCGCAGACCAGCGCAGCCCTGAAAGGGGAAAAGATCCTGTGGCTTGCAGCACAGGCTCTGAATCTGCCTGCGCTTGCCCCAAGCACCTGCCCACAGCTGTGCTGCCTTGATCCCACGGCTGTGGCAGCTCCAGGCCACAGCCGTGGGCTGCACTGGGGTTTGAACCGGAGCGAGAACCCAAGCAGTGATGCCAACAGGCCATGAACACACAGGTTCTTCTCACTCACCACCACCGCGAAGCCATGGCAAATGCCGCCGCCCGTGGCTTCTGGATGCCCCTGGAGCTGCCCGATGGCCCGCGCGCTGAGCTGATGTATCTGACATCGCTCAGCCAGGGAGACAACAGCATCAAGCAGCTGCTTGAGATCACCAGCCTTGAGCCCTGGCGAGAAGGCGATGGCATCACGCGCTGGCTGCCCTTCACGGGCCAATGCCTTGACCTACCGCGACCCATTCCCCTGGGTCAGCGCCGGCATCTGGCTGGATGGCTCCCGCGCAGGCGCACGGCATGCCAGATCATCGCGCTGGATGTACTGCTTGAGGCCGACTGCCTTAGCGACTTGCTTGTAGGCAAGGCTCAGCGGAACGGAGGAGGTCGCCGCTGCGCAGCACGCCCTGCTCCAGCCCCCAGCTCAGTAGGTCCCGTTGCCCGCGGCTGCCTGTCTTGGCGTACAGCCCACTAAAGCGGCGTCGAATGGTGTCGCACCGCACCTGCAGTAAGGCCGCCATCTCCGTTGTCGTGCGGCCTGCAGCGAGCATCCGCAGGAGCTCCTGCTCACGGTCGGTCAGAACTGCTCTGCACTCGCCGGCCTGTTGCAGGCGCGCCGCAAAGGCTGGGTCTAGCCAGCTGTTGCCACGCAGGAGGCAGGCCATGACTTGAAGCAGTTGGCCCTCGCCCGTGCGTTGGCTACAAATCAACCCCTGGGGAGCGCACTGCCAAAGACAACGCAGCCGCTCGTCGCTGACCCGCTCATCCAGGCCAACCAGCACCTGCCGGATCGGCGGGTGCTCTCTGTTGTGGCATCGCGCCGTGAGCAGGGTTTGTGCGCCGCCGCCTGGATAGAGGTCATCGCAGAGCAGCAGTGCAGGGCGGCCACTGAGGGAGGCTCCACTGATCCATTCAGCTGGACTGAGCAGGCGGAAGGACAGCGGCTCTAGCAGCAGCGCAGCGGTGGAGATCAGCCGTTGGTTAGGGCTGCAGACCAGCAGATCCCAACCGCCACTGAGATCGGCTACGGCCTGCTTAAGAACCTGGAGGGAAGCAGGCGGGTTCTCTGTCCCCATTGCTTCTGGATCACTGGTCTTGCTTTAGCGCTGCGGCGCGCAACTTGCCCAGAGCCTGTTGCTTAAGACCTTGAATCTCCTCTGGGCTCATGCCAGGGAAGGAGCGGCGCAGTTGAGGTGGAGTGAGGCAGGGCTGGCGCAAGTAAAGGTTGCGAATCGCCCGCAGTTCCAGCGGCTCCAGCGCAGATAACCAGCGCTCGAGGGACGCGAGTGATTGATCCTCACGCTGCTGATCGCCCTGTTCTCGGCTGATCTGCTGCGAGGCCCGCACTAACAAGGAGAACCCTCGATCGCTCTCCTCCTCCTGGACGCCCTGATCGAGGGAGTCCGTCAGCGTTCCGCGCCATTGCTGCAACAGTTCAGCCAGCTGGCTTGGCTTGAGTGCCTTGCCGTTGAAGCGCAACTGAGCCGCCAGCCACGGCAGCGAGGGCGCCGAACCGGTGTTGGCTTGGTGTTGCTCAATCAAGCGCTGTGCCTTGAGCATCAGACCGGCCTTCTCCGCCGGAAAACGAATCATGCGCCGGCCGCGCTGCAGGAATTCAGAGAAGCCGCGCTGCAGCCAAAAGCTGGCGTAGGTCGAGAACCGGTAACCCTTGGCCGGATCGAACTTTTCAGCGGCCCGCACCAGATTCAGCGCCGCTTCCTGCATGGCATCAACGGTGCCCTCATCGCGCAGGGGCAGCAGATGGCGGTTACGCCGCCAGGTGTGACTGACGAGCCGCAGGTTGTGTTGGACCAGCTGATCGCGTGCACGCAGCGCGCTGCGGCGCACGGGCTTGGGGGCATGATCCGGACCATCGGGATGCTGCTGCCAGCGTTGGATCCGGCGGGAGAGCTCGAGCACGGTGCGCTCACTGAGGGGCTGATGACGGCTGGCGGACTGCAACCAGGCATCAACGGAGGAGGTCAGGCAGGGTCGACGGGGGGCCATGGCAAGGACGCAACTGCGCGGAGCATTCCCCGTATTTCCACGGTTGCGCTCACCACTGCAGTTGGGTTATGGCAGCGGTGTCTGCTGTGCCCCAGGGATGAGGCCTGTCGTGCCCTGCGGGTGAGGGCTGGTGTGCCTCACTTCTATAGAGAGAAGAAAAAGAAGAAGAAGAGAACACCAGCGGCTGGGGTCCAGGGGGCTCCGCAGGGAAGACGTGCGGTGCCCATAGCCTCTGCCGTCACGACAGGAGCAGGACCTCCTGATCCGGTATGCAATTTTTCTGCGTTCGAACGCAGGCGATCCAACAAACCCACCAGGCCTTGCTGCAGCTCCAGGGGCGGCGCCGCGGATCCAGCAAGCCCAGCCGAGCCCTGCGCGTCGCCAGCCTCTATGGCCACCTGCAGTGGCGTGCACGCCCAACGGGAGTGGTGTGCTTCGCGATCCGCGAGCTGGCGGAGGCCTGGCATCTGCAACCGCGTCTGTTGCGCGACGACCTGGCGGACCTGCAGGCGATGGGCTGGCTGAGTTACAGCACAGGGCCCCAGGGCACACGGGCAGAACTGCACCGCCAAGGGAGCTCCACGCCTGCGCCGCAGCGCTCGATTGAGCTGAAAGCACCGAGCGATCTGGTGGAGCAGTTTGCGGCGACCTACAACCGCCACCGCCCCGGCAGCTGGCCGGCCTATCAACCCAAAGGCGCCGTGCTGCTCCCGCGGCTGCAGCGCGCCATCCGCTACGCCGGCTCGCCCGAGTCGTTGTGGGAACGAAGCGCTGCGGCCCTCTCGGAGATGCCTTCCTTCTGGCGCGAGACCTACCCGAACGGACGCAGCGGCAGCGATTGCATTGCGGCGCTGTTGAGCGCCGATCGCAAGGCAGCTGGTCTGGGCCCGGAGTTCTGGCATGTCTTCACCTGGGGCGCAGGGGCCTGCGGGCGCGACGCGGATCTCGAGCGTGCGCGGCGCCTGTTCCTCTGGGACGGCCACCAATGGCGAGGCCAGGGGATCGAGGCGCTCAAGCTGCAGGCCGCTGAGAAGCAGCGACTGATCGAGCGGCTTGAGGCCGAGGGCCACGGGCCAACAGGGAGCGCTGCGCTCCAGTTCCAGCAACCCGCAGAGATGTATTGAGCGATGGCAGATCTGAATCGGCCGGTTCCGGGAGGCTTTGACCCGGAGGTGGTGCAACGCGCCATCGACAGCGGTGCCTTGCTTGAAACCAGCGGCGGCCTGATCGCCGCAGAACCGCTGGCGCTGCCGTCAGGGGTGGATGGAGAGGCGCTGCTCCTCCATGAGAAAAACCTGCTGGCAGCGGTCCTGCGCGGGAGCGGCGACCAGAAGCAGCGCTGGGGGCAATTCCGCCGCGCCATTGGTCTGCGCTTTGACGAGGCCGTGCCCGCGGGCCTCTGGCTTGATCCCGGGCATCGGGCCCTGGCGCTTGAAATTGATGAGCTCTATCGCGGTGAGCGCGACCTGGCGCTGCTCAACGCCCACTCGCTTCGTGAGGGCCTGCAGCAACGGGCCCTGGATGGACGCTTCCGCGGCTCAATCCAACAGCTCGAAACAACACTGTCTGCGCTGCTGGCCTGGGGAGAGGACGGAGCCCTCCACCCCGAGCTGGAGTTCGAGCTGGCCTGTCAGCTGTTCCAGAGCGCCAAGGCTCGGGCGCTCTTTTACCCGGGCCTGCGGCGTCTGTTGGGCCGCGAGCGGTGTGATGGCGCGATCGACACCGAACTGGAGCAGTGCCGTGCGCTCCTGAACGAAGCCACCGCAATTACGGCGGGCCGTTTTCGCCAGAGCATCGCGGTCTGCAGCGCCAGCGATGCGGCTACCGAAAGCATTGCCCTGGCCTCACTGCCGCAGGAGCAGCGCCCAAAGCCGATCTCCACCGGCATCCCCTCGCTGGATATGGACATGCGCGGCGGGATCCTGCCGGGCACCGGCGAGAGCACCTGGGTGTTGGCGGCGCGATCGGGTGTGGGCAAAACCACGCTGGCGATTGCAGCGGCGATGGGCCTGGCGATCAATGGGGCCTCGGTGCTGGTGCTCTCCTGTGAGCTCAGCCGGCGTGCGATCGGTGCCCGCTTGCTCTCGCATTACTGCCGCCGTGCGGCTGGGAGCTATCGCTCGAGCTACTGCACCAATGACCTCGAGGGCCGCGGTCGAGTCATTGAGGGCCCTGAGCTCGAGCAGCTGACGGGTTGGGCCGCGCAGTTCTCAGAAGGCATCGCGCCCAATGGGGCGCCGATGGGAAAGGTGCTCTATCAATCCCAGTTCGCTGCCACCGTGGAGGACCTGGCGGCTCTGGTGGAGGACTGCAAAAGCGCTCATCCGGATCTGGCGGCGGTGGTGCTCGATCACTTCCACGCCATGGGCCCAACCGCCGGCTACGGCAGCAACACCACGGCAGAGCTCGCGGCGCGGGCGATGGCGATCAAGGCGATGGCCGGACGCTGCGAGCTCGATGCCTTTGTGGTGGCCCAGCTGAACCGCGGGGCCTATGGCAACCCCACCGGCCCGGATGTCTCCCACCTGGCTGGTACCTCAGAGCTGGAGCGTTACGCCTCGGCGGTCTGGCTGGTTGATCGCCCCAAGCTCGATGAGTTCAGCCCCGCCAAGCCCGGTGTCCTGGAGGTGCACCACGGCAAGTTCCGCCATGGGCAGATGGCGGGCGGCAATGACCTCAGCAAAACCACGATCCGCCTGGACCGGGGCCATTGCTACCTCGAGGCCGATGAGGGCCGGCGGGTGTTCAACGGCTCGGACCTCTACCCGGGGGTCGAATGTCTGTGATCACCCCGGCGCTGCTGGAGCAGGTGCGCGAGCGCGCCCGCATCGTCGATCTCTTCAGCCCCGCAGAGCTGCGCAAGGCCGGATCGGAGTACATCGCGACCTGCCCGTGGCATGAGGACCGGCGGCCGTCGCTCACCGTGAGCCCAAAGCGCAACCGGGTGCACTGCTTTGTCTGCGGCAAGGGCACCGATGCCATCGGCTGGCTGCAGGACCGGCAGGGCCTGAGCTTTCAAGAGGCGGTGCTCGAGCTGGCGCGCCGCAGTGGCGTGAATGTGGCCGACGGTGACGCCGAGGCTCAGGCGCGCTTTGAGCAGGAGTGGCGCGAGCGCAGAGCGTTGATGGCCAAGCGCACCGAGCAGCGCACCGAGTTCCACCAGGAGCTCGAGCAACAGCTGGAGCAGGGCGGTGCGGGGGCGGACTACCTCAAGAGCCGTGGCATCACGCCGGAGACGGCTCGCAGCTGGCAGCTGGGCTTCGCCGCTGGCCGCTTGATGCTGCCGCTCAATGACGCCTCAGGGCAGACCGTGGGCTTCTGCGGCCGGGCGACTGGTAGCCAAGAGCCCAAGTACCGCAACAGCGCTTGCGATCTGCTGTTTCAGCGCAATGGCCTGGTCTTTGGTTTGGATCAAGCCGCGGAAGAGATCCGCAAGGAAGGCACGGCGTTGCTTGTGGAGGGACCGCTGGATGTTCTCCAGCTGCACCAGGCCGGCTTCCGCACTGCCGTGGCCTGCCTTGGCACCAGCGTCTCGCCGCTTCAACTGCAACTGCTGCAGCGCCAGGGCATGAGGCAGCTGCAGATCGCCTTCGATGGCGATCACGCCGGCCAGAGCGCCACGGAGCGCTTGATTGAGCAGCTGCAGCCGCAGCTGGTGGCTGGAGGCTTGAGCGCTTCTGTGCTGCAACTCAGTGGTGGAGCCGACGTCGACGCCCTGCTCTGCAGCGCAGGCCCAGCTGGCGTTGAGGGCTTGCTGGCGGGTGCGCGCCACTGGCTCGATTGGCGGCTGGAGAGGCTGCTGGCGCCGTTGCAACTGGGCGATGGAGAGGCGCCGCTGGAGACGCTGCAGGCGGTGGAGCGCGAGGTGCGCGCCGTCTTTGAGCCCTGGCCCGATGGGGTGTTGCGCCAATCAGCGCAGACGCGCCTGACGCAGGCGCTGTCGGGTGGAGGGATGCCGCACTGCGATTCCATGCTCCACAGGCCGGGCTTGTGCACGGCGCGGCAACGGGCCGAGCGGCGTGCCTTACGTCTGTTTCTCCATGCCCCAGAGACCCGCGAGCTCGTGGGTGCTCTGCAGTTGCAGGACCCGGCCTGCCGCGCGGCGCTGGATTGGCTGTCCAACCTCGCCTTGCTCTCGCTCGATGGCTCGATCGCCGCCCTGGCCCTGCAGCTGGCCGCTGCGCTGCCTGCGGCGGTAGCGGCTGAGATCAGCGGCGCTGCGGCGCCGGGTCCAGAGCTGATCGCTCTATTGCAGCGCCAGTCCCAGGCGGAACTCGAGGCCCTCTTGGATGCACTCGAGCCGGTCGCTGAGGCCATGCCCTAGGCGGGACAGGGCAGAGCGGCCGCCAAGGAATCATCGGCAGATGTGCTCAGGCGTTTTTGTATCGCTATGAGCCATAGCGGATCTGTGCGATGCAGTCGCGATGAGGGAGAAAGCCTGGTTGGTGACCGGCTTTTTTATTGCTTGCAGGCCTGGCCTGACGCCCGAGTGTGATCGGCGGAACGTGGCGCAAATCGAAGGCCGTTGGCATGGTGAGAGACCTGCTGCCGCCACCGATGAGCTGGTCAGAACTGGAGCGATTCGTCGAGGAGCTCGAGGCTGACGCAACCCTCAGGCGCGCCCTTAAACACTGCCGCTCCCGCAAGGAGCTGATCCTGGCGGCACGGCGCCTGGGCTACCGAATCACGCGGATGGATCTGCAGCGTGACCAGTGAGGCCGAGATCGAGCGGATCGATCAGATCGTGTCTGCACTGCTTGGTGGGTCGTACACCCATGCCAAGGGCAGCGGCACGCTCAGCTCAGAAGAGATCCTGGTGATCGCCCCTTACAACGTGCAGGTGAACCGCCTGCGCCAGCGCCTAGACGGCAAAGCCAGGGTGGGCACGGTGGACAAGTTCCAAGGGCAGGAGGCACCGGTTGCGATCCTCTCGCTGACAGCCAGTAGCGGTGACGATGCTCCACGGGGTCTGGGCTTTCTGCTCTCGCCAAACCGCCTGAATGTGGCGATCAGCCGGGCCCAGTGCCTCTCGATCGTGGTGGGCTCCCCTGGATTGACGAGCGGCTTGGCGAACACGATCGAAGAAGCGGAGCAGATCAACCGGTTGTGCCGGATTATTCAACGCAGCGGATCATGACCATCAGGAAGCTCATCTGCGAACCCGTTCTGGGGGCGCTTCTACCCCTGGGACTCATCGTTTCTCTGGGCCCAGTCGCGATAGCCCAGCAACCGGTCCAACCCCTCACAAAAGTGGGAGGGTGCCCGCTCGGCTACTACAGCTCCGGCAGCTACTGCGTGCCCTCGAAGAGCGGGAATACCCGCGGAGCATTGGAGAAAACCGGCAACAGCTGCCCGCTGGGTTTCTACAGCTCAGGCAATTACTGCGTCAGCAGCCCAAGCAACAACCGGGAGGCGATCCAGAAGCAGGGAAACTCTTGCCCGTTGGGTTGGTACAGCTCTGGCAGCTACTGCGTGAAGAGCCGCTGACGGATCCAGCGGCAATCATTCGCAGCGGAGAGGATCAATCCTCTTCTTCGGCACCACCCGCTGGGATCAGCTTGATCTGCTTCCGACCTAGTTTGATCTCAAACTCATCTCCAGGCTTGAGATCGAGCATGGCGGTGTAGGCCTTGCCGATCATGAGATTGCCATTGAATTGAACACGGGTTGTGTAGCTGAGCTTGCGGCCACCTTTGCCCCGGCCGGCGCCGTCGTTGCCGAGGCTGAGGCCCTTGGCTTCCAGCAGGGCCTCATAGAAGGCGGTGAAGTTCAGACGCTCACCGCCATCCTTCTTGGTGCTCACGTATCCGCAGCTCCGCACCAGATCGGATTTGGAGACATCGCCCAGCTCTTTGACTTTGGCGAGCAGATCAGAGCCGGTGAGCATTGGCAGAGATAAGACTTAAGCAGAAGCTATCGCCCCGCAAGGCATAGCAGTGAGCTCAGATCGCTGATTGCAACCATCAAAAAAGGAGGCCTCCTCAGACCTCCTTAAGCGTGCAGTAGTCATCCTCTGCAATGTGGCGGTTCTAACGCCTCTGGCCATGGATTGCCAGCTCAGATCTCCTGGAGCAAGCGCTCGAGCCGCACCAGTTGATAGCGGTTGGCTTCTGAGGGAACAGCGCTATACATCGCCCAGCATTGGCGCAGCTGCGCTTCCAGGCCCTGGCGCACGTGGTGGTGGCTGTGCAGCGAGATTGTGGCGGCGGTTGGGGTGAAGGTCATCGCGAAGGTTCGGGCAACTGTTCAAAGGGTTCCCCGCCCTGTCCCCGCAGGTCCATGCAGCGATCAATTCGCCGGGCTGAGTTGAATCCACCAGCCGCTACCCGGGCCCTCCACTTGCCAGCGGGGGCTCCAGTTGCGCTCGGAATAGCGCAGGGCCTGACCGCTACCAATGGCTGTACTCACATAGCCGCCCTCGGCAAGGGCGGCCTCGCCATTGGGGTCATGCATCAGCAGTTGCCTTGAGGCCGGATCCCACCCCACGACAACACTCCAGTGGCCGCCGCCACGCGGTGCGCTGACCGGACCGCGATGCAGCCAGCCGACAGGACAGGGGAGCCCGCGCCTGAGCTGATGCAGTAGATCCTCGATTGCACCGTCCTGACGAAAGCGCGCCCGCAGGCCCAGGGAGCCGAGGGCCGCAATCTGAGCGCTGGCATCGGTGCTGTCGCCATAGCGCTGAACCAACCGGAGGTACTGGTCATCGACTTGCCCTTGCCCTGCCAAGCAACCCGGCTTGAGGAAGGCAGCGGCCATGGCACAACTCGAGGAGAAACACATCCGCCGGCCCTGATCGGTGGCGCTGTCGTTCTGGCTCAGGTAGGGAACGGGCAGCTGGATCAGCCCTGGTGTCAGCCCGCCTCGGTAGCGAGCGGCGAACCTCTCCAGCTGCTCCGGAGTGAGGCTGTCCTGCAGCAGAACCCAGGCCTCGCACTGATGCGGCAGTTCTTGGAAATGACGGACCGCTGAGAGCAGCTGGATCGGTTCAGACAAGGCGCGCGGAGCAGACGGCCCTGAAGGGTTCCGGATGCAGCGCTCGGAACCCTTCGTTCTCCAGGGTCTCCAGCAGATGAACTCACGCCGGCTAGTGGTTTGGATCTCCGCCGGAATCCTTAGCTTTCAGGGCGCCACCTTGGCCTTCGATCTCCTCAACTGCACGGCCCTGAGTTGGCTCTACGTGCGAAGCAATGGCTTGCCAGCGCTCGAGCAACAGCAGAACATCCCTCCAGAGGCACCCGTTTCGGCCTTCTGCAGTCGCCCCCAGGACCGGATTGATGAGGCCGTCAGCCAGGGCCTGAGCATCCTGGCGGGCCTAGCCCTTGGGAGCTCCGTGGGCGGGCGGGGTGAAGGCCGGCACTGAGTAGCAAGTAGTTGCCAATAGCCTCCGGAAGCCGCAGTCAACCGATGAAGAGTGACTCAAGTCGCCAGTGGATCTGTACACGCCAGATGGCCGAGCTTCTCAGCCTCCACCGTGTAACTCTCCAACGGTTGAAATCAGCCGGTTACTTCCGCCAAGGACATCATTTCCGGAAGGCCAATCCACTGGCTCCGCGCTCAAACACGCTCTGGCATGAACAGCGCGTCCTGATGCGTCTGCAGGCCGAATAAAAGCCAGATCCGACAGCAATGAGACAGCGTTGAGACCGTGTTTCTAATTATCAAGATCTGGCAAACGTGCAAAGTCCCGTGCAAAGTCCTCCAGGCCACCCCAGTGATAGCAAGGGATTACGACCAAGTTCTCGAGATTCATAACCCCAAGGTCGGGAGTTCAAGTCTCCCCCGAGCCATTCGTGTGACAATTCCGGCTCCGTTTGCAGTCTCAACGCATGTCGATGGCGTTGAGACGCTCTCGAAATGAACTTGGGGCTTCGGCCTGGCGCGAGGGCAATAGGGGCTCTGAATACGACGACTCCAGGGCATTGGGGCGACGTTGAGCACGAACAGGCTGCCCCCTCAACGGACGGGCCTGAAGCGTGAGCTCCCTGGTCTCGGGGTCGCGATTGAGCGGCTGAGCCTTCAGCTCACTACGCACCTGGTTGAGCAGTCGAAAATGGCCGGTGCTGCTGAATTTGCGCAGAAGTGCCTGATCCCAGGCCATGGAGCGTTTGATCATTGCTTGACTGTAGACCTGCCAAACCATCGACGTACACCAGATCACGACAAGTGGAAGGCCAGTCGTGATAAATTGTCGAGCGCAACTGGAAGTCGTTTCGACTTTGCTCTAGCCGCCACGCTTCCGCTGCTCAACCCTCGCCCCTTCATCATGACCGCTAACGGTTGCCTGCGCGTGGGCCAACAGGCCCCTGATTTCACAGCCACCGCTGTAGTGGACCAGGAGTTCAAGGAGATCAGCCTCTCCCAGTACCGCGGCAAGTATGTGGTGCTGTTCTTCTATCCCCTGGACTTCACCTTCGTCTGCCCGACTGAAATCACTGCCTTCAGCGATCGCTACGCCGATTTCTCCAGCAAGAACACTGAAGTGCTGGGCGTCTCCGTTGACAGCCAGTTCAGCCACCTCGCTTGGATTCAAACCCCACGCAACCAGGGCGGCCTTGGCGACATCGCCTATCCCCTCGTTGCCGATCTCAAGAAGGAGATCTCCACGGCTTACAACGTTCTCGACGAAGAAGCCGGTGTTGCTCTGCGCGGCCTGTTCATCATCGATCCCGAAGGCGTGATCATGCACGCCACCATCAACAACCTGCCCGTGGGTCGCAATGTTGATGAAACCCTGCGTGTTCTTCAGGCCTTCCAGTACGTGCAGTCCCACCCCGACGAGGTGTGCCCCGCCAACTGGACTCCTGGCGAAAAGACCATGAAGCCCGATCCCGTGGGTTCCAAGGAGTTCTTCGCAGCCGTGAACTGAGCATCTCAACTTACAGAGAGCTTCGTTCAACGATTCGAGCCGCCCTCAAGGGCGGCTTTTTTCTTGGCCAGAAAGATCATCAACAAAAGTCCCATCAAACTCTCCTTGAAGCAAAGCCTGAACGCCCGCCAGCAAATTTGGAGCCATCGCAACACGACTTCCATCACTCACTACCACACGCGTAAGCGTGGGCAAACCACCCCTTCTGGCTCGTAAATACACTGGCTCGACATACAGCAGAGCATTGCCCAAAGGAACAACAAGTAGATTCCCCTGCACAACCTCAGATCCAGCTCGATCCCAAAGACCAAACTGTTGACTGATTGTGGGATTCTGATTAATCAAGGCTTGAATCTGCTCTGGACCAAAGATCGGAATATCGGTGGGGAAACGCAGAAGAACCAGTTCTCCATAGTGATCATCATCATTCCGGGCGGCCAACCAGGCCGACAGGTTGGGCCGGGCTAAGGGTGTCAGGGGTTGAAGGAGAAGAAACTCTGACGACTGATTGGTCCGCAATTGGGCAGTGATGTGATAAGGAGCAACAGGGATCTGATCTTTCCCGTAGAGCTCAAGTGGAACCTGCCAAACATCATCACCGCTATAAAAAATGCGAGGGTCGGTAACGTGATATCGGAGAAGCTGCTGCACCTGCAATGCAAACATACTGGGTGAAACCATGAGGTGTTGACGGAGCACCTTTGGCATCTCAGCAAGAGGGCTAAAAAGTTGTGGAAACAAGCGCTGCCAACCAAGAATGATCGGATCATCCGGCTCGCTCACATACAAATGAACCGTGCCGTTGTAGGCATCAACAACTGCTTTGACGGAATTTCTTGCGTAGCGAAGTGATCGCCCATCAGGGAGACCTGAGGCATAGGCATAGGTATTAGAGGTCGTAAAGCCATCAACAATCCAGTATTGATGCTGTTGCACGTCATACCCCTCAGCAGTTTCTGGAATTGGAACCGAAACGAGATAGGGATCACCATAAAAATGCAGGAATGGAGCCAAAGTGCGAACTCGTTCCTTGACGTCGCGACGGAGCAGAAGCTTGGAATCACGGTCAAGAGAACCCGTGTTGAGAAGTCTTGGCTCCTGGAGGTAAACAGCAGCAGCTAAACGTTGAAACCCGTTGGAGAGGGGGACACCGGCTAAACCTGAGTAATGGTTGTAGAGATTGCGATCGCCTTCTGGAAAATCAAATTCTTCAACCTTTGTTGGTGCAACGGCATAGGGAGAGGGCAGCATGCCGAAGTAGAGAGCAGCGCGGCCAATCGGCACATGCTTTTCCACCTCTTCAGCAGTGATATTCAGAGCAGCATTACCGCGAATACGGGCCGTAGCACCGAGATCACTGATGAAATATTCGGGAAGACCATCTGGGGCCTTGGTATTAACTGGACTGAGGGTGAAGCCAAAGCCGTGCGTGAATACAAAGTGACGATTTAACCAGGTGCGCGAACGATCGGGCAGCGACGCCTGGTCAAGCTCCCGTGCCGCGATGATCACCTGCTGTCGCTTCTCCTTGTCGGTGTGCAACTGGTAGCGATCGACCGCAGCATTGGAGAAGCGGTAGTAAACGCGTAGTTGTTGCAACTGGCGATTGGTGGCCAGCAAGGGCTGACTGTCCCAGAGGCGAATATTGCGGAGCGTGCTGGCACCTTCGACCAGATCATCGGGCTGGAGACGGGGTGAAGGGTTGATGTCACGGCTGACGATTGCATCGAGCTGAAAAGCACGACGGGTCGCCGCAATCGACCGCTCCAAGTAAGGGGATTCCAGGCGCAGCTCCCGTGGTTTGACCACCAGCCACTGGATGGCAGGTGCAAGGAACAGCTCAGCAAGCAAGGCCGATGCAGCAATCGCTGCCATGAACAGGCGAAGCCTGCGACGACGACGAACGCCCGCGGGATAAGGAATCACCAACAGGCCCAACAGGGCAAAGGCGAGAGCTGCCAGCTGACGCAGGGGCAGCACAACATGAACATCAAGCCACCCAGCACCAGCAACCACTCCGTCCTGTGACCAGAGCAACTGGTGCCTTGAGAGCCAAAGCAGAGAGGCAACCAATAGGCAGAGAATGGCCAGAAGTGGACGCAATCGCTGCCTTTCAAGACCTGTCAAGCCAGGGAAGGACCAATCAGTGAGGCCTGGGGCACGGGTCAGACGTGCCCAGACCGCGGTGCCGAGGGTGAGCAGGAGCTGAAAGAGCAGCAGTTCAATCGCCAGTGCCCATGCGGAAAATCGCCCCAGACCGAAGCTCACGTCAGAACCGAGCAGAGGTTCGCGAATGCCAACGTCTGGGATCGTCCACGCCAGAGCCCACAGTCCCCAGGCCCTTCCAGCGATCCAACAGACCATCGCACCACCGACAACCTGAGCCAGGAGCCCCCAACTGCCCAGCAGCACACCGAGCACCAAGGTCAGAGCGGCCACCCCGATAGGCAGGCTGAGGGACCAGCCGGACGACGGAGACACACTCCACCACTGGCTCAGGGAAAAAGGATCGATCCAGGCCAGCCAGGCCAGCCTGAACAACACGCTGAGTACAGCCGCGACCAGGAGGAGGCTTGCGACGAGTACGAGCCCAAAAGCGCGACCACGTAGGGACCACAACACGGGTGGGCCCGGCACGTTTGCTGACCTAAGCCACCAGCGCCGCCAGAGGACGGTGGCCCCTGCAACCACGGCCGCCAGACTGAATCCCGCCGCCTGCAGACCCCAACGCAGGGCGAGGACCTGCTCGAACTGAAACTGGGAAAACCACGCCCACTCCACCTGGACGCGCAAGAGAAACCAGGTCAGGCAACTGACCAAAAGAAGAGGCAATAGAAGGCGAAATGCCTGGCCCCGCTTGAACACTTTCACCCCTCGGGCAGTCGGCACCGGGCCCGGTTGATCAACTACACCACGCTAGTGGCGACGGCTGAATCGTCGATCCCCGCCAAGGCAAGGAATCGATCGGTATGAAGCGTCTCCTCCTCAATCAGAGCATCAACCAGGCGATCCATCACATCCCTGCGGCTTTCCAACAAAGCCACCGCCTGGCGCAAAGCGTTTGTCGCCAGGCGACGCACCTGAAGGTCGATTTCGCGCCCCGTGCGTTCGCCATAGGCAGGACGCGAATGGATCAGATCCCTGCCAAGGAAAACCTCATTCCCGGCACCCTCGTAGGCCACCGGTCCCAGCTCCGAGAAACCAAACCGCGTGACCATTTCCCGAGCCAGCTGGCTGACCATCTGCAAATCTCCACTTGCCCCTTGGGTCACCTCGCCTGCACCGAACACGACGGTCTCTGCGGCACGACCACCGAGAGCCACCACAAGACGTGCTTCCAGAGAGGCCCTGCTGATGAGACCGGAATCGAGACGTTCGTCATCAGGCCAGAAGCGGGTGAATCCACCAACACCGCCGCTGCGAGGAAGCAACGTCACCTTGTCGACCCTGTCGGCATGGGGGGTCAAGGCAGCCACGAGAGCGTGACCAATCTCGTGATAAGCAATCAAACGCTTCTTGGCGCTGTCCTGCAGCGGAGCCGCTGTGAGCCCCATGGTGATGCGCTCCAATGCAGCCTCGATCTGCGCATGACCAATCGAGGTTTGCTGCTGACGAGCCGTCAAAATGGCGGCTTCGTTGAGCAGGTTGGCCAGGTCGGCTCCGGAGAATCCGGGGGTGCGACGGGCCCAATCCTGAAGGCAGACATCCTCTGCCAAGGGGCGGGTCCGTGCATGAACCGAAAGGATGGCTTCACGCCCCCTGCGATCAGGAAGATCGACATGAATGCGTCGGTCAAACCGGCCTGGACGCATCAGGGCTGAATCGAGTACATCAGCACGATTCGTAGCGGCGAGAAGGATGACGCCGGAGTTGTCGGCAAATCCATCCATTTCTGTGAGCAGCTGGTTGAGGGTTTGCTCACGCTCGTCGTTACCGCCACCGATTCCGGCTCCGCGTTGACGACCCACCGCATCAATCTCGTCGATGAACACGATGCAGGGGGCTTTCTCCTTCGCCTTGCGGAAGAGATCGCGAACACGACTGGCACCGACACCGACAAACAATTCGACAAATTCCGACGCAGCCATCGAGAAGAAGGGAACCCCGGCCTCACCGGCGATTGCCTTGGCGAGCAGTGTCTTTCCAGTTCCGGGGGGGCCCACAAGCAGCACACCACGGGGAATTTTCGCTCCGAGTCGAATGAAGCTCTCGGGCTGACGCAAAAAGGTGACCACCTCCTGCAGCTCCTCCTTCGCCTCCTGAATGCCAGCGACGTCCTCGAAACGCACCACCACTTCATCCTGGGAGCGCACTCGCGCCTGACTCCTCCCAAACCCCATGGCGCGGTTCGCCACCTGAGCGGAACGACGCAACAAGAGGGAGAGGCCAATCACCACCAAAGCAATTAAGGCGAGGTTGCCCGCCAGCCCTGCCAGGGCCTGCTCACCGCGGATGTCTTTAACCGTTAAGGGAACTCCAGCCGACTCGGCCGTTCGTAAGACCTGTTGGTCATTAGCAAAAACCGCCACCGTGGCCTGACGGCCGTCGTCGTAGCGAACGATGACCTCGCGCCGCGCCGGCACGAGCTGAAGCTCTTCAACATCACCAGCCTTGATTTGCTGGAGAAGCTCGCTGTAGGAGGGTGGGGGCTCCGGCTTGAAACGTGCCAGTGGATCAACACGCTGTGCGGGGTCCGATTGACCTGAACTCACGGCAACGCTGCATTGGCGGAAGCCTAGCGATTTGACGGAGGGACTCTCGGCAGGGGAAGATCGCTGTTTGGCAGAAATCGCCGGCGATGGCCGTACCCAAGAAAAAGACCTCTAAGAGCAAGCGCAATCAGCGTCATGCCGTGTGGAAAGCGAAAGCCGCCACAGCGGCCCAGCGAGCCCTGTCCATCGGCAAGTCCGTGCTCAGCGGCCGCGCCCAGGGATTTGTCTATCCCGTGGACGAGAGCGATAGCGAAGCCTGATTTCAGGCACGAGTCAGTTCGAGTACCTCACGGGTGTCGTTGAGGTGCACGACGACGTTTGCATGCTCCAGGTGTTGGTACGACGCCTGGGGCATTGCTGTTTCAATCATGCGAACAAAGCTGTTGAGCGCAGGAGCGGGCAGTTGGACACCGGTGCGCCGGTGCATGGTCTCTTCCTGCTGACGTTTCCATAGGCGGGTGGCCTCCACGTTTGAGGCCCGTAGATGCCAAAGGCCATCGAGTGACTCCCAAAGAGGGACATAGCGAGCCAAATGCTTCTGAACAAGAGGTTGGTAGTCCCGTTCGGCGGTAGTCAGAAGGGGGTCGTCACCCAGCTGGCTGCTAGGGCGGACGCCGACGAACCATCCCTCCAGAAGGCAAACCTGACCGCGCTGTTCGCTCCAGCCGCTGCGATCACCCTTGCCATGTCTCAACGATTTTTCAAAGCAGGGCGCACGTAAGAGACCGCTCGTTCGCCATGAATCCATCGCCCGCTGAAGAAGAGACAGATCATGGCTTCCCGGTAAAGCACGGGGCACGCGCCAGGGATTGCCAGCCATGACCCGATCAAGCTCCTCGCCTGGGTAATAGAAATCATCCAGAGAGATCACCGCAATTGGAAGATCGATCTCCTTCGCTGCAGCAGCAATCCAGCGGGTCAATGTGCTTTTTCCGCAGCCCGGTAGACCGCTCAGGCCGAACAACTGACGCTGAGGATGGTCCGCGGCCCCCTCAAGCGCTGTCAGTAACGGAAACCCCACAGACCAGACAAAGGCATCCGTCACTGGGTGTCCCCAGGCCTCAAGGGCCAATGAGGTGCCGCCGACATCTGCCCAGCGCGTGCGCCAAGAGCGGCTATCGCTGATCCCCAGGCTGTTCAGCACCGGCTCCAGGCCTGGCAAGGAGAGAGGATCTGAGCAATGCGGAGGCTCAAGAACCAAGTTTGTAAGCCTCCAGCACCACGGCATAAACCACGCCAAGACGCAGATTGTCGAGAGCGATCCAGGACAACGGCCAGGGATTGGCCTGCACACGACTGCGCAGACGCACCAGAAGCTCAAGCACCAGAACCAACACCAGCACCACCAAGGGCCGCTGACCAATCTTCTGGAGGTAGTAGGTGGTGAGGTTGCTGCCTAAAAAAAAGCCAATTAACAGGCAAAGCAAACCAAGGCTTCGTCGTCTCCAGGGCCCCACCAAACTCATGCTGAGCTGGGATCCGAGACGTTCCTCAAGCTGGGCGTAGCGGGTGCGCTGCCGAAGCATCAACGACTGCTCTGCACAAGACCGTTCACGTACTCCAGCGTGACAACCCCTCCAGGACAAGGGGGACCTGACAATTGCCGGGCCGGAAGGTCTGTTTCACCAAGGTGAAGCAGCGCTGCGGCGGCGGGAGGAACCTCCCCGTCAAGACGAGCAAGCAGCTCATGCTCCCAGGGCGAAGGGGTCAGCAGACAAGGGAGACCTGCCGCTGTCGCCGCTTCGAGACCGGCCTGCGAATCCTCGATCGCCAACACGGATGAGGGATTGCAGCCACTGATCGTCAGCGCCTTGAGATAAGGCTCTGGATCCGGTTTCGCTGATCGCACATCGTCGGCGGTGATCAAGCCATCGAAGGGATGTTGGCTGGATCCAAAAAGGCCAATCAGAAGGGACTCAACGGACGATCGGCCGCTGCTAGTGACAATCCACTGGCTACATCCAGCCTCTGAGAAGGCTTCGATCAAGCGCTCAACTCCAGGACGGAGAGCGATCGCCCCCTCCTGACAACGTTGCCGATAGTGCTTTTGCTTCAGAGCCCGCAATCGATCGAGCTGGGCATTGTCCAAAGGGGTCCCCAATTGATCGGCATAGACCGCCATGCGCTGACGTCCACCCGCGATGAGCAGCAGCTGTTCGTAGAGCGGCACATCCCAGATCCAGGGCAGTCCCTCTTCCGCAAACGCTGCATTGAAGGCTGGCCGATGTCCATCCATCTCTGTGTCTGCCAAGGTTCCATCCACATCCCAGAAGACGGCTTCCAGAGCCAACACCACAAGACAGCCACTGCTGCAAACCAGCTTGAACCACAGCGCACAATGCACTCACCCGAACGCTGCAGCCGTGCCCCCCTCCAGTCCATCGGCTTGGCAGCTCCCGCCGCCCTGTGGGAGAGATCCACTGAACGGGTTAGCGCTGCCACTGGCCCTTCGGGCGGTTTTATTTCGTCGAGGTCACGATCTCAATTCAGCGCAGGCTCTGCTCAATGCCCCCGCGCTGCCTTCCACCACCCAGCACTTCCCCCAGCTGGAGACAGCAGTGACGCGGCTGACTCAGGCCTGCCTAAGGGGTGAATCCCTGGCGATCTGCGGGGACTATGACGCCGACGGCATGACCAGCACAGCCTTGCTGATCAGAGCGCTGTCCTCCCTCGGAGCCAAGCCACAACCAGCGATCCCCAGCCGGATGGACGATGGTTATGGCTTGAATGCAGGCATGGTGTCTGGCTTGCATGCGCAGGGCATCCGACTGCTGGTGACCGTCGATAACGGTGTTTCCGCCCAGGAAGCGCTCTCGCTTGCAGAGAAGCTCGGCATGGACGTGATCCTCACGGACCATCACACCCTGCCGGTTGAAGCCCCTCAAGCCCTGGCATTAATTCACCCCTCCACCACTCCGGAGGACTCGCCCTATCGGGGGCTTGCGGGGGTGGGCCTCGCCTACGTGCTCGCGCGAACCCTTGCCGAATCGCTGGGTCAACCGGATGCGATCGGCGCCGCCCGAGATCTCTTCTGTATTGGCACCATTGCCGACATGGCGCCGCTGACAGGTGCGAATCGCACCTGGCTCCGCGAAGGGCTTGGCCATCTGCATCGCAGCAGCTGCATTGGCCTTCGCGCTCTGCAGCAACTCTCCGGCCTTGAAGAACGCCCCCTCCGCGCCGACGACATTGGCTTTCAGCTCGCCCCAAGGATCAATGCGGTCGGAAGGCTTGGAGATCCACGCCTCGTGGTGGAGCTACTCACCGAGGAAGATCGTGACGCAGGCGTCGAGCTTGCTCGCCGCTGTGATGCTCTGAATCGACAGCGGCGAGAGCTATGCGACGCGATCGAGGCGGAGGCGCTGGCCTTGCTCGAAGCCGATACCCAGGGACTCCCCCCTTTTGTCTTGCTCGCCCAGGGCCACTGGCATCACGGGGTCATCGGCATCGTGGCTTCCAGGTTGATGGAGCGTTATCGACGACCCGTCGCTTTACTAGCTGGCGATGGAGAAGGGCTTCTACGCGCTTCAGTGCGCTCTCCGGAGGGGTTTGCGGTCGATCGAGCCTTGCAGCAATGCGCCAAGCACCTGGAACGGTTCGGGGGCCATCCAGCAGCGGCTGGGTTCAGCGTTCGCGCTGAGCATGTGCACGTCTTGCATGAACAACTCAATGGGCTTGCCGCGGAATGGCTAGACAGCCAGGGAAGTGCGCGAAGGATCCTCCCTGAAGCACTGCTGCCTCTCGAGGGAATTACCAGAGCCTTCTGGCAGGAGCTTCAGGCCTTGGAGCCCTTTGGGGTCGGCCATCCAGCGCCACTGTTCTGGGCAAGAGATTGTGAAGTCACCCGAGAGCAGACGCTCAGGGGAGGCCATAAGCGCTTGAGCCTGCAACAAGGGGATTCATCCCGCGAGGCGATCGCATGGCGCTGGGACCCCCAGCAGCCGATTCCTCGACGGGTGGATGTCATCTTCCGCCTCACGCTGAATCGTTGGCAGGGGGAAGAACGCCTTCAACTCGAGGTCGTGGCCTTAAGAGAGCACTTCAGCAGCATGGTGCTGCAGCGAGGGAATCAGCTCTACACCTGTCGACGCCACGGGGATCGTGGCATGGAGCTGGTCAATCAGGCCGGTGACCGCCTCAAGGTCAACTGTCTTGACAACGGCGTGTTGGAAAGCGACGACATTCGCTCCAGCCACGCCTACGTTGCAGGCCTGCTTCAGGACGCCGCCATCGGCCTCGGTCTTCACCCATGAGTCTTGATACCCGCAGAAGCGAAGGGCTCTTTCCAGGTCTGATCGATTCGGGAGCCTCGGCCCTGCCCTCACTGATTCGGCACTTTGTTGGGCTGATCCTTGTTGGCACTCTGATCGGCCTTGCCTGCCTGCCTCTCAACTGGATCGATCGACTGCAGCAGCTCCTCTACAACCAGCTCCCCACCCATTTCGAGTCCTGGACACCCCTGGGGCTCCTGATCGTCTTGTTGCCGATCCCCGTCATGCCAGCGCTTCTACTGCTGCAGCGGGGGCCATGGCGAGAAGGTGCTGGCTCTGGCATCCCCTCCACCATGAATGGTCTTGAAGACCCATCCAAGCTGCCGCGAGCGATGGCAGCAGCGGGCACGGTGGAGAGAGGATTGCTGTGGTCGATTGCCACCGTGGCCATGTTCCCCCTGGGCCGAGAAGGCCCTGTGGTGCAGTTCGGGGCGGCTGTCGCCAGGGCGCTCCACCGTCGTCTTGGTGGCTGGCTTCCAAGCCTCACCGAACGACAGATGGTGGCGATCGGTGGAGGAGCCGGATTAGCCGGTGGCTTCAACACTCCCTTACTCGGGGCGGTGTTCATGCTCGAGGAACTCACCGCCGATTACGCCATCGTGACGATTTGGCCCGCTCTGGTCATTTCCGTTGCGGCCGCGGGGTTTAGCCATTTCGGGGGGCAACCGATCTTCGGGCTAGGCGTGATCAATGTGATGACGCCAGAGGCGGATCAACTGATGATGGCCCTGCCGATCGGCATTGTCGGCGGACTCGTGGGCGGCTTGTTCAACCGAGGCCTCGTATGGTCCACAGGTCGGCTGATGGGCGTGGTGCGCCGACAGCCGGTCAGGATTGGCCTGGCCCTTGGCTTTGGCCTGACCGGTTTTGGGCTCCTGAGTTTTGGCACCAGCACTGCCGATGGGGAAGCCCTGGTTCGCCAGCTGATTAATGAAGGCATGCCCAGCTTCGACCCTCAAGGAGGGGATCTGATCGCCGGTGTCACCAGTCTGTGGATCACCGTGACCCGTGTGGTAGCGCCGATGATCGCCCTGGCACCAGGAGTCCCTGGAGGACTGATCGACCCCTCACTCACCTTCGGAGCAATGCTGGGTTACACCGTGTGTGCCGTGTTGGGCATGAGCCAACACCTGGGCATCGCCCTGGGAATGGCCGCAGGGCTTTCGGGAGCGACCCAACTGCCGCTGGTTTCAATCGTTTTCGCCTGGAGATTGACAGGCGACCAGCAATTGTTCGCTGGGGTGGTGATGGCAGCGGTGATCTCCGCCTATGTAGGACGGCTGATCGCCCGAAAGCCTGTTTATCACGCCTTGGGGGAGCTTCAGAGAGCGCCGCGGCGATAGAAAAGGATGAAGATCACCGCCGGACCCGCCAGGGTGATCAGAGCCAGGGCAGCGAAATTGGCGATCAGGTGAAAATCGAGTCCCATGGGGTCGGCGCGGTGAACCGGAGCAATCGTCTCACCAGGCTACGGGGCCTTTGCCCTTTCGCTGTTCTAGAGGGCCTGTCACTGTGATGGCTTGTCACAGCATCTGCTGATGTCGAAGCGCCAAGACACCTGGACCTGTATCCGGTTCTGCGGTGCCTGCTGCCGGCTGTCCCCTGACGATCGCCCGGAGGCCCTTGCGGCCTTATCAGAAGCGCAGCGAGCGTTGTATCTGGACATGGCCGGCCCCGATGGTTGGTGCAAGCACTACGACACCGGTGCAAGGAGCTGCAGGATTTATGACGAGCGCCCAGATTTTTGCCGCGTCAGCAACCTGGCGGGCTTGTTTGACGTAGCGGCCGAAGAAGCGAATGACTTCGCGATCGCCTGCTGCCGCCAACAAATCCGCTCAGAGCATGGCGGCAACAGCCGCGAACTACGTAAGTTCAATCGCAGTCTGCGGCGATCGAATGGCTGAACTCCAGCGGGCTGAGGAGTCCAGCGGCTCCATGAGCTTCACCGCCGTGCTGCTCAGCACCTTCACCACGGTGTTTCTGGCGGAGCTAGGTGACAAAACCCAATTAGCGACTTTGCTTCTCTCTGCCCAATCGGGCCAGCCCTGGCTGGTTTTCCTCGGCGCGGCTATGGCACTGATCTGCTCGAGCCTGGTGGGGGTTCTGGTGGGACGCTGGCTCTCGCAGGTCCTGCCACCGGAGCGACTCGAGCAGATGGCGGGCCTGTTGATGGTGGGTCTCGGACTCTGGCTGGGTGTCCAGGCCCTCCAATCGATGCTTCAAAACGCGAACACCTGATCAACCATGGATCTCACGCTCCTGATCTCCACCTTCGTGACCGTGTTTTTGGCGGAGCTTGGGGACAAGACGCAATTAGCAACCGTTGCGATCAGTGGAACATCCAACAGGCCGCTGGCGGTGTTTCTCGGCTCGTCCTCAGCCCTTGTCGTGGCCAGTCTCATCGGCGCCATCGCCGGTGGGTCAATGGCCAATCTCATACCGGCAGATCTGCTTCAGCTGTTGGCATCCCTGGGTTTCCTCGTGATCGGTCTTCGCCTTCTATGGCCCCTCCTTGGCGGTATTCCAGGCGGTCAAGAAGGAGCTGACCTAGCCCAGGACGTCGAGGATGGGGCTTCGCCTAAACTCTGATTTCACCCGGACAACGCTGCACCATTCTTGGAGAACTCCCTTGGGAGCTTTGTCCTTGAACGTTCCAGGGTGATCGTTCTCCCGGTCCTGAAGGCCGGCCAGCCCACTCTCCACGATGAAGTTCACGGTCGCTGATCTGCTCGACCAGGTCCCTGTTTCCGGTTCAGTTGAATCCGAAACACTCGAAAAGATCTTCCGACTGAGCAACCGTTCGGAAAAAGACACCCTGCAACTCGCCATTCAGGGGCTTGAAAAACTTGGTGTGATCACCTGTCCGAAGGAAGGCTCGATCCAGCGGATCGACAATCCGGAAATGATCGAGGCCCGGCTGCGATGCAGCAGCAAAGGCTTTTGCTTTGCCATCCGTGATGACGGTGGTGAAGACATCTATATCCGCGACCACCAGCTCAATCACGCCTGGAATGGCGATCGAGTGCTGGTGAAAGTCACCCGCGAGGGTGGGCGTCGTCGCTCACCGGAGGGCGGGGTCCAATGCATTCTCGAGCGCCAAACCACAAGTCTTCTCGCCCATCTCGACCAGCAGGAGAACAGGGTTGTTGCGCTGCCTCTTGATGACCGGCTTCTGGCATCGATTGAACTAGCAGATCCAGGAGAGCACAGCGGCTCCCTGGTGGAAGTGAAGGTTGATCGCTACCCAGTGGCGCAATTTGCAGCCCGAGGTCATGTAGCGCGGCCCCTACCACTGGATGCAGGAGCCTCTGGTGATCGGGAGCTCCTGCTGACCAAGGCGAACCTGCACGAGAGACCGGAAGCACCTCGATCCAGTCTCAAGACTCCCAACGCCAAAAAACGCCAACAGCTCTGCGATCAACCCAGTCTTCTTCTGCGGAGCTGGAGCGGCGAAGGGGCCCCGGCACTCCCTGCGGTTCACGTCGAGCCCCACGAGGGAGGAAGCCGCCTGTGGGTCCATGCGCCCACCGTGGCTGAACGTCTCGCACCAGGACAGGCTCTTGATGCCTGGATCAAGGAGCGGGGGGAAGCCCTCTGCCTTGGTGAGGTTTGGCAACCTCTGCTCAACGGGCCCCTCGACGAGGCCTGCCGTTTCACCGTCGGAGAAGAGCAGGATGCCATCACTCTCCGGCTCGACATCAATGCTGAGGGTGATGTGCGTGACTGGCTGTTCTGCCTCACCCGGATCCGACCCGTCGCCGAGATCACCCCAGCGCATCTCGAGGCTCTAGGCGCCCGAAAGCCAAAGGCCAGAACCGTGCCAGCAGTCCTCAAACCGATCAAAGACCAGATCGGTCAGCTGGAAACACTCCTGTTCTGCGCTCGCAGCCTGCAGGCCGAAGCCATCCGCAGTGGAGTGCTGGAGCTGGACCTCGCGGCACCTGAGCTTGAAAGCCTGGGAGACCTTGGCCGCTCATGGCCCGACGCAGATCGTCAGCAATGGATCAGCCCTCTGAACGAACAAGATCCGCAGTCGATTCTGGCCGTACTCGTCATGGCCGCCGATCGCACCTGGTCACAGCACAGCCAGGATCTCCAGGTCAAGGCGCTTGAACTGTTGGCCCCGGAAGCGGAGGCCTCAGCACTCACGGACGTTGCCAAAGCGGCCGTGGCCCTGGAACTTCCTCTGGAACTGGAGGAAGACGGAACACCATCTCCCGTGGAGCTGGCCCAGGCCATTGCATCCAGCCCCCAGCGACGTGTGCTCGACCGTCAGCTCTGCCAGGCTCTTCCCGCACCGCTCCTCGAGATCGACGCCACAGCAGAACCTGGGGAAGGAGCCAATGACGACAGTGAGGTGACCGCCAGTGCTGAGACAGCCATGTCCAGCCCTTCACCCAGACGAACGGCACCCTGGTGCTGCCCCACCTTGCACGCCGCTGATCTCATCAATCAGCAGTTGCTTTCAGCGGTGCTTCTGGAGGGCAAGGACCGGCCGAGTGTCCGACAGAAGGACAAGGTTGTCCTTGGTGAACGCGGCTGCGGTAGCAGGATCGAGTGGCCACTCTTCAGCCAATCTCAGAGCCAAAAAATTTCTGAATTAGCGCCCCAGCGACTGCTGCAAAAGTTGAATGCCAGGCGTCGTCAGGTGGCTGAATTGCGCCGGGATGTCGTCGCGATGATGCAGGCGCGGCACTGTGAACCGATGGTGGGCCAGGAGCAGCCCGGAGTGATCAGCGGCGTGCAGAGCTACGGATTCTTTGTGGAGCTGCCACCCTCGATGATCGAAGGACTGGTCCACGTCAGTTCACTCAACGATGACTGGTACGAGTACCGCTCCAGGCAGAACCGACTCGTCGGTCGTCGCAATCGGCGTCGCTATCAACTCGGGGATGCCGTGACAGTGAAAATTATGAAAGTGGATGTGCTGCGCAACCAGATTGATCTCGAGGTCGTGGCGAGTGCCGATGACGCGGCGGAGGTCGTCTCCACAGCCCCTGGATCCGGGCAGGAAGCGTCGATTCCCGTCTTAGTGAATGAGCACTGAGGACAGCGAGCATGCCAGCCACCTCAGCCTCGAGCACCCTGCAAAGCGCTGATCACCCCTACGTGCTCGCGGTGACAGGGGCATCAGCCCAACCGCTTGCAGAAAGGGCGCTGCAACTGTTGCTTCAACGGGGGCGAAGCGTTCATCTCGTTCTCAGTCGCGGTGCCCATGAGGTGTGGAAAGCGGAGCGGGGTGAAAGCGTCCCACTCGATCCCGAACAGCAACAACAGTTCTGGCGCGATCGTCTTGACTGCCAGACCGGGGCCCTCCAATGCCACCGATTCAATGACCAGGCAGCGAACATCGCTAGCGGCAGCTACCGCACACGGGGCATGGTGATCGTGCCCTGCAGCATGGGCACCGTCGGGCGCATTGCCGCGGGTGTGGCCACGGACCTGGTCGAGCGCTGCGCCGATGTGCACTTGAAGGAAGGCCGTCCCCTCGTGATTGCGCCAAGGGAGATGCCATGGAATCTGATTCATCTGCGCAACCTCACCAACCTTGCGGAAGCTGGTGCGCGGATTGCCCCTCCGATCCCCGCCTGGTACACCCAGCCAAGAACCCTCGACGACATGGTCGATTTTCTGGTCGTTCGCCTCTTTGACGGATTGGATGAAGATCTCGCACCAATCCAGCGCTGGACAGGGGATCAGCGATGACACCACTGCAGAGACTGCTCCTAGTTCCGTCTCTGACCCCGTTGGTGGCACTGGCACTTGTTGCCAGCCTGAACGGGCGCCAAAGCAGCTCCCTACGCTTCCTGACCTGGCGATCGCCGGTGCTGCCCCTGGGCGCCTGGATCGCAATCGCGGCGGCGGGGGGAGCCCTCGTGAGCGGCGCTGGCGCCTTATTGCTCAGCACTCAGCAGAGGCCCCTGCAACGCCATGTGCGTCGAGAACCGTTTTCAAGAGAACCCTGGGCTCCCTGGCCAGAGCCAAATCGTCGTGGTTCCGGCGACGTCGATGCCGAGCACAGGTCCCGTGAGCCCAACCCATCCAATGACTCCCCTCAGGTCTGGCCTGAACGGGATGTGCGCGACCCAGCACCCACCGTTGCCGTGCCCTATCGGGTGATCAAACGAGGGGAGCAGCGTGGACCAACGGCTGCACCGGTTGCTGCGACCACTGCTGCAAAAGCAGCCGCAACAACGGCCAGCTCCATGGGTACGGGACACGACGACTGGTCGAGCCAGGTCAACGATGACTGGTGAGGGCCGCCTTGCACTGATTACAGTTCCGCCAGCGATAACGGACCCGTGAGCGAAACACCTCAGGCAGACAAAGCCCTGGAGAACCAAGCTGACGGAACCAGTCCGGCTCAGGCGGATCAGTCCGCTGCCGCCAAAAAGGACAAGCCGGTCAAACCCCCGAAGCTGGAAGACAAGCCCTTCACGAGCTTCATTCAGGACGATTTGATCCCGGGCTTGCTGAAGGGCCTCCAGAGCCATGGCATCACGCCCGAAAGCCTGGAACTCGTCCAGGGTGAACGGCCTGTTGTGGGTGGTGACTGTTGGATGGTGACGGGGAGCCTGCCGCCGGGGCGGCGCTTCTGGCTCTGCTTTAACGACGATTCGATCAATGCCGGCAAAACCATTGCCCTGGCGGACCCGGGCACCGAACCCAGCCTCCTGGAGTCGTTTCTGATTGATGAAAAGCGCATGAGCCTCCCGCTGCTGCTCTCACGCCTTCTGCAACGCCTCAACGGACAGAAGTGGCTGGGAGGCAACTGAGGCGTTACATCAACCATCGGAGGCAGGGCGGCGGCACCTACGATGGATCTCACCAAGACTGAGATCCGATGGTGCCTCCCACCGCCGTAACGGAAGCTGCGGCCAACGCCGGCTCGTCCGTTGCCGTGAAGGACCCCGTGAAGGACACGATCCTCACGCCACGCTTTTACACCACGGATTTCGAGGCCATGGCCGCCATGGACCTCCGCCCTAACGAGGCGGAGCTCGAGGCGATCTGCGAGGAATTCCGCAAGGATTACAACCGCCATCATTTCGTTCGCAATGGCGAATTTGACGGCGCAGCCGACAAACTCGATCCACAAACTCGCGAAGTCTTCGTTGAGTTTCTGGAGCAGAGCTGCACCTCTGAATTTTCTGGATTCCTGCTCTACAAGGAACTCAGCCGTCGAATCAAGAACCGCAACCCATTGCTCGCCGAGTGCTTCGCGCACATGGCCCGCGACGAAGCCCGCCATGCTGGCTTCTTGAACAAGTCGATGAGCGATTTCGGCTTACAGCTCGACCTCGGCTTCCTGACTGCCAACAAGAAATACACGTTCTTCAAACCGAAGTTCATCTTTTACGCCACTTATCTGTCCGAGAAGATTGGCTACTGGCGTTACATCACGATCTTCCGTCACCTGGAACAGAATCCAGACAGCAAGATTTTCCCGATCTTCAACTTCTTCGAGAATTGGTGCCAGGACGAAAACCGTCATGGCGATTTCTTCGACGCCCTGATGAAGGCCCAGCCCGACACCGTGCGTGGCTTGACCGCCAGGCTGTGGTGCCGCTTCTTCCTGCTGGCCGTCTTCGCGACGATGTACGTGCGCGACGTTGCCCGTAAGGAGTTTTATGAGGCCCTTGGTCTTGATGCGCGCGACTACGACCGGGTGGTGATTGACAAGACCAATGAGACTTCGGCGCGGGTGTTCCCAGTGGTCCTTGATGTCAAGAATCCCCGCTTCTGGGAAGGCCTGGAGCGATTGGTGCAAAACAACGCTGCCCTGAGCGCTGCCGACGAGAGTCAAGCTCCAGCCCCGATCAAGCTGCTCCGCAAGCTTCCTTACTGGGTGGGCAACGGTCTCGAGATGGCCACGCTCTTCCTGATGAAACCCGTGCGCAGCGAGGCGCTCCAGCCGGCCGTTCGCTGAGATCAGTCGGCGTTCTAGGGGAAGCGGGGTCACCACGACCTTTCCGCTTCCCCATAATTGAAAGCTGATGCAGACGAGGGGCTTGGTCGCTTCCCATCCCGCTCATGTTCAGGCAACTGGCTTGGACCCCACACTGACTCCCTGGCGAGACAAGCTGGAACAACTCCTCGGTCTTGGCCGGCGAGCGGGAGCTGACCTCGTGGAGGTGTTTCTCGAAACCACCGACCACCTCAACCTGCTTGCGGAACAGGATCGAATCACCAGCGTGAGCCCTGCCTTCTCGATGGGTGCCGGTCTGCGCGTGTTTCGCGGAGACCGCGATGGGTTCGTCAGCACCAATGACCTCAGTGAGTCAGGTCTCCTCCAGGCACTCGAGCAGGCGCTGGCCATGCTCGGATTGGATCTCAGCTCAGCATCGGGAGCCCACCTCTCCAACTTCAACGGTCTCGGAGAGTTCCGCGATTTCTCCGTCGGCAAGACCGATTGGTTAGGACGCGCACCAGACCTTGATCTCTGTACACAAAGGCTCCTCGAAGGCACGGCTGTTCTGCAGCGCCTTGGCCAGCACCTCGAGGTCCGCCGCGGCAGTTACGCCCGTGACTGGCAGGAGGTGCTCGTGGCAGCCAGTGATGGAACGTTCGCCAGAGATATTCGTCTTCATCAATCCTCTGGCCTCAGTGTGTTGGCGGCTGACGGTGATCACCGCGCCAGCATCGGACGCCGCTACGGATCAACCGATCGTCCCGATGATCTCCAGAGCTGGGATCTTGAGGCATCAGCAGCTGATGTCTGCCAGAGCGCTTCAACCATGCTGCGAGCCGACTACGTGGATGGCGGACAAATGCCCGTGGTGCTCGCCAACCGTTTCGGTGGGGTGATCTTCCATGAAGCCTGCGGCCACTTACTGGAGACCACCCAGGTGGAGAGAGGAACCACACCGTTCGCGGACCGAATCGGGGAAACCATCGCCCATCCGGCTGTTACCGCCATTGATGAAGGCCTGAGCCAGGGCGCCTTTGGCTCCATTGCGATGGACGATGAAGGGATGGAATCTCAGCGCACGGTTCTGATCGAGAACGGTGTGCTGCAAAGGTTCCTTAGTGATCGCGCCGGAGAATTGCGAACTGGTCATCCCCGCACCGGTAGCGGACGACGCCAGAACCACGGTTTTGCAGCCGCCAGTCGCATGCGCAACACCTACATCGCGGCAGGCCCGCACAGCCCGCAAGATCTGATCAGCTCAACCGACAAAGGCCTTTATTGCAAATCCATGGGAGGCGGGAGTGTCGGCCCCACCGGTCAATTCAACTTCTCAGTGGAGGAGGGCTACCTGATCGAAAACGGAACCCTTGGCAGGCCTGTGAAGGGGGCCACCTTGATCGGTGAAGCGAAAGAGGTGATGCCAAGGATCTCCATGTGTGCAGACGACCTGGATCTGGCTGCTGGCTTCTGCGGCTCAGTGAGCGGAAGCGTTTTTGTCACGGTGGGGCAGCCACACATCAAGGTGGATTCGATCACCGTGGGAGGCCGCTGATCATGAGCAACGCCATCGATACCGCCGCCCTGCGCGAACACCTTCAGTCCTTTGCCCAGCGAGAGGGAATCCGCCAGTGGGACCTCGGGGCAAGCCGGAGCACCAGCGCTTCGGTTCAGGTGGATCGCGGAGAAGCCAAACAGATGAAGGCGTCCCAACGCAGCTCGATCACCGTGCGCGTCTGGAACGACAAGGGGCTGGTGGGCATTACCAGCAGCACCGACCTCTCTGCCTCTGGACTGGAGCGGGCACTCCAGGGAGCACGCCGAGCCAGTGACTACGGCAACAGTGAGGACATCCCAGCGTTTTCACCCCTGGCCAAAGCGCCAACGCCGGAGCTCCACCGCCCCTTGCAACCAGCCCAAGGGATTCAGACCCTTCTGAACACGCTCAAGGACGCTGAGCATCAGTTACTTGAACGCCACGCAGCCATTGAGACCGTTCCTTACAACGGACTCAGCGAGGGCTGCAGTGAGCGGATCTATCTGAACAGCGATGGTGCCCTGCGGCAGATGCAGCGGAGCCAGGCGAGTCTTTACCTCTATGCAAGGGCGGAGGAAACCGGCCGCAAGCCCCGTAGCGGCGGAGCTGTCCGACTGGCGCTCGGTAGTGATCAGCTGGATGTGCAGGGCTGTATCAACGAAGCCGCAGAACGCACCATCAGCCATCTCGGTTACCAACCGATCGACACGGGTCGCTATCTGGTGTGCTTCACACCGGAGGCATTTCTGGACCTGCTCGGAGCCTTCAGCAGCATGGTGAATGCCCGCGCAGTGCTTGATGGTGTGAGCCTGAGCCGTGAGAACTCAATCGGGGATCAAGTCGCCGTTCCTTTTTTCACCCTTCATGACAACGGGCTGCATCCCGATCACATCGGAGCAGCCCCTTTCGATGGGGAGGGAACACCCACACGCAAGCTCTGCCTGATTCAGGACGGTGCACTGGTGAATTTCCTGCATTCCGAGGCAACGGCGCGTCATTTCGGCGTTGAGCCGACTGGCCATGCCGGGTTGGGTGCCAAGGTCTCGGTTGGCCCGGACTGGTTTGAGGTGGGGACCAGTGAGGGCACCAGCAGTGGAACCACGCATCTGCATCACGCCCAGAGCAACGAGACCTTCGTCTTAATCGAAAGCCTCAGTGCTCTCCACGCTGGGGTCAAGGCCAGTCAGGGAGCGTTCTCACTGCCCTTCGACGGTTGGCTCGTTCGAGGGGGAGAACGCATCTCCGTCGAGGCGGCCACCGTCGCCGGAGACTTCAGAGACGTGCTGAAGGGCATCGTGCATCTGGAGGAAGCGATCGTGACCCACCAGGGTGTCTGCCCCCATGTTTGGGTCGACGGACTGGCCATCACCGGCGAGGCTTAAGGGGACTCAAGCGGTGAAGATCCTCTACTGGGGCACGCCGAACTACGCCGTGCCCACCCTTGATGCGCTGGTGGATGCAGGTCACACCGTCGTTGGCGTCGTGAGCCAACCGGATCGTCGTCGTGGTCGTGGCAAACAGCTGATGCCTTCACCGGTGAAGGCAAGGGCCCAGGCGCTGGAGCTGCCGGTGTACACGCCGGAACGCATCCGCAACGACCTGGAATGCCAGCAGCAGCTGGCAGCGCTCGGTGCTGATGTCTATGTGGTGGTGGCTTTCGGTCAGATTCTTCCTCCTGCGATCCTGCAGCAGCCGCCCCTGGGCTGCTGGAACGGCCATGGTTCCCTCCTGCCCCGCTGGCGTGGGGCAGGACCAATTCAGTGGAGCCTGATTGAGGGCGATCTGGAAACGGGCGTGGGTGTGATGGCCATGGAAGAAGGACTGGACACAGGCCCTGTGCTGCTAGAGCGACGCTGTGCCATTGGAATTCTGGACAATGCCGAGCAACTGGCTGATCGGCTCAGCCGACTGACGGCGGAGCTGATTGTGGAAGCCTTACCCAAGATTGAGGCCGCTGGCCCAGGCAGCGAATCAGAGCGATGGCTACGGCTTGGAGTTCAGGACCAGGGCGAGATGGGCATGACCTACGCACGCATGCTCAACAAAGAGGATGCACAGATCGACTGGACAACATCAGCCCTAGCCATCCATAGGCGCGTGATGGGGCTTTATCCCAACGCCGTGACCCGCTGGCAGGGCCAGCGACTGAAACTGCTGTCCACAGAACCGCTGATCGATCGCCTCAAAGACCAGTTGTCGGATCAAGCCCGGGCCCTGGTGGGTCGTTGGCCCACAGGAGAGCAGGAGCCCGGCACGGTGCTGGCCTGTTGTCCCGATCTTGGTCTTGTTGTCAGCAGCAGCGGCTGCCCGCTGCTGGTTCGAGAAGCCCAACTGGAAGGAAAGGGCCGGAGCAGCGGCCAGGCCTTGCTGCAACAACTGCAGGCATCAGCCGGACAAAAGCTGGGAGACGGACCGACTTAACAACACGGTTTCGTTACGATTCAGCAACGTATACGTGCCTCTCATGCCCGACGGGCGCGGCCTCCTGTTCCAGCTCGAGGCCCCCGAGAGGCCCGGCCATTGGACATCGATGACCTGGGCCGACGGCCTCGACCTCCACTGAGGTCCAACGGGGGAGCACTCAGCACGGTGGGCTCGAAGCCAGGCACCTCGACCCTGGAGAGGGACTCGCCGGTCAAGCGTTCGATCGCCTTCAGCAAAAGGGCCTCTTCAGCAGAAACCAAGGAGATTGCATGGCCACTTTCACCAGCCCGGCCCGTGCGGCCGATCCGATGCACGTAATCCTCAGCCACATTCGGAAGGTCGAGATTCACCACATGGGGGAGTTGCTGAATATCAATGCCCCTGGCGGCGATATCGGTAGCCACCAGGACACGCACCGTGCCGTCCTTGAAGCCCTGCAGGGCTCGGGTACGGGCACCCTGGCTCTTGTTGCCGTGAATCGCCGCTGCCATGAGCCCCTCATGACTGAGTCGTTCAGCCACCCGGTTTGCACCGTGTTTGGTGCGTGAAAACACCAGCACTTGCTGCCAGTCATTGGTCTGAATCAGATGACTCAGCAATTCAGCCTTGCGGCCCATGTCACAGGGATGCACCACCTGCTCTACGGAACAAGCCGTCTGATTGGCGGGCGTGACCTGTATCTGAACCGGCTGGTGAAGCAGACCCGTAGCGAGTTTGCGGATCGGAGGACTGAAGGTCGCCGAGAACAACAAGGTCTGACGGCGCTCAGGAAGCTTCGAAATCACCCGCCGGATGTCGTGAATGAAGCCCATGTCGAGCATGCGATCGGCTTCATCAAGCACGAGACATTCCACCTGGTCGAACCGAACAGCCCCCTGCTGATGAAGGTCGAGCAGGCGACCTGGCGTGGCAATCAGCACATCAACACCCTGGGCCAGGCGCTGAATCTGAGGATTGATCTTCACCCCCCCGAACACCACATCACTGCGTAAGGGCAAGTGGCGGCTGTAAAGACGAACGTTCTCGAGGACCTGGGCGGCCAGTTCGCGGGTGGGGGTCAGCACGAGAGCGCGGATCTGACGACGGCCGGCCCGAGCTCCATGACTGAGGCGTTCAAGCACGGGCAAGGTGAAGCCCGCGGTCTTACCGGTGCCTGTTTGCGCTGCCGCCATCACATCTCGACCACCGATCACCGCAGGAATCGCCTGGGCTTGCACCGGCGATGGTGTCGTGTACCCCTTCTCCTTGAGAGCTCGAAGCAGGGGTTGGCTCAGACCCAATGCTTCAAAGGCGGTAGCGGTCTGGCTTTCAGGTGTGGTAGCTGCCGTGATGGTCGAATCCCTCAGATCCGTCACCCTAGGAGCTTGCAGCACCCTCAATGCGATCCATAAAGACTGCGGGCCTGGTACCAGACCCGCTCGAGATCAGCATCACTGAGCGCCAGAGCTTCTGGGTGGACTGTCGCCAACCAACGCCGTCGTTGAACCGTTGAATCGGCTTCGAAAAAGCGTTCTTCGGCTGCCAACACACGAAACTTCAAAGCTTCCAGAAGCCGCGCCCGAAGACGCACCCCATCGATCAAAACCAGCCGATCCTGCGGATCATGAAGCCAAAGGGAATCTCCTGGGGAGAGATGGTCAATGGGCGGTGCCAGAACTTCCACCAGCGTGGGTGGCTGCCAGTGACGTTGCTTGGTCTCGGGATGGGGTCTGTAGATCCAAGCGGGACACTCTTGCCCTCGATCCGATCGCAGCGCGATTCGCCAGAAGGAAAACGTCTCGGGGGGATGTCGATCGGTCCAATGGAGATTCACAAACGTGTGATCTGGAGCCTCCAAACCGATTTCCAACGGTTGAAAACAAAGATTCAGAGTGCCAGGCCAACAGTCGGAGAGATCGAGTCCCAAGGACGCGAATAGGGGTTGCTGCATCGCAATCGTCCCCATCGGATAGGGCGAATCAGCGGAACGTCCAGACGCCACGCCATGACCTGACACCAGTCGTGCCTCGAACCAGTGCCCATCTCGGCGGGTTGAGATTTGATTGGAGGACAACACCACCGCGGATCAGCGCTCCACACGATGCAGACACTGCTCGCAGGGACCCTCCGGTAAGACAGCACAACGGATCAAAGGACTGAGGGCATTGAGGGCACAGGAGGGATCCCCGATCACCCAGCCATGACGCCAAGGCCGAGCATCGTGGGGGCGATGCTGAGCCGTCACCAGGAGCACCAGGCTGGAAAGCTGATAGCGACCGGAGCGCAGCGTGTAGCGGTGACGGCGCTGAAGCACCAAGAAGCTTCGCTCGCCGTGGAGAAACCAACGCCCTGGATGAGGCGGGTCTTCAAGCTCAATGCGATCGATCGGCTGTTCGGAGCCGGCCTGCCTCAATTCCACAAGCATCGATTCAAGGCTCCTCCAGCAAAGGGAGAGAACGAGAGGAGAAACCCCAGAGCACCAGAACAGCAACGGTCACCAGCGTGAACCATTCCGGGACCACCAGACCAGGAAGAATCAGGGCCACGATCAGTTTGAGGCCGACAAAGCCCACAGCGCTGTAACCGGCGGTTTCGAGGCGTGGATAGAGCTCTAACCAGCGCACAAACAAACCGGCCGTAAAACGAAGAGCGATGACACCAATCAGTGCACCACAGATCACAAGGAGTAACTGATCACTAATCGCCACCGCTGCGGCGACGCTGTCGATGGAAAAGGCAAGGTCCGTCAAGGCAAGGGCCATCACCGTGCGCAGAAAGGGGGTGGAATCCGAGTTTTCGAGCTCTCCAGTGGCGTTGGAAGACGCCTGGGAACGAGAGAACAGATGGCTGAAGAACAACCAGAGGAGATAGCCACCGGCCAGCCACTGCAGGGGTTGAAAGCGAAGCACCCAACCGGCCATCAGGATCAGGGCGATGCGCAGCAGGAAGGCGATCGCGATGCCGAGGTTGAGGGCCCTCCCCTCGCGCAGTGGATCCCGTTGCTGCCTTGCAATCGCGGCTAAAGCAATGGCGTTGTCTGCCGAGAGAATCAACTCAAGCGACACCAGCACCGGCAAGAGCGGTAAGAGTTCGCCCCAGCGATCGACCCCATCCAACCAGGGGGTGAGCGAGTGCAGTGCTGCTGAATCCATAGGGATCAGCCTAGAAATGGGCAGCGCCATGCAGTGGGATGAACACCCGGGCCCGTCTTTGCCACATCGACACCAGCCGCTGCGTGGTGGAGGTGGAATGGCTCGGAGCAGAGGGGCTGCACGCCAGCGCCTTAGGCGAAGGCAGGACGGCCGAGGAGGCGGAGGACCGTGCCCTGCAACGGCTCCAGGCACGCCTGAGGCCCCAGCGAACCAGTGCCCCGGCACCCGTCAAGGCAACACCAACCGTTCAGTCGTCTCCAGAACAAGAGACCACACCCGATTCAACGGCGGCGTCAACGGCTGAAGAGAGACAGCGCGACGTTGAACCGCAACAGACTCCACCCAGCGAAGCCCCCACCGATCCGGATGACTGGAGCGATGAACTGACGGCGATCGACCTTGAGCTGCAACGCATCGGCTGGGATCGTGAACAGGAACGCCGCTATCTCGAACGTGCTTTCGGCCATGGCAGCCGCCATCGGCTCACCCGCTACAGCGACCTGGTGGCCTTCCTGAACCGCCTACGGAGCCTTGAACCAGGAATCAGCGGCGACCAAGCACCCGTGCCCCTGCGCCGGAGTGATCTGATCCAGCAGGGGGACGCCATGCTCGCCACACTGAGTTGGAGCCCTCAGCAGGCTCGTGAATTCCTCCAAGGGCAGCTCCAGGCCAGCTCCAGACAGCAGCTCAGTGATGAGCAGCTGTTGCAGTTCAACATGCTGCTTGAAGAGCAGTTGCTTCATCTCAAACCGAGCGAACGGGTGCCGGTATCCGAGGCGGTGGAGGAGGGCTGAACAGGCCTGGAATCGACAGGGCCACCAGGGCCGACCCCACCGCAAGAAGCACCAGCAGTGGAATCGGCCGCACCACCGGCTGCCGCTCCAGCACCGTGCCGCAACGGGAACAGATCGGAGTCGCTCCCCGGGGAGGGCGAAGGACAATGGCCGGCCCGCAACAGCATTCTGGGCAACGGAAGCGGGGCATCAAAGCTCTCCGTATCACTCGTGTTCACGGCCGCAGGCAGCCGATTGCGACAATCATGCGTTGCCGATTGACGCCTCGCCATGCCCCTCAGCTCCCTGGTGCGTCTACTGCAGAGCTCAGGGCTAACCGGTGAATTGCTGGAGCGATGCGGGCGGGACGATCGATTGCTGTTGCGCGGTGGCAACCGTGCCGCCCGCGCTCTGGTCACAACGGCTCTTGCGAAACGAGGCGACCAGCCACTGCTGGTGGTGGTCCCCACCCTGGAGGAAGCGGGGCGCTGGACGGCGTTGCTGGAACTCATGGGCTGGGACAGCACCCAGCTGTATCCAACCAGCGAAGGATCTCCCTATGAGCCTTTCGATCCCACCACTGAAATCACCTGGGGGCAGCTTCAGGTGCTCAGCGAGCTGCAAAGCGCTGAAACACGCAAAGATCTGGCGATCGTTGCCACCGAACGCTGCCTTCAGCCCCACCTCCCGCCTCCTGAGGCCCTAGCCGCCCGCTGCCGGAACCTGCGCAAAGGCGACACGGTTGATCTTGAAGAGCTAGCCACCTGCTTGAGCCAGCTGGGTTACGAGCGTGTCTCCAGCATCGATCAGGAAGGAACCTGGAGCCGAAGGGGCGACATTGTCGACATCTTCCCTGTCAGCAGCGAACTTCCTGTGCGCCTCGAGTTCTTCGGTGACGAACTCGACAAGCTGCGGGAATTCGACCCAGCTAGTCAGCGCTCGCTGGATGCAATCGACTGCCTGCGCCTCACCCCCACGGGCTTCAGCCCACTGATCGCCGAACAGTTGCGCGAGCAGGTGCCCGACGGGTTGGATGCGTTGCTGAGCGAGCAGGGGCTCAACGAATTACTCGAAGGCGGAACCCCAGAAGGGATGCGCCGACTGATGGGGCTGGCCTGGAACGAACCGGCATCGCTGCTCGATTACCTACCAAAGGGCTGCTGCATCGCCATTGATGAACGCCGCCACGGGCGTGCCCATGGCCAACAGTGGCTCGAGCATGTCGAAGAGCACTACGCCGAGCTCCAACCCGCGGTCCCCGCCCTGCACCGATCGATCGAAGCAGCGCTTGAATTGGCTGAGGGCTTCAACGGTTTCGACCTGGCGGAACTTCAAGAGCAAGACGACCACGCCAATGCCTTTGATCTGACAAGCCGTCCGGTGCCGGCCTACCCGAACCAATTCGGCAAACTCGGCGAACTTCTGAAGACGTACCAGGCCGAGAAGCAGGCCATCTGGCTGCTCTCAGCACAACCGAGCCGTGCCGTCGCTTTGCTGGAGGAGCACGACTGCATCAGCCGCTTCGTGCCCAACGCGGCGGATGCACCAGCGATCGAACGCCTGATCGAACAGGGGACACCAGTCGCCCTCAAGACCAAGGGCACCGCGGACCTCGAAGGACTGCAACTGCCCGCATGGCGGGTGGTCTTGATCACCGACCGGGAGTTCTTCGGCCAGCACAACCTTGGCAGCAATGGCTATGTGCGTCGCCGCCGCAAGGCCGCCAGTCGCACCGTGGATCCCAACAAGATGCGTCCCGGCGACTTCGTGGTGCATCGAAACCACGGCATCGGTCGTTTCCAGAAGCTTGAGAAACTTGCGATCAGCGGCGAGGTGCGTGACTACCTCGTGGTGCAGTACGCCGATGGAATCCTGCGGGTGGCTGCCGACCAGCTAGGCAGTCTTGGCCGTTATCGCGCCAACAGTGACGCGCCGCCGCAGCTCAGCAAGATGGGCGGTTCTGCGTGGGTGAAGGCCAAGGAGCGCGCCAGCAAGGCCGTTCGCAAAGTGGCGCTCGATCTTGTGAAGCTCTACGCGGAACGCCATCAAGCTCCTGGATTCGCCTTCCCTGGTGATGGCCCCTGGCAAGAGGAGCTCGAGGACTCCTTCCCCTACGAGCCCACTCCTGATCAGCTCAAGGCCACAGCTGATGTGAAGCGCGACATGGAGAAACCACAACCGATGGATCGGTTGGTGTGCGGGGATGTGGGCTTCGGGAAGACCGAGGTAGCAATACGGGCCATTTTCAAAGCCATCACTGCAGGCAAGCAGGTGGCGATGCTGGCGCCCACCACCGTGCTGGCGCAGCAGCACTGGCGCACCTTGTCGGAACGGTTCGCGCCCTATCCAATCAAGGTGGCTCTTCTCAACCGGTTCCGAACCGCTGGAGAGCGCAAAGCCATCCTCGAAGGCCTTCAGAAGGGCACGATCGACGCCGTGGTCGGCACCCATCAATTGCTCAGCAAGAGCACAGCATTCGACAAACTCGGCCTGCTGGTCGTGGACGAGGAACAGCGGTTCGGAGTCAACCAGAAGGAAAAAATCAAAGCGCTACGCAAGGACGTCGATGTCCTCACCCTGTCGGCGACCCCGATTCCACGAACGCTGTACATGAGCCTCTCCGGTGTTCGGGAAATGAGCCTGATTACCACTCCGCCCCCGCTACGACGCCCGATCAAGACGCACCTGGCGGCCCTCGATGAGGAGGCAGTACGCAGTGCGATCCGCCAGGAGCTGGATCGGGGTGGTCAGGTGTTCTACGTGGTGCCGCGCGTGGAGGGGATCGACGAGGTGGCCGGGCAGCTGCGCCAGATGCTCCCTGGCCTGAAGCTGCTGGTGGCCCATGGTCAGATGGCCGAAGGCGAACTGGAGAGCGCCATGGTGGCCTTCAACGGTGGCGAAGCCGACGTGATGCTTTGCACCACGATCGTGGAGAGCGGCCTTGATATTCCTCGGGTCAACACCATCCTGATCGAGGACGCCCATCGTTTCGGCCTGGCTCAGCTTTATCAGCTCCGTGGTCGAGTGGGGCGCAGCGGCATTCAGGCCCACGCCTGGCTTTTCTATCCCGGCGATGCATCCCTCAGCGATGCAGCACGCCAACGCTTACGGGCGATTCAGGAGTTTGCTCAACTTGGCAGTGGCTATCAACTGGCCATGCGCGATATGGAAATCAGAGGAGTGGGCAATTTGCTCGGCGTGGAGCAGAGCGGCCAAATGGAAGCAATCGGCTTCGATCTCTACATGGAGATGTTGCAGGAATCATTGGCGGAGATTCAAGGCCAGGACATTCCTGCTGTGGACGACACCCAGGTGGACCTACAGGTGACCGCCTTCATCCCGGCCGACTGGATCACCGATGCCGACGAGAAGATGGGGGCGTACCGAGCGGCCGCCGAATGCGCCAACTCCGCAAGCCTTGTGGAGTTGGCCGCCGGATGGGCCGATCGCTACGGCGCCCTCCCTGGGCCGGTTCAGTCACTCCTGCAACTGATGGAGCTGAAATTACTGGCCAAGCGCTGCGGGTTCTCGCGCATTCGGCCGGAGAAGCCAAATATCGCTTTGGAAACACCAATGGAGGAACCCGCCTTCCGCCTGCTCCGCCAAGGCTTGCCCCAGCATCTTCATGGTCGGTTGGTCTACCAGGCCGGCAGTGGGACCACCGCCAAGGTGCTCGCCCGTGGCCTGGGTGTCTTGCCGATGGAGAAGCAACTCGAAGAGCTCAAAGGCTGGCTCGAGCAAATGGCTGCTCAGATCCCCGATGCTGAGGGCCTCAACGCTGAGCAGCGTGAGGCTCAAGAGAGGGCGCGTAATGAGGCGGTGCTCTCGGTCTGACGCGTCCTGCGTCCGCCTGGAGCGCCAAGGCCCTTAAAAATGAGAAGAGCCCGACACATTGCGCAATTCTTCGTTACAGTCAGAGGAATTCGAGGGGTTGTCGTGGGCGAGTTCATCGATCCGATCAGCAATGCAGGATCCATGGGCCTCTTCGGAAGCCTCATTGGCGCTGCTGCTCTCGGCGTCTATGCCCTCTGGCAGAACGACACCCAGAACGACGACGACGATTCCAATCCCGGTGGTGGCTTGATGCAACCGGTTGCCTGATAGGCCCTGGTGGGTAACTGCCAGCACCCTAGTGATGGCAGCAATGTCAGGCTGTCGCTCTAAGGTTGAGCAGGCCGCACAGGCAGCGCGGATTTGAGATTGGCGGAATTGGGTTTGTAGGCCCGGCCGTTGTTCGGACTAGCCAGAGCTTTGATGAGCGTTGTCTCAGCAACGCGGTACTGGCTGTCCTTGGCGGTACCGAGATCCTCGAGCTTGAGGGATTTGATCTCCTCTTCGCTCATCTGCACCGACACATCGGGTTTGATCCCATTTTTGTGAATGTCAGTCCCCTTCGGGGTTAGGTATTTAGCAATGGTGACTGTCATCCCCGACCCATCGGCCAATCCGCGAACGGATTGAACGAGACCTTTGCCGAACGTCTTGTTGCCGACCAACTGAGCCCGCTGATTGTCTTGAAGGGCGCCGGAGAGAATTTCGCTAGCGCTGGCGGAACCCTCATTCACAATCACAACCACCGGACGTTGGGTCAGAGCACTGCCGGTCGCGCGGCGCACGTCCTGAATGCCTTCTCGCGTCTTCGTACTCACGATCGTGCCTTCATCGATCCACTGACGGGCGATGTCGACGCTGGCCTCGAGAAGCCCACCGGGGTTGCTGCGCAGATCCAGCACGTATCCCTCAGCACCCTCCGCTTCGAGTTTGCGGATAGCAGCCCGCATCTCCTTGGCGGCATTGGCATTGAACTGTTTCAGGCGGATGTAACCGATCTTTTTGCCGTTGGGAGCAGTGTTGAGCTGACTGTTGACTGAGTGGATCTCAATTCGAGCGCGTACCAGCGGCACCTGCACCACCTGGCCCTTACGACGTAAACCCAGCACAACCTCGCTGCCCTCCTTACCGCGGATGAGCTTCACCGCGTCTTCGGTGGTCATCCCCTTGGTGGATTTGCCATCGATGGAAACGATCACGTCCTTGGGCTGCACCCCTGCCTTCGAAGCCGGAGTCCCTTCGATCGGTGAGACAACGACGATCTCTTTTGATTCTTTATCCAGGGAGATCTGAATACCTACACCAGTCAATTCACCAGAGGTATCGATCTGCATCTCCTTGAATTCTTTCGGATCAAGGAAGCGCGTGTAGGGATCATCAAGGCTTGCCAACATGCCCCGAATCGCCTCATACGATTCAGCCGTGCCCGCATAGGGCTTGGCGAGCAGCTCACGCCGCAGAGACTGCCAACGTTCTGAATCGTATTTGCCCGTGGAGTCAAGGTAATCGCGATAAACGATCTGCCAAACCTGATCGATCACTTCCTTGGGGCTATCGGTGATCGAAGAGGAGCCACTGCTGGGGAGACCCAACCCAGGTGCTGCCATCGCCACAGCAGCAGACAAGCCCCCAGCGCCAAGCAAAACCAGCCAGGTGCTACGCCGCGAAGGAGCTGATGGAGGCTTGGGCAATGAGGGCATGATGTCCCGTCAGGACTGATCCTTCACCCTAACGACTTCAGGCCGGTTCCACCCACCGGCCATCATCTTTGATCAACTGAATCAGTGCCTCCACCCCTTCGGATTCCGGCACCTTGCGGATCTCCTCGCGTCCTCGATACAGGGAGATCACTCCAGGGGTCTTACCCACATAACCGTAGTCAGCATCGGCCATCTCACCAGGTCCGTTGACAATGCAGCCCATCACAGCGATATCCAATCCCGTGAGATGGGAGGTCGCCGACCGAACCTGATGGAGAACCTCTTCAAGATTAAACAAAGTGCGACCGCAGCTCGGGCAGGCCACGTACTCGACCATGGTCTTGCGCAAACCAAGGGCCTGAAGGATCGAGAAGCACACAGGGATCTCCTTCTCAGGCGCCTCAGTGAGCGACACACGGATCGTGTCGCCTAGGCCCTCCGCCAGCAGCGTGGCGATTCCTGCTGTGCTCTTGACACGCCCGTAGTCGCCATCGCCGGCTTCGGTCACTCCCAGATGAAGGGGATAGTTGAAGCCTTCGGCATCGAGGGTATCGGCCATCAGTCGATAGGCAGCAAGCATCACAGGCGCCCGCGAAGCCTTCATGGAAATCACGATGTTGTGAAAATCAAGCGCATCACAGAGGCGCACAAATTCCATCGCCGACTCCACCATCCCCCTCGGTGTATCGCCATAGGTGAAGAGCATCCTCTCAGCGAGTGAGCCATGGTTCACTCCAATACGCAGCGCCTTGTTCTCGGCCTTCAGAGCTTCAACAAGCGGAGCGAAGGAGTCCTTGATCCGTTCACCAATCGCCTCAAACTCTTCCTGAGTGAATTCCTGCCGACTGGGGTCGGGCTTATCGAAAACAAACAGGCCTGGATTAATGCGAACCTTATCCACATGCTTGACCACCTCAAGGGCGATCCGAATGCCGTTGTGGTGAACATCAGCCACCAACGGAACGGTGCAGCCCTGACGACGCAGTGCAGCACGGATTTCAGCCATGGCCTTGGCATGGGCCATGGACGGGGTGGTCACACGCACGATCTCGCATCCCGCGTCTGCCAGGCGTCGGATGCCGGCCACAGCTGCCTCGATGTCGAGGGTGTCCTCATTGATCATCGACTGCACCACGACAGGGTGGTCGCTGCCAATCGGCACATCACCCACCATGACGGTGCGTGTCACCCGCCGATGAATCTGAGTGTCGTAACGACGTGATTGGTCGTTGATGGGAGTCACGGTCGTGGCGGTCAAGGGAGCGGAGCGCCGGAAGCGGCATCACCCTGACACAGCCGAGCCCTGACCTGACGCAGATCGGACAGCGTGAGCGCGAATGGCCCTCCAGGATCACGGGAGGGATTGCGCAGGAGATAGGAGGGATGAAACAGAGGCATCCATCGCCGACCATCCCGTTCAATCCATCGCCCCCTCAGCCCACTCATCGGATCGCGCAGGTCGAGGACCGCTGCAAGAGCAGTGGCCCCCAACAGGCAGACCACGGAGGGATTCACCAGAGTGATCTGTTGCTCAAGCCAAGGTCGACAGGCCTCGAGTTCGCCACGCTTTGGCTTGCGGTTACCTGGCGGCCGACATTTGAGCGCATTGCACACATAGAGATCCCGCTCTGGATCCAAGCCAGCTTCGATGAGGAGCTGATCGAGCAATCGTCCAGCACGTCCAACAAAGGGGCGTCCTTGCTGATCCTCCGTTGCTCCAGGAGCTTCACCGATCAACATCAATGAGGCCGTGGATGCGCCACGACTGACCACCACCCTGTTGCGGCTACCGGAGAGCTCACAAGCCGTGCAAGAGCTGCAGGCATGGGCAAGGGCTGCGGCAGCCAATTCGATCCGATCGATGGCTTTTGCGGATCCCCAGGCCAACGCACACCCTGCTGCCGACGTGATCCTATGGACCGCAGCGACTCATGGGGTACGCACGAGCAACAACACCCCATGGCCTTCAGGATCCTCCAGCCAGCATTCCGCCCCGAAGGATTCCAGACGAGGGTCCTCTCGGATGGATGCACCGAGCTGACAGGCGTCAGCAATCCATCGCTGTAGGGCAGCAAAAGCCTTATGAGGGCTCACCTCAGTGCGCTGAAGACAGGGAGCCAACGCCTGACCAGGGACCGGGCTCGATCGTTGTCTAGAGGGTCGATAGATCTGAAGCAGCCCTCCATCGGGCAGATCCACCAACCAATGGGTGGCAGCAAGACCGGGGCGATAGGCGGTCTGAAACAGGGAGGCATAAAACGCCGCGAGGGCCTTCGGCTCTTTGGCAGCCAGAACCCAACTGAGCGATGGATGAGAGCTCGCTGAACCTGACGTCATAAAAAAAGGTTGTCTGGAACACCAGATCAGGCAGGATGGATTTTTCCAGCGCACCCGGTGGGGGAGTGCCGCGTTGATGTCACGCCCGTCAGTTTTGTCTCAACGGGCCGTAGCCCTGCAACCCTCGCTGACACTGGCGATCAGTGCCAGGGCCAAAGAACTGCAGGAAGCGGGCCGGGACATCTGCAGTCTCAGCGCTGGCGAGCCTGATTTCGACACGCCCACCTTCATCGTTGAGGCTGCGATCCAAGCGCTGAAGGACGGCTTGACCCGCTATGGACCAGCAGCGGGGGATCCCCTACTTCGGGAGGCCATCGCTCAAAAACTCAGCAACGAAAACGGGGTACCCAGTGAGCCCGCCAATGTGCTGGTCACCAACGGAGGAAAACAAGCGATCTACAACCTGTTCCAGGTGCTGCTCAACCCTGGGGATCAGGTCCTGATCCCGGGGCCCTACTGGCTGAGCTACCCGGAAATCGCTCGCCTAGCAGGGGCCGAACCACGGATTGTTCGTTCCAGTGCCAAAAGCGGTTTTCGCCTGGACCTTCAGGCATTGGAGGCGGCGATTACACCGCGCAGTCGCCTTCTGGTGCTCAACACCCCGGGCAATCCAACGGGACGCGTGATGGAGCGAACGGAACTGGAAGCCCTGGCCGAGTTACTCCGCCGCCATCCCGACCTACTGGTGATGAGTGACGAAATTTATGAAGCGCTGCTCGAGGACGGCGAGAGCCATCACAGCCTTGCTGCGGTGGCCCCGGATCTTGCCGAGCGCACGTTCATCGTCAACGGCTTTGCCAAAGGATGGGCCATGACCGGCTGGCGGCTGGGATACCTCGCTGGTCGCAGCGACGTGATCAAAGCCGCGGCGGCACTTCAGAGTCAGAGCACAAGCAACGTGTGCAGCTTCGCGCAACGAGGAGCCCTGGCGGCCCTGGAGGGATCCCGCGACTGCGTCCGAGCCATGGCCTCGACCTACAGCAGCCGGCGGCAATTGCTCTCCTCAGGGCTCCAGGCCATCGAGGGTTTGACCCTGGTAGCGCCCCGCGGCGCTTTTTATGCCTTCCCCCAGCTTCCGGAGGGAGTGGTGGATTCCATGGAATTCTGTCGATTGGCTTTAGACGAGGAAGGGCTGGCCCTGATCCCCGGGGAGGCCTTTGGTGATGGGCGCTGCATTCGCCTGTCTTGCGCGGTCTCGCATGAGACGATCAGCGATGGCCTTCAGCGACTCGAGCGACTGCTGGATCGACTGAGGGACTAATCACCCATCCCAGATTCCTCTGATCCCATGCCAGCACGAGAACGAAGGGCCGTTGTTGTCCTAGGCCTTTTGATCGGCCTGATGACGACGGCCCTCCCGACCATGGCGCAGCAGCTGCTGCGCATCGGGGCCATCCCCGATCAGAACCCTGAAAAACTGAATCGCCTCTACAGCGTTCTGGCCACTCAATTGAGCAATGAGCTCAAAGTCCCCGTTCGCTACGTGCCGGTGAGCAACTACCCCGCATCCGTGAGTGCGTTTCGCAGCGGAAGCCTTGATCTGGTCTGGTTTGGAGGCCTAACAGGCGTACAGGCACGTCTGCAGACTCCAGGTGCCCGCGTGCTGGCGCAACGGGATATCGATGCCAAGTTCCGCAGCGTCTTCATCGCCAACACGGCCAGCGGGCTCAAACCAATTCAAAGCCAAAAGCAACTCACCGAATTACGTGGGAAACGCTTCACATTCGGCTCCGAAAGCTCCACGTCAGGGCGCCTGATGCCCCAGTACTTTCTGCAACAAGCAGGGGTCAGCCCTAGCCAGTTTGCTGGCGGACGGGCTGGATTTAGCAAAAGCCACGATGCCACCATTGCCCTTGTCCAGAGTGGTGCCTACCAGGCTGGTGCCCTCAATTCGCAGGTTTGGGACAGCGCCTTAAAAGAAGGTCGAGTCGACACCAAGAAGGTGCGAGTGATCTGGAAGACCCCTACCTACGTTGACTACCACTGGGTGGTGCGCCCTGGCCTGGATCAGCGCTTCGGGAAAGGTTTCACAAACCGACTACAGAAAGCTCTGCTTAACATCAATAAAAAGAGCGAAAACGGTCGAACCGTTCTCGAGCTATTCGCTGCAGACTCCTTTATTCCAGCCAAGGAATCACAGTACGAGTCAATTGAAAAAGTAGGCCGTCAATTGGGCAAGATTCGGTGAGTATCACTCTGGAACTTCGTTCCGTCGGTGTCATCGGGAGAGAGGCGCCACGCTTAACGGGGGTCTCTCTCTCCCTCCAGCCCGGCGAGCGGGTCGCGCTACTTGGAGCGAGCGGCTCGGGGAAAAGCACACTGATTGCAGTCATCAATGGAAGCCTGAACGCTGATGAAGGACAGGTGATCTGGACAGGATTGCCACCACGGCGGCGACGCCAGCGGCGAGCGATTGGAACGCTCTGGCAGGACCTGCGTCTCGTGGAAGAACTGAATGTCCAACAGAACATCAACGCCGGTGCCCTTGGACAGCGCTCCTTGGGCTGGGCGCTGCTCAATCTTCTGATCCCCCTCGAAACGAATCACTGCCGACGCGTGCTGGAGGCAGCGGGCCTGCCGGCAGACGTTCTCCAGACTCCTGTCACACGACTGTCTGGCGGCCAACGCCAACGGGTGGCGATCGCACGACTTCTGCGCCAACAACCTGAAGTTCTGCTTGCCGACGAACCCTTGGCCAGCCTTGACCCAGCCTTGATCGATGAACTGCTGACGCGGCTCCTACGGCAAACCAGCGCGGAAACCGTTCTGATCAGCCTTCATCGCCCCGATCTGATTCATCGTTTCGATCGGGTCATCGGTCTACGCAAGGGGCAACTGGTGCTCGACCTCAGGCCATCGGACTTGCAGTCCGGCCAGCTGGACGCCCTCTACAGCTCATGATCCGATTGCGTCCAGCGCCGCCGCTGCTCTGCCTGCTTCCTGCGCTCGCGCTGATTCCTGTGCTGGTCGTGGTGCTGCCGGCCATCCACAGCGGTGGACTGCAGATTTGGCTGGACTGCCTGTTGGGAGCCTTGCAGCCAAGCCTGGATCCAGTGGTCCTGCAGGCGATGGTTCGCGCCTTGCAGGTGACGTTGGCCACAGCGCTTGCAGCTTGGGGCCTTAGCGGTCTCAGCGGAGCTCTACTGGCTCTACTCAGCGCTGATGTGTTCTGGCTGAGTCGTGGCGCCCCCCTCTGGCCCGCCCAGATCCTGCGCAGTGCTCTCGCCCTGCCCCGCTCCATCCATGAACTGATCTGGGGTCTACTGCTCCTGCAGATCTTCGGACTCCACCCATGGGTGGCTGTGCTCGCCATCGCGATTCCCTACAGCGCCCTGGTGGCAAGAGTTTGGCGCGACCAGTTGGACAGCCTCGACCGCAGCTCACTGATCGCCCAACTCCAAACCGGCGCTCAGGCGGACGCCGCGATGATCACGACCCTCGCGCCCGCGATGACACCAAGCCTGCTGAGCTATGGCGGCTACCGCCTGGAGTGCGCCTTGCGCAGTGCCACGCTGCTCGGGGTGTTCGGCCTGGGGGGCCTTGGCACAGAGCTCCAGCTCAGCCTTCAATCTCTTCGCTTCCATGAGTTCTGGAGTGGCCTTTGGCTGCTGATCGTTTGCAGCGTTGCTCTCGAACAGGGACTGCGGTTCTGGCGGACTCGACCGAAGGAGAGGTTCGGCGCAGCCGAACGTCGTCAACTGCTCCTTCTGGGCCTGTTGCTGATCAGCGCAGTCGTCGGGGGTCTGTGGATGCAGCAACTCTTTCCCGACGATGGAGCTGCGCTCGCATGGCAATGGCCGCCACTACCCGATAGGGACCAGCTTCTGCAAGCCAGCACGGAGCTGGCCTGGGGAAGCTTGATCGTCGATACCCTCAGGCTCACCCTGCTCGCCGCCGGACTGGCCATCGGACTGCCAGCTCTCGTCGAACTTCTTTGGAACAGGGGCGCCGCACCCCAAGTTCAGAGTTTGATCTGGAGTGCCCTGCGCTTGCTTCCCCCTCCCCTGACGCTGCTCATGCTGCTGCTGGCGAACCAACCCAGCCTTGCCCTGGCGGCTCTCGCGCTCGGCCTCCAAAACGCTGGGGTGCTTGGCCGTTTGCTCCGGGAGGGGCTCGATCAACAGGATCAACGGCGCCATCAAGCCATGACAGTGGCAGGAGCAGACAGCGCAAGCAGCTGGCTCTATGGCCAGCTAGCCCCGCAAAGTCGCGCGTATCTCGCCTACGGCGCCTATCGCGCAGATGTCATCCTGCGCGAAACCATCGTGGTAGGGCTGGTCGGCGGAACAGGGCTCGGCTGGGCGCTCATTGAATCGCTGAGTTCCTTCCACTGGGCAGCGGTGTGGCTGCTGATCGGCGCCTTCTCCCTACTCACTCTGACGGGAGAAGCCCTCAGCGACCGCCAACGGCAGCGTTGGCTGCAAAGCTGATCGGGCCTGACACAGCAGGGATGGAGCAACGACCCCGTCAATTGACGGTCATCGGCGATAGCGGTGTCTACGGCTGGGGAGATCGGGAAGGGGGAGGTTGGTGTGAGCGACTCCGTCGCGACTGGATGCAAACCCCATCCGCACCGGTGATCTATCCCCTAGGGGTGCGCGGTGATGGTCTTGAGAAAGTGGCGGAGCGTTGGCAGCGGGAATGGGCTGTCCGCGGCGAGCTCCGACGTCAACAGCCCGAGGGACTGTTGCTCTCCGTCGGCCTGAATGACACCGCCAGGGTGGGCCGAGCCAACGGACGCCCCCAACTCTCCCTTGAGGCCTTCCGCTTCGGCTGCGGTCAACTGCTCAATGGCATGGCATCCAGCACCCAAGTGCTCGTTCTTGGACTCACCGCAGTCGATGAGGGCGTGATGCCGTTCGCCGACTGTCTCTGGTATGCCAACGACTGCGTGGCCTTGTATGAGGCGGCCCTGGAGGAGGCCTGCCTGGAGGCAGACGTGCCCTTCCTGGCTCTGCATCAGGCCATGCTTGCGGAGCCGGATTGGCTGCGCTGGATCGAACCTGATGGCATCCACCTGAACGCTGAGGGGCATCACTGGCTGCATCAGCGGGTGAAACACTGGCCCGCTTTGCTGCGATGGGCGGGGCTGATCGAGCAGGGGCAACTCACACCGACCCTGGCCTGACATCAATCCAGGGCGCAAAAACATCACCCCAAAGGATGAGGTGTCCCATTGGCAAGGCGATGAGGGTGTCAGCAGCCCCCCACTGGAGCCCTGACGACCGTCATGCCAACCATCGACCAAGACTCTGCAACCAACGCAACCGCCCAGGCCCTACGACTAGCCCGTCGCCAACGCCATGAGCTAAGGCGCCAATTGCCTGCTTCGATTGGCCGGCGCAACGCCACCGTTCTGGAACATCTGGGGCTGGCCCATCACGCCAGTGCCCACCAATGGAGACGCGGCGGCGGGGAACGCGATGAGTTACTTCAGGAGGCAACGCTTGGACTGATCGCCGCTGTCGATGGTTTCGACGGCAGCCGAGGGCTGAAGATCAGCAGTTATGCCATGAGCCGCGCCCACGGTCAGGTCCTGCACTTCAGGCGCGATCGCCAGGCGACACTCCGCATCCCCTGGCGGCTCCGCGATCTCCATGCCAAGGGCCAACGGATCCAGGAAGACTCACTGAACACCAATGGCTGCTTATTGGATGACCAAACGCTGGCCCGACGCCTCAACGTGACACCGGACCGCTGGCGCCAGGCCGTTGAGGCGGCCTGGCAGCAACCGGTGCTCAGCCTCGATGGTCCAGCTCAGAATTGCGATCACGATGAATCTGAACGCGTCAGCAGGCTCGATCGACTCGCAGCCATTGATTTGGAGCAACCAGACCCAGCGTTGGACTGGCTTGGTGAGGCGCTGAAGACCATCCCACCAGTCCAGCGCCGCTGGCTACTCGCCTATTACCTGGAGGGCCGTCCCCTTAGGACCCTGGCAGCGAGCGAAGGAGTTCATCCCTCCATGCTGTCTCGGATGCTGAAAAAGACCCTCGAGCAGCTCAGGACCATGGCTCAAGGCACCAGCGACAGCATGGAAGCCGCACTGATCGCCAACAAAGCGGCTACAGCGGTCTGAATGGCATTGACCAGCTCATTGCTGAGCCACGGCAGGCGCTGCTGAAACAGCGCACCCATCACGCTTTCCAGCAGGGTGGCGAGAACACCGATGCCGCTCACCAAAACCATGAGCGGCCAGCTATCGATCAAACCCAGCAACAACAGAATCAGGCTCATCAGAGCGCTACCTACAACGCTGGCAGCGGTCCCTTCCAGGCTGATCGCCCCCTCCGTACCAGCGGGCACCAACCTCCAGGTGGTGATCAACACCGTGGTGCGCCCCCAGCGTTTACCGATTTCGCTGCCGAAGGTGTCCGCCAACTTGGCACAGAAACTGGCCGAGAACCCGACCAGCAGAAGGCCAAAGGGTTGCACGCCGGCTCCAACCATCAGGGCGAGCAGAGCGCCTGTGGATGCCGAACCCCAGACATTGGCGGGTCCCCTCCGACCACCACGGGCCTCCGCAAGACCGGCGGCCTGCTTGCGGGCGAACCCAAGTTTGGTGACCAGGGAACCCAGGGCTAGATAGGCGACAACCGCAAGCCAACCGCGCCAGCCCAGGCATCCCCACAAAATTGTTCCTAAGGCAGCGGCATGAACCCATCCGGATCGAGTGAGCAAGGGCAGGCGCTGGGCCATGGCGATCAACAGCCCGTTGATCACCAGAGCCAGCAGCCAGGAGGTGCCATCGGAACTCGGCAGAGGCATCGATCTGTGTTGCACTGCCCTAAGGATCGACCGTCAGGGCCACCGGCCGACGGATAATCGACACACGTCACTGTCCGTTGCTTGGCATGGTGTTCAACAACAAAAGCTTTTTCCTTGATCTGGAGGGCGCGGACGCCAACTCGGAACAGAAGGCCGTCAAGCAGTCGGTCACCGTTGCGCCAGTGAAAGCCGTGACGGTTGCACCCGTCAAAGCGGAACCAAGCAAACCCGATGTTGCCAAAGCCAAGGCCACCGCAACACCCGCTCCAACCGAGGCGACTGACTCCACGGAGTCCAAGGGTCCCTCCCTCACCACCGCCGAAGCCATCGCTGCCGAACTCGCAGCATCCGCTGCGGCCCGGCCGCCCATGACCGTGGCCACTTACGCCCCGGATGCTCTGCAGCCTGGCAATGGCCTCAGGCCCCAGCGTCGTCGCCCCGGAGCCAACCTTCGCGGCTTCAAGTCAATGGCTGCCTCGCTGTTCAAGAGCTAAGGACCTACGTGCCTGGACTTGGCTGGCGACGCCAGGCGGTCATCAGAGTGGCCGCCGCAATGGCAGCAGTCGAGGTTCTCAAAATCGTGTCGCCAATACTGACAGGGGTCCAGCCCTGTCTGGTCGCCTCCTCCTCCTCAGCAGCGCTCCAACCCGCCTCGGGGCCGATGGCCACCCAGACTTCACGCGGTGCCCCGGCATCGCTTGCAGCAGGCAGCTGAAGCAGCCAGTCGTGTAAGTCAACGAGCCCGTCCTGGCGGGTTGTTGGGAGCGCGAGTGCCGAACCCCGTGCCTGAGCAGCCCACCACTCCTTCACATCCAGACAAGGGGCGAGCTTCGGGCTCCAAAGTCGCTCGCTCTGCTCCACCGCCTCCTGAAGAATCACCTGCCACCGGTCCGGCCGATCCTCCGCCTGCAGCGTGCGCCACTGGGAGCGCAGTGGTTGGATCTGGTCCACTCCCAACTCGGTGGCCATCCGCATCAGGTCATCCATGCCGCGACGGACGCCCACCACGGCGAGTCCGAGTCGTGGTGAAAGAGGCGACATTTGCAGGGAGGGACCGCTGCTGAGTTGAAGCTGCTCACCATCCAGGAGTGAGGCTTGCCATAGGGAGCCCCGTCCATCGACCAACGCAATGGGGTCTCCGGGCCTGAGCCGTAACACCCGACGGAGATAGTGCGCTTCGGAACTGCTGAGCTGCAGCGCCCGATCGGGGATCAACCGTTCAGGTGCGATCAGCAGTCGACGCAGTTCCGCCAAGACAATGGATCAGTTGAAGGAAGGGAAGACGCTATCGGGATGCTCTTCCACCGGCCAATCCTCATTTTCACCACCAATCAGCAACTCCTCCAGTTGCACCACATCACTGTCGAGCTGCCGCAGAGCATTGATCAGCACATCGAGGCCGAACGCATCACTCGTCCCCAGATCCACCCAGCAACGTGCCCATTCCTGGTGATATTCCATCTGCCCCATGTTGTGCATCAGGGCCGGCATTGCGGAGGACGCCTCATCGTTGTCGTAGGCCATCCAGCTCAGCTCATCCCCCTCCTCATGCGCCTGAAGAGTCTCGGCATTGAAACCGCCCAGCCTTCCGAGCACATACCAACTATCAAAAATCCCATCGACGTAACTGCGTTCCCCCTGACTGGGCACATCAGCGAAGCGCAACCACAGCCAACAGTTGAAGGGATCGACCTCTCGGAATCGGACGTTCATGGCGGTGCTGTGATCACACCATCATCGCCGCCATGCAAGCGATCGACCAAGCTGTGGCGAGAATCACATCCAGGACAGGCCGCCCGTCTTCATGTTGGAACTGATTGACGTGCACGTTCAGCCGGCCACAGCAGAGAAGCCGATCCTGAGCGGGATCAACCTGCAGGCGAGCCGAGGGCAACCGCTGCTGATTTCAGGGGCAAGCGGGAGCGGTAAAACAACCTTGCTGGAGGTGATCAGCGGCCTGAGCCGTCCGCAACGGGGTTCGATTTGCTGGCAGGGAGAGCCGCTGACCGCTCGCCAACGGCGATGGATCACCGGAGTGTTGTTCCAGTTCCCCGAAAGGCATTTTCTTGGCCTCAACGTCTCCCAGGAGCTCAAACTCGGCCATCGACGCCTGAGCAGCGACGAACAGAACCGTGTACTCGACCAGGTGGGGCTCCGAGGGGTTGATGGGCGACAGGCACCCGAGCGCCTTAGCGGAGGCCAACAAAGACGTCTGGCGCTGGCTGTGCAGTTGCTACGCCAGCCTGAGGTGCTTCTGCTCGACGAACCAACGGCGGGCCTGGACTGGTCGGTACGGACAGAAGTGCTCGAGTTGCTGCTGGAGCTCTCCCGCGAACGGGTGATGGTGGTGGTCACCCACGAGCCTGCTCTGTTTGCCCCTTGGCAATGTCCCCATTGCCGCCTGCAAGAAGGGAAGCTGCGCACTCTGTCACCATTGGCCCCAGCCGAGTCCTAGCCATGAGCGATCGCCTTGTCCGGGCCACTGCGGCTGGCGGTGGCATTCGGCTGGTGGCGGTGACCACCACCGAGACCACCCAAATAGCAGCCAAGCGCCATGGGCTCTCCTACCTAACCACCGTGATGCTGGGGCGGGCCATGGGGGCCGGATTGTTACTGGCCAGTTCCATGAAAGTGGCCCATGGACGCGTCAATCTGCGCCTGGGCTCCGATGGGCCCATCAAGGGCCTGATGGTGGATGCCGGTCGGGACGGAACTGTGCGCGGATACGTGGGAGAGCCAACTCTTGAGCTGGATCCTGTTGCGGATGCGCAAGGGCATTACAGCTTTGATTTCGCCGCAGCCGCAGGCACTGGCTATTTGCATGTGGTGCGCGACGAAGGCAAGGGTGAGCCCTTCAGCAGCACCGTAGAACTGGTGAGAGGAGGGATCGGGGAAGACGTGGCCTCCTATTTGCTCCATTCCGAACAAACGCCCTCCGCTGTATTTGTTGGCGAACGGATCAACCGTGACGGGCTTCAGTGCAGCGGTGCGCTGCTCGTCCAGGTCTTGCCGAAGGCGGCTGAAGAACCTGCTCTGGTGGCACTGCTAGAAGAACGCTGCCGAGAGATCAGCGACTTCAGCGATCGACTCTCAGCCTGCCGCAACAACCTGGAAGATCTGCTGCATGACGTCTTCCCCGATCTAGATCCGCAACCGATTCCTGCAGGCGAACCAAGCCAAGCCATTCACTTTCACTGTCCTTGCAGCCGTCCCCGCAGCCTCGGAGCACTGAAAATGCTTGGAGCCGATGAACTTAGCAGCATGCTGCAGGAAGACGGCGGCGCTGAACTCACCTGCCATTTCTGCAATGCGGTCTACCAGGTCAATGCGTCTGAGTTGCAGGACTTGATCGCTGAGTTGCAACCAACCGGCTGACGGCCTAGCCCAGCAACAGGGCACCGAGTGCCAGCACCAAGAGGGCGGGCAGCGACTGCAATTGATCCACACTCAAGGGCAGGGAGGCGGCCGAACCAGCGAGGAGTGCCGCAACTAGCCCGCCAGCAAGGACACCAAGCGTTAGGAACAACACACTCCAGCCGACCGAGGCCAAGGGACGACGGCCGCGGCGGATCTGGCTGAGAAACATGCCGATCGTGCCCAGGGCAAGGACGAGCTCGACACTGGTGGGACTGAGCAGCACCAGCACCAGCCCCGCGCCCGCCAGACCTAGTCGAACCCACAAACCCTGACCTTCCACCAGGGAGAGCGTCGGCAACCAGGTCTGGGGAGCCGCAGCGGGGGTGGGGAGCGAAAGCTGACGAATGCGAGACAGCAGGAGCCCTGGCCCTCTTGGCTCAGAGCTGCTGACCGTCTCGAGTTGTTGTTCCCGCTGGGAGGCACTCGCAGCCGCCGAACTGACACGACCGGACTGGCGCTCGCGCAGGCGTTCCATCAGCACGGCGTCGTAAGCGGCTTCAACCTTGGCTCGCTCCTGCAAATCCTCACCGGCTTGAACCAGTGCTTGCTCCCTGGCCTGCTGCACCGCTTCAAAACCGGCGTCCCTCGCGATCTTCAGCCGGGAGAAGGGGTCCGGCGAGGCGGGATCGGAACCGGAATCAATCCCGGAGGCCATGGGCTTGCACATTGCTTCGATGAGCGTATCGAGGCAGCAGCGAAGCCGACGCTTTCACGAAGGAGGACATCAAAACAAAGGCGGGCTGTGGCGATAGCCATGGTCCTGTTCGAAGACCTTCCGGCACACACTCAATTGGTCCGACCCGATCCAGGTTCGGCGTTTGAGCAAGGGGAGTTGGGGGGGCAGGTGATGTCCCTCCAGCATTTCGACGCGTCCCTGCTGCGGGCGACGAAAGCACACATAATCAACGCCCCCATCTGGGCCTGGGCGTTGCAGCCAGATGCTGTCCACAGTGGCGGACTAGAGGAAGAATGGATTCTGGCGAGCCTTTTGAGCAGTCGCGAGCAGCGACTCAGAGGCTGATCGGTTCCACACCACTCACCACAGGAGCCACAGCGCTGAGTTCGAGCTCAGGATGCTCCTCAAGGAGCTGATTGAGATTCCAAGTGTTCTTGAACAGCAGCACTGGCCTTGACCAGGCATCCTGCACCGTTTTGCAATTGAAGATGCGACCAACCCGTTCAAGGGCCGGCCATCCTCCACTCACCCAGCGGGCCACTTGAAAGCCCATGGGTTCAAGACGCGTTTCCACTCCGTACTCGTTCTCAAGGCGGTGTTGCACCACCTCAAGCTGCAGTTGACCGACGGCCGCCAGGATCGGGTCGCGCTTGCTCTGATCGGTGTCATAGAGAATCTGCACCGCCCCCTCCTCGCGGAGCTCATTGACGCCCTTGCGGAAATTTTTGAATGCTGAAGGATTGGGGTTCCGCAACCAGCTGAAGATTTCCGGACTGAAGCAGGGAATGCCCTCGAATTCCACCTTGGTACCGGTGTAAAGCGTGTCACCGATCGCAAACATGCCTGGGTTATTGAGGCCGATCACATCGCCTGGGTAGGCATCATCAACAACTTCACGGTCCTGACCGAACAACTTCTGCGGGCGAGACAGACGAATCGTCTTACCCGTCCGTGCATGGCGCACGGTCATGTCCTTCTCAAAACGGCCGCTGCAAACTCGCACAAAAGCGACACGGTCGCGATGACGGGGGTCCATGTTGGCCTGCAGCTTGAACACGAACCCACTGAATTCAGGCCGGAGGGGATCAACGAGTCCCTCGCTCCCACTCCGTGCCGTGGGCTTCTGAGCCATCTCAAGGAAGGCATCCAGAAAGGGTCTGACCCCGAAATTGGTCATGGCTGAGCCGAAGAACACAGGCGTGAGTTCGCCTGCGTGGACCAGCTCAAAATCGAGATCGGCCCCGGCCGCCTCGAGCAATTCCATTTCCTCTACGGCCTGCTCCAGCAGATCAGATTCCACCAGTTGCTGAAGCTCGGGATCATCCAGGTGCAGATGACGCTCTTCCGACTGGCGACCGCGTTCAGCACGACTGAACAGCACCACCTCCTTACTGCGACGGTCGATCACGCCGCGGAACTGCTCACCACTGCCGATCGGCCAATTCACCGCCCAAGGGGTGAGACCGAGCTCAGCCTCAATCTCATCGAGCAGGGCTAGGGGCTCCCGACCAGGACGATCCATCTTGTTGATGAACGTGAAGATCGGGATCTGGCGCATGCGGCAGACCTCAAAGAGTTTGCGGGTTTGAGGTTCAAGCCCTTTGGCTGCGTCCTCCAGCATCACCGCGTTGTCTGCTGCGGCCAGGGTCCGATAGGTGTCTTCTGAAAAATCCTGGTGGCCGGGAGTGTCGAGCAGGTTGATCGTGTTGGGGCCGTAGTCGAACTGCAAAACAGTTGATGTGATCGAAATCCCCCGCTGCTTCTCGAGTTCCATCCAGTCGGAGGTGACCTTTCGCTGCTCACCCCTGGCTTTGACAGCACCAGCCTGCTGAATGGCACCCCCGTAAAGTAGAAGCTTCTCTGTGAGGGTTGTCTTGCCGGCGTCAGGGTGGGAAATGATCGCAAAGTTGCGGCGGCGATCCACCGCCAAAGCCAGCTCCTCGCTGGCGCCGTCCTGGGAGTCGGTGGCGGGAACCTGTGTCATGGCGCTGACGTTCTCGAGACAGCCTGCCAGCTAACGGGTCCATCGCTGACAACACCAGCACCGATCGAAGGCAAGGCACCACGGATCTCGAGATAACGATCCTCCAGCTCCACCACCTCTAAGCATTGAAGCTCTGCTGCACGGAGCTGCTCCAACACTTCACCAGGGGTGAAGGCAGCGTGAAGTGACGCCAGATAGTCGTGACGAAGCACCGAAGGGGCCGCGCCGAGATGCTTTTCACGAAGGGCCAGAGCGCGTTCAGGGCTTGGCGGCCGACGCAAATCTCGATGCAACACAAGACAACCTGGCCGAGCGAGCCGTTGATGCAGACGCCAAAGCTGACCGGGATCATGGAGGTGATGCAAGAGGCTGTTACTCACGATCAGTGCTGCTCCTGAACGGCCCTCGAGAGCTTTGGGCCTCACCTCACCGCGAGCCAACGAACCGATACAAAGCGCCTCGTAGCTCAGCCTTGAAGCAACACCCTCACCTGCCGCGACCTGGCGTCGCAGTGCAATCTCCAGCATCGGGTCGGATCCATCGATGCCGATCACATGACACTGGGGCCAGAGCCGGGCCAGTCGCTCTGAAATGTTGCCTGGACCGCAGCCAAGGTCGAGCACACAATCGCCATCCCGGGGCTGCCACTGATGGGCCTGGCAAAGCCGTTCAATCCCTCGAATCACCTGAAGATCACTGCGATTGAAATCAGCAGCGGCGTAGGCCTCAACCTGCTGGCATTCCTCCATCAATTGAGGCTCGGGTGTGCGTTGCATCACGAGCGGTGCACCTGCAGGGTCTGGGTAGGAAAGGGAATCTCAACCCCCGCGTCCTCAAGGGCGCTGATGAGCCGACGATTGAGGTCATGAAGGCTGTCCTCGAAGTGATCATGATCCTCATGACTGGAGCTGAATTCGAGCACGTGGTCGTAGCTGAAGGCAGCAATGCGCTCCAGGCGAAAGGCCTTGAACTGCAACTGCGAATCCTCAGCCACCACGCTGGCCACCAACGAGGGCAGGCGGTCCAGTTGTTCCGCAGGGGTTCCGTAGGCAATCCCTAGAGCAATTTCCGACAACTGAGCCCGTTCCATCACCTCCTCGAGATGAATCAGAAGCCGCTCACGAATGTCGAGATAAGCAGGCCAGCCATGGAGCTCCACCATGGCGAAGACCACCAACTGTGGTGAAGAGTCCGGCGATCGCTCGAGGCTCATGAGCGGTTCCTTGAGCACACTCCAACTCCGCAGCGTTCGCCTTGCCTGATGTAAAACCTCCTCCAGCTGGAAGGGAGACCACTCCCCTTGAAGGTCAAGACGCACCTCAAGGCCCTGCATCGGTGGGCGATCACCTTGCAAGCCACGTCGAGAGAAGTTGATGATCGTCGCTTCATCCACAACTGAGTTGGGAATCGTGACGCGACTTTCCAGGGTCTCCAGCTCTAGGGAACGTAATCCAATCCGAGAAACGAAACCAAGATTCTCCCCCACTCGACAGAACTCACCCACCCGCAGGGGGCGATCAGTTTGAATCGAAAGACCAGCAAATAAATTACTGAGCAACTTGGAAGCGCCAAGACCAATCGCCAGACCTGGCACTGCAGAGAATGCAAGAACTGTGCTGGCAGGGAGTCCCAGGAGAAGCATTAATCGATAGATCAACACAATGGCAACGAGAGCTCCGAGAGCCCGACAAAGGGGCATCACGAAATTGCTGATTCTTTGCAGCCGTAACTGCGACCGGCGACCACGAATCCTGGCCAACCATTCCGCACTGCTACGACCAAGCGCCTCAAACACAAAGAAGACAAAGACACCCGCACTCAGGTACCAGATCACATAAAGGGCATAGGTGATAACAACAAGAGGAAGCCCTGTGAAATTAACAACATCGTCAATGAACACCTCCGTGAATCTTGTAAGAGGGAGGATCGGCAACACAAGCAATACCCGCCTCCAGGCCAAACCATCGCGATGCCAGAGTTGCGTCGGAGTCTCATCAGCAAGTGAATCCCGATACGTCAAGAGCATGAAACGTGCAAGCCAACCCAGCACTGCCAGGTAGAGAACAATGGCGAGCAACGCGCAGACGATCTGAAACAACGTTTGATCACTGATCGGAACTTCAATCAGGTCTCTAACGCTTCTTGGCAAGGAGAGATACCAGTCTGGCGGCACCAGGTAACCAGGCGTGTAGATAAAGTCTTGATAAAAATATGGAGTCGCAAAGGGCTGATCAACAACGGGAAACCCCTTCACCTCCTGATACATTTCTGATATCGAAGCGACCGTCTCCTCAGAAAAGAAAAAGTCCTGTTGATCGGGATCATTATCCAGCTCAGAAGTCAAAGAGATCGCTGTTCCGGGGATGCGCCAAGACTCAGCAGCATTGGTGCGTTTGTCATTCAAACGCTTCATACCCTCAACATCAGGGATATCAATCAATCTCTGGCTATGAGTAAAGACGTAATCGAGAACGTGCTTTAACTGAATCGCCGCCTCATCAGCCATATCGGTTCGCACACTCTCGGGGAATGCGCTCGCATCAAGCGACTTCACCGCCAACTGAAACAGCAATTCGGTATCAGCGATCTGCTCCTGGCGTTGCGCAGGGGACACCGACGGATCCCGCAGGGCATCGATCCGCCCGAGCCGGTCAGCCCGATGCCCCACCTCGGCCATCACCGCATAAAAATTGAGCAACGTGGCCCTTGGGCTATCACCCACCACCTGATCCAGCACAACATCCGACCAGGAGCTGGCCGCCTGCTCCAGATCCCCATAGAAGGGTTGATCCTGGATGGAGATCAGGCCTCGAGAGCTGGCTGCTTGCGCAGCAGGAAAAGCAGACCGTTGGGCGGTCACAGCCTGAACAGGCAGGAGCGCCTGGAGGCTCACAAGCAGAACTCCGATGAGAGCTCCAGCCATGAGCCGAGACAACCTGAGACGCATACGCAGCAGCAGCAGCTTCCGAACACGGATGACGTCATGCTGACAGCGACAACGGCAGCAGCGAAGGCAGCGACAGCGACCGGAGCAGCAGCACCGCCTGTGGTGCCTTTCACCACTTGCTGCCCCCATCAGTGGCGTTAGTGTGCGTGGACGCCTGTTCCATACCTGTGACCCTCACCCCCAGTCGCCTGGATCCCACAAGCTCCAACAGCACTGACGCCATCGGCGAAGTCGTGACCAAGCTCAGCGGTGGTTTCCCATCCACAGCGCCGGCAGCCAACCCTGTCTTCTATCGGACTTACAGCCGTCGTACGCCTGCTGGTCGCGAGAGCTGGAGTGAAGTGGGGGTACGCAACCTCGGTGGGCTCGCAAAACTTGGTCATCTCACCCAGGAGGAAGTCGAGCTCCTGGCGCGCATGCAAGCCGAGAAGAAGGCTTTGCCCTCGGGTCGCTGGCTGTGGATCGGGGGGACCCCATGGATCGAACAACCGGAAAACTTCTCGGGCGCCTACAACTGCACGTCCACCAATTTGGTGGATTGGGAAGCCTTCGGTCTGATGATGGACCTGGCGATGATGGGCTGCGGAACCGGCGCCATCATCGAGCCTCATCTGATTGATCGCCTGCCGGTGGTGCGCAATCCGATCGAGGTGCTCTCGGTCAGCGATATCGGTCTGACCCCCGCAGGTGAGCGCCAGGAGCACACCAGTCACACCATCAATGGCGACCACGTCACCATCAAGGTGGGTGACACCCGCCGAGGCTGGGTGGATAGCTATCAGCTTTTGCTCGAACTGAGCAGTGATGAACGCTTTGCTGGTCGCACAGTTCAGGTCGACGTTGATCTCTCCGATGTTCGTCCTGTCGGTGAAACGCTGAAAGGGTTTGGAGGGATGGCCAATCCCGTCAAACTCAAAGACCTTTATGCACGGGTGGCCAGGCTGCTTGGCAAAGCCGTCGGTCGCAGACTCACGTCAGTGGAATGTTGCCTGCTGATTGATGAGGCAGCGGTGACCATCGTGGCTGGGAACATCCGTCGCAGCGCGGGCATGCGTCAGTTCGCGGCTAACGACCTTGCTGCCGCGGGCGCTAAAGACAATCTTTGGCAACAGGACGCTGATGGCAACTGGCGCATCGACCCCGAGCGTGATGCCCTGCGCATGGCCAACCACACCCGCGTTTATCACACCCGTCCCAGTCGTGAGGTGCTGCTGGAGGCTGTGACCAAGCAATTCCACAGTGGTGAGGGAGCCATTCAATTCGCGCCTGAAGCGATTGCCCGATCCAATGCAGACCTACTGAGCACGCCAGAACTGCGCAAGGAATTCATCGAGGTGTACTGCGACCAAGGGCGCGAAGAAGCCGGTCGCTGGTTAAGCCTCAACCATGGTCCGATCGCGGCCGATGAACTGGAGCATCGACTGGGTCGCTACGGCCTCAACCCTTGTGGTGAAATTCTTGGCGCCGACTTCCATTGCAATCTCGCCGAAATCCATCTGAATCAGATCGATCCAAGCGACGACGAAGGTCAGCGCGATGCGTTCCGCGCCGCAGCCCTGTCGGTGGCCTGCCTGCTCAACCATCGCTTCGAGGTTGAGCGGTATCGCCAGAGCCGTGCCTGGGATCCAATTGTCGGCGTGAGCTTCACTGGCCTATTTGATTTCTTCGTTCACGCCTTTGGCACCCCCTGGCTGACCTGGTGGGAAGCTGGTCGCCCCGACACCGAAGAAGGCAAAGCCTTCAAGCACCAGGAAGCAACATTCCTGAGTCGCTGGAAAGCCATCGTCAACGAAACGGTGTGGGACTACTGCGACCGTCATGGCCTACGCCGGCCGAACCGTTGCACCACCGTGCAACCCGCAGGCACCAAGAGCCTGCTCACCGGGGCAGCACCTGGCTGGCATCCACCCAAAGCCCAACGTTTCATTCGCCGGATTACCTTCCGGAAAAACGACCCTGTGGCGATGGCTTGCATGGATTACGGCTACACCGTCGTGCCATCTCAATCCGACAAGGACGAACAAGGTCGACTTCTCGATGATCCCTTTGATCCACGTTGCACCGAATGGCTGGTGGAGATCCCTACGGAAGTGAGCTGGGCCAATCTGCCTGGAGCCGATGCCGTTGACATCAACGCCTTTTCGGCGATGGCCCAGTTTGACTTCTACATGCAGGTGCAAACCCACTACACCGCCCACAACACCTCGGCGACGATCGAATTCCGTGAGCATGAGATCGAACCTCTCACTGACGCCCTCCACCAAACGATCCAAGCAGGAGATGGCTACATCTCTGCGGCACTGCTCGCCCGCTTCGATGCCAATGCCACCTTCCCTCGATTGCCCTTCGAGCCGATCGATGCGGCGACCTACGAACGGATGCAGGCCGAGGTGATCGAGCGTCGAGTTTCCAGCGACTTCTTTGAAGCTCTCCAGCGCTATGACAGTGGCGAGCTCACTGAAGCTGGCCCGGCTGGCTGCGATTCCGACAAATGCCTGCTGCCGCTGGCGAAGCCCAAGGACTGAGCTCCTCGGGGCCGACGCTTAAAATGATGGCCTGCTTGCGAGCGCGAGCAGGCACCTGGAGAGGTGGTCGAGTGGTTTATGGCTCTGGTCTTGAAAACCAGCGAGGTGCGAGCCTCCGTGGGTTCGAATCCCACCCTCTCCGTTTCATCCCAGCAGCATGAAGCTTGGGATCACCTGATTAATAGAGAAGGAAACCTGGGTCAAACCCCTCATCGGGCCAAAGCCCCGCATCATCATCCACTTGCCACTGATCTCCAGACGTGGGTCCTGAGCTCGGTTGACTACCATCCAGACACCCCTCAGGGGTGGTGAACCCTGAGCTGAAGGCCTCGCAGTTCAAGCCATTGTCCTGAGCTTTGGCGGCACCGGAAAGAGCGCTGAAGCAGAGCATCAGCGCAAGCAAGAAACAATGACGCACAGCACAGGAGCACAACCGCTCCAAGGCTAGAGGGGTTCAGATCGCGGGCGAATCCTTGTCACACCGGGGGCTTCTGAGCAATGACGACAAAGACCCCAGAGGCCAGCCCAAATTGCGGAGATGACGAATGAGCCCTCGGGACGCGGTGAAGTAATCCTTGCTGTAAGCGGAGCAGAATCCGATTTCCCCGAGGGTGAGCAACAGCAGTCGATGCTCCCGCTGCGTTCCCTCCCGCTCAGCGAGAACCGTAAAGCCACGTCCCTCGAGATCAGCCCGCAACTGGCTATTGAAATCAAGCGAAAAACCGACCTGAAGCACGTGATCGACTTCGCGATAGGCGGTGTAAACCCTTGCACCACGGTTCTCCTCGAGATATTGGTAGCGCTCGGTGACAGCGATCACCGCATCCATCACAGGAGCGCGCAGAGCCTCCTCCATCACTGATAGGGCACTCGCGTTCATGCGCTGATCCCCCCACCTGCAGCAAGCCGCTCCTCGCAGGCCAACTCGTAACTACGAATCGCCCCAGTGGGAATGGCTCCGTTGCTTTTGAGCTGGCGGATCGAGAGCTCGACGCACTGCAGCACGACACTGGTGAGTTCCCTGCCCTCGCATTGCGCCCAACTGCGCAACAAGACATGGAGGCTGGGAGGCACGGAGACCGTGAGCTTTACCTGGTTTTCCCGGGGGACGGCCTTCATGCGAGGGGAGCCAACGAGACAAAATTAACCCATAAGCAACCCCGAAGCAACTCGAGAGATACCCCGAAGACACCCCAGGGTGACCCAAGCATGAATTAATGTTCCAACAAAGGCGCAAGAAAGCGAGAGCTGGCACGTCTGCCTCAACGCAAGGGATCCAACGAAACACCCTGTTGCGACAGCGAGCTTCAGAGTCTCAGCAACAGGCAAAGATTGTTGGCAGGAAGGGAGCGCACCTCCTCCAGGGCGAAACCAGAGTCGCCCGCGAGGTGCTCCACAGCTTCTAGATCACGAACTCCCCAGAGTGGATTCCTCTCCCGCAGAGACCGATCAAAGGCCGCGTTGCTGTCGCTGGTGTGTGCGCCATGACGGCGGAAGGGGCCATAAACAATCAACGACCCTCCCACCGGCAGCAAACGAGACGCGCCCGCCAGGAGCGCCATCGCACAGTCCCAGGGAGCAATGTGCAAAAGGTTGATCACCACCACCGCCTGGAGATCCAGTGCGACGTCCGCTGGAAGCGGCCAGGGCCACTGGCGCACATCGAGTCGAAGCGGCTCCGGCATCGAGGCTTGGAGATCGGCATGGGCCCTCCAGGCCCTGATGCTCTCGAGATGCAGGGGGTCGGGATCACTCGCCTGCCAACGAAGGCCAGGAAAGCGGGTCTGAAAACAGACCGCATGCTCCCCACTTCCGCTGGCCAGCTCGAGGACAGCCCCCTCTGCCGGCAACCATGCATCCAGGGTGCTGGCAATCGGCTCGCTGTTGCGCTCCGTAGCCGGAAAATAAAGCCTCGAATCCTGCATCAGCCGTCTTCAGTCGCAGCACTGGCGAGCAGGTGTTTGGCAGTTCTGCTCCAGCAATGCGAGCCAGGCACGTAAGGCGTTGATCCGGTCTGGCCTGAGGCTGTAATACACCCAGCGACCCTCCTGACGGTCCTCAAGCAGGCCGCACTCCCGGAGCACCTTCAGATGGAAGGAGAGGCGTGACTGAGAGAGGGCAAGTTCTGCGGTGAGATCACACACACATCGCTCTCCGGCGGAAAGCGCCTCGATGATTTTCAAGCGCAGGGGATCAGCCAGGGCCTTGAGGAGACCACGGGCCTGATCGGAGCCCAAAGATGAAGGATGCTCCAGCGCAGGCGACATCACAGCCAATATCCGAGAACCAATCGTGGTCCAAACCTATCGAGACCAGAACAGGAGGGGCCCATCAGCGACCAATCAATCAAGGTTGATTCATCAACTCTTTTTGATTTAAGCTGACGACACTGCCCTCGGCTCAACCAGCATGCGGATCGGAATCAACGGCTTCGGACGGATCGGACGTCTGGTCTTCCGTGCCCTGTGGGGTCGCCCGGGCATTGAACTGGTGCATATCAATGACCCTGCCGGTGACGCGGCAACCGCAGCGCATCTGCTCGAATTCGATTCGGTCCATGGGCGCTGGGATCGGGGGATCAAGGCGGAACCTGACGGTTTCAGCGTTGAGGGCCAGACACTGACCTGGTCACAGCAGAAAGAGATCACGGCCGTGCCCTGGCAGGAGCGTGGGGTGGAAATGGTCCTGGAGGCCAGCGGCAAGATCAAAACACCCGAAACCCTGAATCCCTACTTCGAGACTCTTGGTCTCAAACGCGTTGTGGTGGCCTGTCCCGTCAAGGGAGTCATCGCCGGAGCTGAGGCGCTGAACGTTGTCTATGGGATCAACCATCACCTCTACGAACCGGCCCGCCACAAACTGGTGACCGCCGCCTCATGCACCACCAATTGCCTTGCCCCGGTCGTGAAAGTTGTGCATGAACAGTTCGGGATCGAGCACGGAATGATCACCACGATCCACGACATCACCAACACGCAGGTGCCAATTGATGCCTTCAAAAGCGATTGGCGTCGAGCCCGCTCCGGATTGACATCGCTCATCCCAACCACCACTGGATCGGCAAAGGCGATTGCCATGATCTTTCCTGAGCTGCAAGGCAAGCTCAATGGCCATGCGGTTCGCGTGCCCCTGCTCAATGGCTCCCTCACCGACGCCGTCTTCGAACTGAAACGCGATGTCAGCGTTGACGAAGTCAATGCAGCCTTCAAGGATGCTGCGGAAGGAACACTTCGGGGAATTCTGGGCTACGAGGAGCGCCCTCTCGTCTCGTGCGATTACACGAACGACAGTCGCAGTTCGATCATCGATGCACCTTCAACGATGGTGGTCGACGGCAACCAACTCAAGGTGTTCGCCTGGTATGACAACGAATGGGGTTACAGCAGCCGTATGGCTGACCTCGTCTGCCATGTGGTGGCCATGGAGCAGCAGCACTGATCAACCATGAAGCTCTCAGCCCTGCAGCAATACGGGATCGTGACGGCCAACTACTGGGCCTTCACACTCACCGATGGCGCACTACGCATGCTTGTGGTGTTCCACTTCCACGGCCTTGGTTACTCCACGCTGGAGATTGCCTTTCTCTTCCTCTTCTATGAATTCTTCGGAGTGCTAACCAATCTCTATGGAGGCTGGATCGGTGCGCGCTACGGCCTGAGGCTCACCCTCTGGGGAGGAACACTCCTACAAATCCTTGCCCTGTTGATGCTGGTTCCTGTGTCTGCCAGCTGGCCCAAACTGCTCAGCGTGGGCTACGTGATGGTGGCGCAGGCGATCAGCGGTATCGCCAAGGATCTCAACAAGATGAGTGCCAAAAGTGCCATCAAGACCGTGGTGCCGGAAACCCCTGATGACGCGCAGCGAGGGGAGAACCAACTCTTCCAATGGGTGGCCATCCTCACGGGATCCAAAAATGCCCTCAAGGGGGTGGGATTTTTTCTCGGCGGCGTTCTGCTGACTGTCTTCGGGTTCAACAACGCGGTTGGCCTGATGGCAGCGGGGCTCGCCTTGGCGTTCCTGCTGACCTTGGTGTTACCAGGAGAGATTGGCAAGATGAAGGCCAAGCCAGCCTTCTCCTCTCTTTTCTCAAAATCTGAGGGAATCAACATCCTGTCGCTGGCTCGATTCTTCTTATTCGGAGCCCGCGACGTCTGGTTCGTCGTCGCCCTGCCTGTCTTTCTCGAAGCATCCCTTGGCTGGGGATTCTGGGAAATCGGTGGCTTCCTTGGTCTTTGGGTGATCGGCTACGGAATCGTGCAAGGCACGGCGCCTGGCCTCCGGCGTCTCTGGGGTCAGACCCGCAGCCCAGGGGTCGGCGCCGTCCAGTTCTGGAGTGGCGTACTCACAGCCATTCCCGCCCTGATCGCTGTGGCTCTCTGGAGAGAAGTGGATGTCAGCACGGCCATCATCGGCGGACTTGCAGCCTTCGGGGTGGTGTTCGCGATGAACTCCTCCATCCACTCCTACATGGTGCTCGCCTACACCGATACCGAGAGCGTGAGCCTCAATGTGGGCTTCTATTACATGGCCAATGCAGCGGGCCGCCTCGTGGGAACCCTGCTTTCAGGTGCTGTGTTTCTGATTGGCGGGACGCCATCCTCAGGGATGCAGGCCTGCCTTTGGTGCTCCTCGTTGCTGGTGCTCCTCTCTTGGCTGAGCAGCTTGCGTTTACCGGCTCCAGCTGCCGTGGAGAAAGCGGCCGCTTAATTTGAAGGATTGATCGTCGTCCCCGCCTCGGCGGATCGTTGGCCCCTATGCCCCATCCCGCCCGGCTGGCCGCCCTTCAGGCCATTCAGCAGCGTGAACCGATGCCCTGCGAGCCGACACCGCCGCTGGAATCAATCTGGGCAAGCGATGTCTTCACGCTGCAACGCATGAAGAATGCCCTGCCCAAGGAGGCTTACAAGGCCGTACGCCGCGTGATCCGCGATGGAGGGAAGCTCGATCTGGATGTGGCCGATGTTGTAGCTCAGGCCATGAAGGACTGGGCTTTGGCCCGAGGTGCCCATTACTACGCACACGTTTTCTATCCCCTCACCAACTCCACAGCCGAGAAGCACGACGGCTTCATCAGTCCGCAGGGCGACGGAGAAGCCATTCATGAGTTTTCCGGCAAGCTTCTGGTACAGGGGGAGCCCGACGGAAGCTCCTTCCCCAATGGAGGGATCCGTTCCACCTTCGAAGCTCGCGGCTACACGGCCTGGGACATCACCAGCCCGGCGTACTTGATGCGCACACCGAATGGTGTGACCCTCTGCATCCCCACAGTGTTTGTGAGCTGGACAGGGGAAGCGCTCGACAAGAAGACACCACTCCTGCGCTCGAACGCCGCCATGAATCGGCAGGCCCAACGCCTGCTCCGGCTGCTTGGCAATCAAGACGTGGCACCCGTGAACAGCTCCTGCGGGGCTGAACAGGAGTACTTCCTGGTGGACAGCCAGTTCGCCACCCTGCGTCCTGATCTGCAGCTGGCAGGACGCACGCTGTTCGGTGCAGCGTCACCGAAAGGTCAGCAGTTCGATGATCACTACTTCGGGGCAATTCCTGAGCGGGTGCAGGTGTTCATGCAGGACGTGGAACAACAGCTCTACCGTCTCGGGATCCCTGCCAAGACCAGGCACAACGAAGTGGCACCAGGCCAATTCGAGATCGCACCGGTGCATGAGGCCGCGAACGTGGCCACAGATCACCAGCAGTTGATCATGACCGTGCTGAAAAGCACAGCAAAACGGCATGGCTTCACCTGCCTGCTGCACGAAAAACCCTTTGCCGGCATCAACGGCTCTGGGAAGCACGTGAACTGGTCCGTGGGCAACAGCACCCAGGGCAACTTGCTCGATCCCGGCCATACCCCCCACGACAATCTTCAGTTCCTGCTCTTCTGCGCCGCAGTGATCCGTGGCGTCCACCGCTATGGAGCCTTACTGAGAGCCGTGGTCGCTACCGCCGGTAATGACCATCGACTTGGAGCAAACGAAGCCCCTCCAGCCATCATCTCGGTGTATCTCGGCCAACAGCTGGAGCAGGTGTTCCAGCAGATTCAGCGTGGAGAGGTGACCGCCAGCAGCAGCGGCGGCCTCATGCAGCTGGGCGTCGATACCCTCCCGGAATTTCCCAAGGACGCTGGTGACCGCAACCGCACCTCCCCCTTCGCCTTTACGGGAAACCGCTTTGAATTCAGGGCCGTGGGCTCCGGCCAATCGGTGGCAGGACCTCTTGTGGCGATGAACACCGTTCTGGCCGATTCCCTGGAGTGGATCAGCGATCGACTCGAGTCGGAAATGGCAGCAGGCCAGACCCTGGAGCAGGCCTCAGCAGGCGTACTGAAGCAAGTGGTGGATCTTCATGGGGTCGCCATCTTCGGAGGTGACGGCTACTCCGATGCCTGGCATCGGGAAGCAACTGAACAGCGCGGACTAGAGAACCTGAAGAACACCGCTGAGGCCCTTCCCGTGCTGCGTCGCGACGACGTGCGTGATCTCTTCCAACGCCAGGGGGTGATCAATCCTGTTGAACTGGAGAGTCGTTACGAGGTCTACGGCGAACAGTATGTGCTGGCGATTGAGGTGGAAGCGCGGGTGGCGTTATCGATGGTGCGAACCCAGATCAGTCCTGCGGTCCAGAAGCAGATCAGCTGCATGGCACGCAGCCTTCAGCAGCAGCTCTCCCTCGACCTTCAACCGGACCGACGCAACCTCCAAAGGATGGCGGCTCTGCAGAAGCGCATGGACGAACAGACCGACGCCCTCGAAGGTGAATTGCAACAGCTGCATCACGGCGACACAGCTGCATCGATGAACCATTGCGCCGCTGTCATCCTTCCCCGCTTGCTGCAACTGCGCGAAGCAGTCGACAGCCTTGAAAGCCTCAGTGATGACGATCGCTGGCCTCTGCCCTCCTATCGAGAGATGCTGTTCATGCGTTGATCGAGAGACAGGTGAATCGAGGCCAAGCCCTAGCGCTACTGCTGTCCGTCCTAGCGGTGGAAACTACGCAGGCTGTTTGGGCTGATACTCGGGCTCCCGTCACCACTCCGAGCACAACGATTGGAATCCTGGCCGTGAACAACGGCCAGGAACTGCTTGTGGAGATCAATGGCCAGGGACGCACCCTGCGATTGAGCTGCATTCAGGCACCACGTATCCAACAACAGCCTTGGGCGAAGGCCGCCAAAGAGGCGTTGGCCAAAGAGGCCACCATTGGCAGCCAGTGGCAATTTCAGCTGAGGGCACGCGACGTTCACGGACGTTTGGTGGGAACCCTGAAACGCGGGGACAGGGATCTGGTCGAACCTCTGCTGCGCGAAGGGCAAGTTTTTGCCTATGACGGCTTTCTGGGCCGCTGCGATGACCTCCCCTATGCAGCTTGGCAATCGGAGGCCAGGGCCAGAGGGGTCGGCATCTGGAGTGTGCAGAACGGCATTACGCGTCCATGGGATCTGCGCGAACGCACTCCAGTCGAAGAACAACTCGCCCCCTGATGGTGTGCATGCACACAGCAGCGGCGCAAGACCACTGACTGAATGGATTCAAGTGGGATACCTCCAATGAGTTACGAACCCGGAAGCACAGACTGCCGCCTGCTCATCGATGCGAAACAGCATCTCGAGGAAGCCCTAGGCACCCTCAGCGCCATGCCCCACACCGACCACATCCAGCGTCAACTGAAGGCGGTGTACAGACAGCTGGAGGGGATGCATGATCTGAAGCGTGCCGGCGGTGCCGGTGTTTCCCTTCGCGATGCTGATTGGTGTTCAGTAACGACCAACGCCCTGCCTGGCTGAACTGGCTGTTTTTAGCGATCTTTCTTTGGAGTTCCTGGCAGCTGGCCGGGTTCTGGTTCGCACAGCTGCACGGCTGATCAGCTCAACAGAACATGATCATGCGTAGGGGTAGGCATTCGGCACGAAAAACTGTTCGTTGATGGGCGGCCGGATGTAGTCGCCCTGCTCAGGCCGCGGCGGCAGATCAATGCCAGGTGGAGTCATGTCCTCCCAGGGAACCTTGCTGAGCACATGTCGGAGACAATTCAGCCGTGCCCGCCGTTTGTCATCGGCTTCCACCGTGAACCAAGGGGCCTCCGGGATGTTGGTGTGGGCGAACATCGCGTCCTTGGCCCGGGAGAAATCCACCCAACGGTTGCGCGCCTCAAGATCCATCGGACTCAGCTTCCAACGACGCGTGGGATCATCGATACGCGACTGGAAGCGGGCTTCCTGTTCTTTATCACTGACAGAAAACCAATATTTCAGTAGAAGAATGCCGCTGCGTACCAACATCCGCTCGAACTGCGGACAGGCCTCCATGAATTGATCGACCTGCTCATCAGTGCAGAAGCCCATCACCCGCTCCACACCGGCGCGGTTGTACCAGCTGCGGTCGAACACCACGATCTCGCCGGCGCTGGGAAAGTGCTCCACATAGCGCTGGAAGTACCACTGGGTTTTCTGCTGATCCGAAGGAGTGCCGAGGGCCACCACACGACAACCCCTGGGGTTCATCGGTTCTGTCAGCCGTTTGATCGTGCCGCCTTTCCCGGCTGCGTCACGCCCCTCGAAGAGCACGATCATGCGGTATCCGGTGGCTTTGATCCAGTACTGCATACGCACCAAATCGGTCTGCAACCTGATCAGCTCGGCCTCGTAAAGCTTCTTGTTCAGGCGATCACCGTTGTGGTTTCGTCCCTCAAGCAGGTCATCCAGCAGTTCGGAAGGATGGTCGATGTCGCGTTCACTGCCATCGAGAGCCGCAATCACTGGGTCCGGCAACTTCGCTTCGGAGGGGTGTTGTTTCGACTTCTTCCCCTTGTGATCGCCTTGTTTGTGATGTTTGTCGTGTTTGTCCTTGTGACCCATGGTGCGGAGAGCTCCTGCTCCATTGGTGCACCGTGAGCGTCGACAGCAAGTGCAGGGTCAAGCTTTTCTCAACCTTTCAGTGGAAAGGGCAGCAAAAGCTGAAGCCCGAATCGACCGCCCACAGAGTCGCAGTCTTCCCCATTCATGTCAGCGGGAAGCCTTGAAAGGGTGCCGCCATGGAGCTGGGCCACATGGGCCACGATCGCCAGACCAAGGCCGCAATGTCCCTGCCGACCTCTGGATTCATCCAAACGTTGAAAGGGTTGCAACGCTCGGTCCCACTGGTCAGCTGGCATGCCATCGCCTTGATCCCAGACTTCGATGGAGCATCCATCCAGTCGACGACGTAACCGCAACAGCACCGGTGGAGAGCCATGGCTGAACGCATTGTCGATGAGGTTGGCCACCGCGCGGGAGATCGCGACTGGACGAACGAGGATTTGCATCGGTTCCAGATCCAGATGCAATTGGTCTGAAGAATGACTGCTGGACACCTCGGCCAGGAGCTGATCCAGGGGCAGCTCAATCGCCTCCTCTCCATCGCCTCCCCCAGCAAACAGCAGAAACTGTTCAGTAATCCGCTCAAGCGCTTCAAGGTCGTTGGCACAGCGATCGCGTTCAGCAACCGAGAGAGAGGGAAGCGAGAGCCGGAACTGCAGTCGGGTGATTGGCGCACGTAGATCATGGGCAATGCCTGCAAGCATCGTTGCCCTCTCCTGTCGGGTGGCCGCAAGGCGCTGCACCATGGCGTTAAAGCGATGGGTCAGACGCTTCACCTCGGGGGCTCCGCGGGCTGGAACCGCTTCAGGATCTTCTCCCTCACCAACGCGGCTGAGCACCTTCTCAAGCCTACGGAGCGGTTGCTCCACCTCCAAAAGCAAAAACAGAGCCCCGGTTATCACCGCTGCCGCCACCAGTGAAGAACCGAGCAACGTCGGCTCCGGCGGCCAGGCCATCGGCGAACGCAACGGGACGCGTAACCACACAGGCTCCAACGGAGAGATCAACTCGATCCACACCACCCGGCTGCGGCCCGATGCTTCCACCATCGGGCAATGGGCAAGGCGCTGACAGAGCTGATGCTGCAAGACCTTGGCCTGGCGCTGCAGAAAAGGAGACGCTGAACCCTCCATAGGAGGGCGAAAGCGCACGGCCAGATCCAAACCGGTCAGTTCGCTCACCAGATGAGGGGGGTAGCGCTCAAGGGCTAGCTCGGTGAGCCGCACATTCAGGGCCAGTTCCCGACCCAGCTGCACGCTTTGCAGACCCTCGATCTGGCGACCAAAGAGTGCCTGCAAGGCCAACAGGCAAAGCCCCCAGCAGCCGATGGCCACGCCCGACCAGCCCAGCAACGAACGGACGGACTGACTCCAGCCACCACCAATCCTCATCGTGATCTGGGTGTTCCATCCGGCACAAAAACGTAGCCGTACCCCCAAACCGTTTGGATGTAGCGCGGACGGCTGGGATCCGGTTCCACCAACTTGCGAACCCTGGAGACCTGCACGTCCATGCTGCGGGTATCGGTTTCACACCCAGGACCACGAGCCAGCTCGATCAGACGGTCGCGGGAGAGCGGGCGATGGGGATGTTGCACGAATGCCGCCAGCAGGCTGAATTCACCGCTGGTGATCACGGTGGGGGTTCCCTCACGCACCAAAGTGCGGGCAGCTAAGTCGAGTTCGTTATCGCCAAAACGCACGGCCCCACCCTCGGCCAAGGGGGTTCCCGCAGGCATGGCCATCCGGCGACGCAACACGGCTTCGATCCTGGCCGACAGCTCCCTAGGGAGGAAAGGCTTGGCCAAGTAGTCATCGGCGCCCTGCTCGAGACCGATGATCCGATCCACCCCCTCCCCTCGGGCCGTGAGCATCACCACCGGCAGATCATCATCAGCGTCACGCAAGCGCCGGAGTGCCGTTAGGCCATCATCCCCAGGCATCATCAGGTCGAGAACCACAAGGTCCGGACGCTGAAATTCAAGCCGGGCCTCGAACTGCTTCACATCGCTGAGACAGCGCACGTCGTAACCCTGATCAATTAGGTAGGTGCCCACCATCTGACGGAGTTCCGGATCATCATCCACGACCCAGATCATCGAGGTACGTGTCATGAAAAGCGCCGTGCAGGTTGGATCTGATCGTATGGATCAGGCCGCCATCTGTCCGCAACAATCGGACCCTGTCACAGCTCAGTCGTCAACGGTTGCAGAACAGACATGAACGACACTGCATTCCTTCATAGCCTGCGCTCATGAAGCAACCGTCAGCGACAGCGATCGTCAGGGTTCTGGCCTCTGCAGCGACGACAGCGCTGGTGATGCATGCCGGAGCAGCCCAGGCGAATCCTGATGAGGTGAATGCCTATGGCCGGCGCATGGAAGCACTCTTCGTCCGGATGGACCTCAATCGCGACGGTCGCCTGGATCGATCGGAGGTCCAGGGACAGCCCTATCTGGAGCAGCGGGTGCTCCGTCAGGACTCCAGAGGCTTCCTGCTGCTCGAGGACCTCCGCGTTCCATCCAACCAGCCAAGCGGTTTTCGCCTACAAAAACGATTCCAGCAAGCAGACCGCAATGGCGATGGCCGGTTGGATCGAGGGGAAGTACGCCAACTCCCCTGGTTGGCGCGCAATTTCGAGAGCGTTGATCTCAACCAGGATGGAGCTTTGACCCTGGCTGAGCTCTGGACGCTTCAGAAAGCTCTGGCACCAAGGCCTTATCGCTGAGCGGAGCGAGATCGGGGACTGGGTCCCGAGCCAGGGCGGGCCATGACACGACCGGAGCCAGATGAACTTGAAGACGATCGCCAACAGGCACGAGTCAGGCGTACGACTCCACCCAGCAGAGCCACCAGCGCAGCGACGAGGAGCAAGGCCAAAAGAATCACAGCAGCGATCCCCAACAGGGCCTCAAGCAATTGCGCCAGTCCACGAATCAGGTCGGCAATGGCTTCACTCACCACCACCAGCGCATCAATCTTCTGGGGCAACCAACTGAGAAAGGCCAGCAACCCCACACCGAGCATCACAAGCAGAACCCCTTCAAGGGCTTGGCGCCAGGCAGGAATGCTGGGCCTGGACCGCCGCGAAGAGAACACCTTGCGCGGCTTTGGCTTTCCAGTGATTGAACGCAACCTGGGCCGATTCATAAGACCAGCGGGTGACCGGCACCGCGCATCCAACGCTCGAATTCCAACAGAACGAGTTCGTTAGGACAATCGATCAAGGTGAGATCACCGACTGTGCAGTCGCCATAGCCGCTGTGGTGAAGCGTCAGGTGATAACCGGAACCACTCAACCCGCAGACCTCGGGATCGCTGCGTACAACCACATCAAGGGCTGCACCGATGCGAGCCACACGACGCCTCAGATCCGACCAGCTGGCACCCATGCTGCAAGGCCATTCAGACTCAATTCTCTTGCTCAGGGAGAGTTCGTCAACGCTCCTCGGACCGCTTCCTCAGCGCTCGGTGGTTGGGATGGCGGTTGAGTTGGCACCCACATCGCCAGAACGGCAGCCACGACAAGGGCGGATCCACCAAGAACAGGAGCACCCAGACGCCGATGCAGGGGGATCCGTTCTGCAAGTTCACGGCGCTGCAACGGCCGCTGCGGAAGCGGTGGCCAGGGCACCTGAACGCGGGGATCCAGGCGCATGGCATCAAGACAACGCACGAGATCAGCAAGCTCGGCGTCATCCAATCGGATGCTGAGCGGTTGGACCCCAGGCTGACTGCTTCGAAGCTCCAGCACGTGGCCTGCCTCCACTGGAGCGATGCTCACAGGGGCATCATCAGCACCAAAACGACGCGCCACTCCAGAGAGCTGATGGCGTGCATAAGGCAGCACCACGGCAAGAAGGGCTTCAAGGTGATCCCGCTTGCCCTGGAGTTCAGGGGCTCCAACGACCTGCAATCGCCAGGCCGAGAGGATGCCGATCACGCCGTTGCCCTGATCAGCAGAGAAGTCAGGAAGCCCCTCGACCTCGAGACGGGCGGCGGTTTGGTCGTAGCGGTAGGAGAGCTTGATCATGGCTTCAGGGGGTGGGGTCGAGAAGGCTGGCGCGCATTCGGTCCACACCGCCGGCTCCAGAGCAGAGAGCCAGGGAACGCACCAGCTGACGCTGCAGTGGCGCGGATTGCTCGAGATCCAGAAGTCGTTGCACAGCCCCGCGCCGAGGGTTCATGCGTTCGGTGACAAGAGCACGCAGTCGCTGATCGAGCAGCGCCCATCGCTGGGACGTGAGCTCCTCGGGCTCCTGACGGGAGAGCAGTTGATGCAGCAGGGGATAGAGGCGATCCGCCATGGCGCAGAGCAACTGGATCAGTGCATCCGTTTCCTTCGAGGTCACGGAGCCTCGACGGGTGGAACGCCTCAGGGGGTTATGGCAGCGCCGCTTCCACAGCTCCACCCGATTGGGGAACAGATCAGAAAAGCCGAGTTGCTGGGTCGCCCAGACCATGGCCTCCCCTCCATTGAGATCGAGAGCTTCAACAGTGAGGAGTAACAGGTCGAGACGCTCGAATCCGCGTCGGCCCAGTTCAGCAGTGGCGTCGGTCATGGCTGCGATGATGACAGGGCTGAGGCCTCTGCGTCACCCTTCCTTGGATCTTCGCCAGTACATCCGGGACATTCCCGATTTCCCCAAGCCGGGAATCCTGTTCCGCGACATCAGCCCCTTGCTTCGAGATCCCGAGGGATGGGCTGAGGTCATGCGTCGACTCGGGACGGTCTGCGAACAAGTGCAGCCTGATCTCATCGTGGGGATTGAATCCCGGGGATTCATTGTTGGCACTGCTCTGGCCACCGACCAACGCATCGGCTTCGTACCCGTGCGTAAGCCTGGAAAGCTGCCGGGCGAGGTGATCGCGATCGATTATTCCCTGGAATACGGGAGTGATCGACTGGAAATGCACGCCGAGGCCTTGCGCGATGGCGCTCGCGTGCTGATTGTTGACGACCTCCTGGCAACCGGTGGAACCGCGAGCGCCACCGCCTCGCTCGTGTCCCAAGCGGGCGGGCAATTAGTTGGTTGCGGGTTTGTTGTTGAGCTGGCTGCCCTGGAAGGTCGGCGGCGGCTTCCGGAGCAGACCCCGGTGGAATCGCTGGTTGTTTACAGCTGATCAGTTCTGCTCGTTCTGCTGCCAATCAAGAACGTCCTGATACTGAGCAAGGCTGAGAAGCCCGAAGCTCCAAAGAACGATCGGCAGGGGAGCTTGCTCTAGCTCAGCCTGACGAAGGCCAAGCTGGAGCGCATTGTCGCTGAGGCCCAGCTTCTCCTGGAGAAACTTCAGGAGCGTCGCTGGGGGCCGGGGTTGGGGTGAGCTGCTGAACACCATGCATCCAGTCTGACCGTCAGCGGCTGGATGTCAGCGGCTGGATGTCAGCGACACCATGCCAACGGTCCGTCGGTCATCGCAGCAAGCGAAAGCTGTCGCAGCACGCCGAAGCGCCCCATGGAGAACAGCCCCAGACGGCGCAGAAGCAACAGCAGAGGGTTGCGGTTGGAAAACAGACGCACCAACAAATCCGTAGCCAGGCCGACGAGAATCAGATCAGGAAGGCGTCTGCGGGCATAGCGGCGACCGATGGCAGATCCACTGAGTCGGCTGGAAGCGGGATGCTTCAGGAGTCGAAGCAACTCCGCCACATCACGCCAACACACATTGAGACCCTGGCCTCCGACGGGATGACAGCGATGCCCCGACTCCCCGACCAACAGCTGTCCTCCCCGTGCAAGGCGGGGGGCGAGGCTCAGCTGCAGGGGGAAAGCCCTGGGCTGGTCGAGGAAAGCCTCCAGCTCCAGCCCCTCCGGAAGCACTCCGAATAGCTCCTTGAGCAAGTGGTCAGGAGAGAGTGCGGCACGCTCACGGCAGCACTCAAGGGGAGCGCTCCAAACGATTTGAAACGCATTTTGACCGAGGGGAAGAACAGCAAAAGGCCCCTCACAACGGAACAGCTCGTATGCGGTTTGGGCTTGAGGGTTGCGCAGCCGCACCTTGAACGTGAGACAACCCTGTTGATAAGTCCAAGACCAGAAAGGCAGCTTCCAAAATCCGCGATGGGGTGACGCTGGACCGTCACAAGCAATCGCGAGATCGAAGCGACCCTGTGGGGTGTGGGGAGCCGGCGCAGCGCCAAGCTGCAACTGCACGGAGGGATGGGAGGCCAATCGATCCAGGAGCAGCTCCATCAGAGGCCGGTGATCGAGGATCCAGCCAATCGCCGGAACCAAGCGATTCCCACCGGCGAGGTCATCCGGGGTGAAGACAACCCGTGCTTTCAGCTCACGATCTTGAAGGTCAAGTGAACGGAACGGGATGAGATCGCTGCCAAGGGCGTCCCAAAGCCCAAGCTCGTTGAGCAAACGACGGGATGAGTGGGTCAGGGCGTAGGCCCGACTTCGAGAAATCAGGTCCTCGACGCGCAGAGGATCCTGAAGGATGACCTGAAAGCCAAGCTGAGCCAAGCCCAGGGCAAGCAGGGAGCCGGTCGGACCGGCTCCAGCGATTGAAACGCGGCGGGGATCAGCCGAGACCAAGCAGACCGTGGGTGAATGCTTCGCCGCCAAGGGCGAACTCAGTGGCCAGAAGAGCGATGAATCCAAGCATTGCCATCCGCCCGTTCAGCTTTTCTGCACGATCGTGGAAGCCCCAACCGCTCTCAGGAGCAACAACTTCCATGCGGGGCTCTGTAGCAAAGGCATTCAGACGACCGCCGTCTTCGGTGGTGACGGTGGCACCACGGATCGCAGGGGCGGTGGAAGGATTGGACTGAACCATGCTTTCTCCTGTTTCTTTACGCACTGTAACCCCTTATTAAGAAATTTTGCGACCGCGCGCCAGGCGGCGCTGGCAAAGCTCCTCGAAAGCCGGCCGCAAAAGATAGGGGTACTCGCCGACCCAGAGCTTCAGGCCGGGCAACCAGGCATCACTGAAGGCGGCAACCCGGGAGAAGTCTTTGCGATCGCTGAGCACAAGGCAACGCAGCGGCAGCCCGGCACGAATCACCCCGTGTTTTTTCTCCATTGGGAAGCTCAACCGGCCCAGATACCCGTCCTCATCGGCAAGTTCCAGAACCATCCAGGTTCGTCGTTGCTCGACAAGCTCCAGGCGGCCGTTCTGATCCGCTTGCTCCCGCTGGCTCTCCACTCTTTCCCGGGTGTAGGCCTCCGCCACTTGCCCCTCAAAAATGGCCGCCGCGGGATAACGGCGCAGTGTGGCGTTGCGTTGACCAGCCTCAAGAATGGGTCCCCAGAGGACGTAGAGCAGAAGTGCAACGCCAAGGATCAGCCAAATGGATCCCCAACGATTGAACGAGAGACTTTGGCTGATCAGCAGGGTGATCACGCCACCGATGGTGGAAATCAGCACCCGCTGCAGAATCTTGCGTGGATTCCCGAGAGCGGCAGAAAACTGATTGCCGGTGGCAATCGCCGGGATCAGCCGTTGCAGTTCGCCAGGTCGAAGAGGGATCAGCATGGTGCGCTTCGCTGCTTGTCGGAGGCTTGATCAGAGAATGCGCTCTAGGCCATAGACCAGGGCGTTGAGCTGACGCACCCGGCGAACAGTGAGCAGAACACCTGGCATGTAGGCAGACCGGTCAATGGTGTCGTGGCAGAGCGTATAGGTCTCCCCAGGAGCTCCGAACATGACTTCCTGATGGGCAACGAGCCCAGGAAGACGCAGGGAATGAAGGCGCAGACCACTAGGACGCCGCCCCCCCCTGCTTCCTGCAAGCGATTCGTGTTCCTCAACCTCCTCAGGGTTGAAACTCTTTCCTAGTTCCTCCATCAACTCAGCGGTTTTGATGCACGTGCCGCTAGGGGCATCCGCCTTGCGGTTGTGATGGAGTTCCGTGAGTTCCGCATGGTCATAAAAGCGAGCCGCTGCAGCAGCTGCCTGTTGCAAGAGCACCATGCCCACCGAGAAATTGGGGATCACCGCTCCGCCTACCGAGGCTTTCTCCGAAAAAACCTGGAGGTCTTGCAACTGCTCAGGTGAGAGACCGGTTGTTCCGATCACAGGATGCACTCCATAGGCGATCGCAGCCCTGGTGTGCTCGTAAACAACCGAAGGGTGGGTGAAATCCACCATCACAGCGCCCTGGCCTTGGCCTAGCTGACGCACCTCCTGGCTAACGGCGCAGAGACAGCCCTCAAAATCTGAGGTGACGGCCACATCCAGAGCCCCGAGCCCGAGTTCGCTGCCGAGATCCACCCCCTCCTTGCCGGGCGTGGTGTCCACAGCCCCAGCAACCCGGCAATCGTCTGAAGCCAGAACCGCTTTCACAACCTCGGCACCCATGCGCCCAAGGGCGCCCACCACCACCACAGGAATCGGGCTTGCTGTCGGGGTTGCCATGGCGTGGGGGTTCTCTGGCCAGAGCCTATGGGGCGGCGCGTCTGTGTAACACCCGAGCTTCAACCCTCGCAGCAGGGACACCAACGCCCGTAGGCTTCTTCACATTGCTCAAACCACGCCGATGTTCACGCAGGTCCGCTCCAGCGATCGCCGGATTGCTCCTGCTGACAACAACAATCACCAGGCGGTGATGAAAGCGGTGTACGTGGTGCTCGAGCCTCAGTACCAGAACGCCCTCACCCAGGCGGCCCAAAGCCTTAATGCCCAGAACGGTCCACTGGGCCTCCAGCTGAGCGGGTACCTGATTGAAGAGCTGCGCGATCCGCAGAACTACGCCGATTTCCAGGCCGATGTGGCCGAGGCCGATGTGTTCATCGCCTCTTTGATCTTCATCGAAGATTTGGCTCAAAAGGTGGTGGACGCCGTGGCTCCCCATCGAGACCGTCTCAAGGCCGCTGTGGTCTTCCCTTCCATGCCGGAGGTGATGCGTCTCAACAAGCTCGGCAGCTTCTCCATGGCCCAGCTCGGCCAAAGCAAGAGCGCGATCGCAGGCTTCATGAAGAAGCGGAAGGAGTCAGGCGGAGCTGGATTCCAAGACGCCATGCTCAAGCTGCTGAACACCCTGCCGACGGTGCTCAAATACCTGCCTGTGGAGAAAGCGCAGGACGCCCGCAGCTTCATGCTCAGCTTTCAGTATTGGTTGGGTGGCACACCTGACAACCTGCGCAACTTCCTGTTGATGCTGGCTGACAAATATGTCTTCCCTCCGGCAACAGGGGAGCAACGTCCGGAGTTGGAGGTCGCTGAACCGGAGGTGTTCCCTGACCTGGGCATCTGGCATCCCCTCGCTCCTTCGATGTTCGAGGACCTCAAGGAATATCTGAACTGGAACAGCAGCCGCAGCGATCTCAGCGACGCTGCCCGTCAGGGCCCTGTGATTGGCCTGGTGCTCCAGCGGAGCCACATCGTGACCGGCGACGATGCCCACTACGTGGCTGTCGTTCAGGAGTTGGAGTTCCGTGGAGCCAGGGTGATTCCCATCTTCTGCGGTGGTCTCGACTTTTCCAGGCCGGTCAACTCCTTCTTTTATGACCCCTTGAACCCCGATCAACCTTTGGTTGACGGCGTCGTATCACTCACCGGTTTTGCGCTCGTCGGCGGTCCTGCCCGTCAGGATCACCCGAAAGCCATTGATGCCCTCAAGCGGTTGAACCGCCCTTACATGGTGGCGCTCCCCCTGGTGTTCCAGACAACGCAGGAATGGGAAGACAGTGATCTCGGCCTCCACCCCGTGCAGGTTGCCCTTCAGATCGCGATTCCCGAGCTCGACGGAGCGATTGAACCCATCGTGCTCTCCGGTCGTGACGATGCCACCGGTAAAGCGCACACCCTTCAGGATCGCGTTGATGCCATCGCCGAGCGAGCGATCCGCTGGTCATCCCTGCGGATCAAGCCACGCAAGGACAAAAAACTCGCCATCACGGTCTTCAGTTTCCCCCCCGACAAAGGCAACGTCGGAACGGCGGCCTATCTCGATGTTTTCAGCTCGATCCACAGGGTTCTCGAGGAGATGAAGGCAAAGGGTTACGACGTGCAGAACCTGCCCCGTGACTCGAAGAGCTTGATGGAGGCGGTCATTAATGATCCCGAGGCCCTGCAGGGTGCACCTGAACTCTCTATTGCCCACAGGATGAGCGTTGAGGAGTACGAGCGTCTGACCCCTTACTCCGAGCGACTGGAAGAGAACTGGGGAAAGCCACCCGGAAACCTGAACAGCGATGGTCAGAACCTTCTGATCTATGGCCGCCATTTCGGCAACGTGTTCGTCGGCGTTCAGCCCACCTTTGGCTACGAAGGTGATCCAATGCGGCTTCTTTACTCCCGCAGTGCAAGCCCTCATCACGGCTTTGCCGCCTATTACACCTATCTGGAGAAGGTGTGGAAAGCCGATGCTGTGCTCCACTTCGGCACCCATGGCTCCCTTGAGTTCATGCCAGGAAAGCAGATGGGTATGAGCGAAAGCTGCTACCCGGATTCCCTGATTGGCGCACTTCCCAATCTCTATTACTACGCAGCCAACAATCCTTCGGAGGCAACGATTGCCAAGCGCAGGGGGTACGCCTCCACAATCAGCTACCTCACCCCACCGGCTGAAAATGCTGGGCTCTACAAGGGACTCAAGGAGCTCGGTGAACTCGTTGGCTCCTACCAACAGCTCCGTGAAGGCGGCCGTGGCGTTCAGATCGTCAACGCAATCGTTGAAACCGCCCGTCAGTGCAATCTTGACAAAGACGTGCAGCTTCCTGGAGAGGATGCGGCAGGTCTTGACCTGGAGGCCAGAGATGCCGTAGTCGGCGCGGTCTACCGGCAGCTGATGGAGATCGAAAGCCGTCTGCTCCCCTGCGGACTGCACACGATCGGCAAGCCACCGACGGCCGAAGAAGCGATAGCAACACTTGTGAATATCGCTGCACTTGAACGTGAAGAAGAAGAGATCCGCTCACTTCCCGGCCTACTCGCCGAAGCACTCGGTCGCAAAATTGAAGACATCTACAAAGGCAACGACGATGGCGTCCTTGCTGACGTTGAGCTGAACCGCACCATTACCGAGACGTCCCGAGCGGCGGTTGGTGCAATGGTGCGGTCCCTGACCGGCCTGGATGGACGCGTGAACCTGCGCGGCAATTTTGGTTGGCTTCTGGATCTTTTGACCCGTTTCGGGTTCAAGCTGCCAACGCCTTGGCTACGAGCCTGCTGCAGTGCTGGTTTCACCAGCGTTGATTCAGTCGCGCTAGACAAACTGTTTGCCTACCTGCGGTTCTGTCTCGAACAGGTCTGCGCTGACATGGAAATGCTGAGCTTGCTTCGAGCTCTGGATGGGGAATACGTCCTGCCAGGGCCTGGAGGCGATCCGATTCGCAACCCCGGTGTGTTGCCCAGCGGCAAAAACATCCATGCCCTTGATCCCCAGGCGATCCCCACCAGAGCTGCCGTGGCAGCCGCCAAGGGCGTTGTCGACAAGCTGATTGAACGTCAAAAACAGGAACAGGGTGCCTGGCCTGAAACGATTGCCTGCGTGCTCTGGGGAACTGACAACATCAAGACTTACGGCGAATCCCTGGCCCAAATTCTCTGGTTTATTGGTGTTCGTCCTGTGCCCGATTCCCTTGGACGGGTGAACAAGCTCGAACTGATTCCCCTTGAGGAGCTGGGCCGTCCTCGTATTGACGTCGTGGTGAATTGCTCGGGTGTTTTCCGCGACCTGTTCATCAACCAAATGGCACTGATTGATCAGGGCGTGAAGATGGCGGCAGAAGCAGAGGAGCCTCTCGAACACAACTTTGTTCGGAAACACGCTCTCGAGCAGGCTGAGAAGGAAGGCACAAGCCTTCGTGATGCAGCCTGCCGGGTGTTCTCCAATGCCAGCGGCAGCTACAGCTCTAATGTGAACCTGGCTGTTGAGAACAGCACCTGGGAAGAAGAGGGAGAACTACAAGAGATGTATCTCTCCCGCAAGACCTTCGCATTCAATGCCGACAATCCCGGTGAAATGAATCAAAAACGCGAGGTTTTTGAATCGGTCATGAAGACCGCTGATGTGACATTCCAGAACCTTGATTCTGCTGAAATCTCCCTTACGGATGTCAGCCACTATTTCGACAGCGACCCCACCAATCTCATCAAGGGTCTCCGGGACGACGGCAAGGCTCCCACGAGCTACATCGCTGACACCACAACAGCCAATGCCCAGGTTCGCTCACTCAGTGAAACCATCCGCTTGGACTCACGCACGAAGCTTCTCAATCCCAAGTGGTACGAGGGCATGCTTAATTCAGGTTATGAAGGCGTGAGAGAAGTCGCCAAGCGCCTCAATTTCACCCTCGGCTGGAGTGCCACTTCAGGCCAAGTCGACAACTTCGTTTATGAAGAAGCGAACGAGACTTTCATCAATGATCCTGAGATGCGAAAGCGTCTTATGGAACTGAATCCTCACAGCTTCCGTCGGATTGTCGGAACACTGCTTGAAGTGAACGGGCGTGGTTATTGGGAAACATCCGATGAAAACATCCAGCAACTTCAGGAGCTTTATCAGGAAGTGGAAGATCGAATCGAAGGCGTCAACGTCGGCGATTGATCCACTCCTGCTCGGATCCTTCTTCAGGTGAAGAGTCCCCCCTTTAAGGGGTCTGGCGCTACTCCCGGTCTCGGCAGCCACACAGGTTGTCGAGATCGGGTCTGCCTGTAAGTTTCAGTCGCTGGGAAGCCCACAGCCCATACACTCCATCCACGATTGGGCCTATCACGGGCCAATTGGTTGGGGCATACAACCAGCCAAGGCCGATCAAACGGTAGGCGCTGCGAAACACCGCCACATCCTTCAGAACCGTTCCATCGGCTTCGATCGCATGAATCCTGCTCATCGCCTGGCGGTAGGTGATCCCACCCCACAGCGATGGCTCGTAATCAGGACTGTCGATAGCCACGAAACGGATCAATTCTTTGCGATCGCGTCGTCGCAGAAAATTCACTTCACGCACGCAGATCGGGCAGCCGCCATCAAAGAGAAGGGTTAGGAGTGGTGACATGGTGTTCCTTTACCGGCCTGATGGCAGCGGACATGTCCGCAATTTGGCGGATCGGGCCAACATCATGGACCCTCAGCACCGCCACACCGGCCGACACAGCCCGAGAACACACTGCAGCCGTACCCCATAGGCGAGCTCTAGGCCTGGGTTCGTCAAGGACAGCCCCGATGAATCGCTTGCGCGATGGTCCGAGCAAGACGGGGATCCCCTGGTCAGTGAGTCGCTCTAGGTGCCTGATGAGCTCAAGGTTTTGCTCCGTGGTCTTTGCGAAGCCAAGGCCCGGATCCCAGAGCAACTGATCCTGTGTCACCCCTGCTGCAAGCGCCCGCTCCGTATCAATCTGAAGCTCTCTGATCACACCCTGCACCACACCCTCAACTCCGTAGTCCGTCAACGCATCCATGGTCTGGCTGTCGCCGCGGGAATGCATCAACACAAAAGGGCGACCGGTGGAAGCGATCAGAGGCAACATCCCGGGATCACGGCGCCCACCGCTGATGTCATTGATCCAGTCGGCACCGGCGGCAAGGGCCGCCTCAGCTACAGGCGCTAAGAACGTGTCCACCGACAGGATCAGCTCAGGGCAGCGGTCACGCAGGGCTTTGAGCACAGGGATCAGCCTTGCGATCTCGACACTGGCTCCAACCTCTTCCGCTCCGGGACGGGTGCTCTGAGCACCAAGGTCCAACAGATCAGCCCCTGCCTTGACCATCGCTTGCCCCTGGGAGAGAGCCGCTGAGGGGTCGAAATAACGGCCTCCATCACTAAAAGAATCGGGCGTGATGTTCAACACGCCCATCACAGCGGGACGCCGCCCCCAGCCATTAGGCCAGCGCATGCTCAACTCAGGTGGTCTGGTAATTAGCGATGCGGCCGAAGCTCTCAGGATCAAGGGAGGCACCACCCACCAACACACCGTCGATATCGCTCATCGCCATCAGCTGATCGATGTTCGCCGGCTTCACAGACCCGCCGTACTGAATGATCAGATCGGGGGATCCCACCCAGCTTCTGATGAGGCCACAGATTCGGTTCGCCTCACTGGCCTCACAAGTTTTGCCGGTGCCAATGGCCCAGATCGGCTCGTAAGCAACAACCAGCGTTGCGGGATCCAGCCCCTCCAACCCCTGCTCCACCTGCCTGCGAATCACACGCTCGGCTTCGCCCCGAGTGCGTTGCTCGTCACTTTCACCCACACACACGATGGGGATCAGTCCATGGGACTGGGCCGAGCGGGCGCGATGGTTGATCTGTTCATCGCTCTCGCTGAAGTATTTGCGTGGCTCGCTGTGGCCGACGATGGCATAGGTCACCCCATGCTCCTGAAGCATGCTGGGTGAGATCTCACCTGTAAAAGCCCCTTCACCCTCCCAGTGAACGTTCTGACTAGAGAGTTCCAGCTTCGAGCCCCTGCTGAGGTCTGACAGCGTGGAGATCGCTGTGAACGGTGGCGCCACCACCAAATGGCGGTCATCCGGGGTGTCACTGATCAAAGGCAAAAACGCTGCCATCCAGTCCCTGGCCTGGGCACAGGTCATGTGCATCTTCCAGTTGCCAGCGATCACCGGTTTGCGCACGCTTGCGTCCTCTGCAGCTCAGCAGCAGACAACTTACGGCCCGACCTGCTGCTGGGGTTCCATCGTGGCCTCATCGGCGCCCATTCTGATGCGATCACCAGGCTGCAGCTGACGGCCGCGCCGGGTCTCAATGGCGCCATTCACCGACACATCACCAGCCTGAATCCGCAGCTTGGCCTCACCTCCAGTCCCAACCCAGCCCTGCCATTTGAGGAATTGATCCAGCCTCATCAACATCGAACGCAACGGATCACCATTGATAGTGTGGCGCGATGCTGAAACCCTCTGAAGCCGGATTCCGCAGGTTGCTCCCCCTGCTGCGGCCCCACCTGCGCCGGCTGATCCTGGGGCTCCTGAGCATGGCGGTGTTCGTCGGCAGCTGGCCCCTGCTGATGAACCTGGTGGGCCGCTTGATCCCCGCTCTTGGCTCGGGCCAGCTTGACGTGGTGCTTCCCGTGCTCGGCGTGGTGCTGGTGGTCTTCCTCGTCCAAAAGCTGGCCCAGTTTCTGCAGGACTCTCTTCTGGCCGGACCAGCCCTCCAGGTGAGCCAGTCTCTGCGCAGCGACCTGTTTCAGAGGCTGCAACGGGTGGAACTGGGTGCCCTCGAAAAACTCTCCGCTGGGGATCTCACCTACCGACTCACCGAAGATGCTGATCGGGTCAGTGAGGTCATCTACAAGACCCTCCACGACACCATCCCCAGCGCCCTGCAGCTCGTAGCCGTGCTCGGCTACATGCTCTGGCTTGACTGGAAGCTCACGATGGCCATCGTGCTGCTTGCCCCATTGATCGCCTGGCTGATCAGCCTGTTTGGTGCGCGAGTGATGGCTGCAACTGAACGAAGCCAGAAGAAAGTCAGCGAGCTCGCAGGGCTGCTCGGAGAAGCGATCGAAGGACTCCCACTGGTGCGTGCCTTTGCAGCCGAACCCTGGCTGCAGGCACGGTTCGAGCAGGAGATCGATCAGCACCGCCGGGCCCGCTACACCACATACCGCTTGGTGGCCCTTCAGCATCCCGTTGTCGGAATCATCGAAGTCCTCGGCATCGCCACAGTGCTCGTGCTTGCTGCAGCAAGGATCAGCAATGGAGATCTCAACAGTGAGGGCTTGAGCAGCTATCTCACAGGGCTGATCGTGCTGATTGATCCGATTGCCCACCTGACCACGAACTACAACGAATTTCAGCAGGGTCAAGCGTCGTTGCGTCGGTTACGTGCCATCGAGCGAGAGCCATCCGAAGCGCCGGATCCAACTCCCGCACTTGAGCTCGGACGCCCCAGCGGCCAGCTGACCTTGGATCGGATCTCTTTTGCTTACACGCCTGGTCAACCAGTTCTTGATGATCTGAGCCTCAGGATCGAGGCCGGACAGATCGTTGCACTCGTGGGCCCTTCCGGAGCAGGCAAGAGCACGCTGTTTTCACTGCTGCTGCGTTTCAACACAGCTCAACAAGGGCAACTGCTTCTTGATGGCAAGGACTTATCCAGAGTTCGGGCGAGGGAGCTGCGTCAACAGGTGGCCTTGGTTCCTCAGCGCAGCAGCGTCTTCTCTGGAACGATTGCCGAAGCGATCCGATTCGGCCGGGAGGCGAGCCAGGAGCAACTGATCGAAGCCGCCACCCTGGCCAATGCCCACGAGTTCATCATCCGGCTACCTGACGGCTACAACACCCGACTCGAGGAGCGAGGCACCAACATCTCCGGCGGCCAGCTGCAGCGGGTGGCCATCGCTCGAGCCGTTCTTGGCAATCCGGCCGTCCTCCTGTTGGACGAAGCCACTAGCGCCCTTGATGCCGAGGCCGAGGCTGCCGTGCAGGTGGGCCTGAAACAAGCGATGAACGGACGCACCGTTCTGGTGATCGCCCACCGACTGGCCACCGTGCAAGAGGCCGATTCAATCGTCGTGCTGGAACGGGGTCGGATCACTGAACAGGGAAGCCATGACTCCCTGATGCAGAAGGGTGGCCGTTACAGGGAGCTCTGTGAACGCCAATTCATCCGCGACTCATCAATAATAGAAACAGAGGCCAAACAAAACGTTCAATAGCTAGCAATACGATGAGCACACCAAACGAACAACCAAATCAACATGTAAAAGGCGAAGCAGCAGCGACACGACCCTGGGAATATCGCGTCATTCATCTCAATGTAAACGAGGAAAAAAACCAAAAAACTGCAACAGGAAATCCTGAAGCGGCGAGTCAAAAATTCCAGAGATCACTTAGCCCTGACTTCATACAACGCGAGTTCCCAGCCCAATACAGTCCGACCCCTAAAACCTCATCGAGCAACCATCCTGCACTTCAACTTCAAAACTTTCTTAATGAATTAGGCAAAGACGGCTGGGAGCTCACGGCAATAAGCACCGTTGGTACTCTCCAAATGCTCTTTTTCAAGAGGCAAGCAAGCGAGAAAGCAACTCTCCAACCTGACAACAACAACGCAACAAGTGGTACAGTCCCGTGCGAAAAAAACAATCTCCATGACTGACATCAACGATCAAAACCCTGTGCTCACCTTTGAGGGCAAGCGCTACGACCTCAATGCCCTTCCCGATGAGCTCAAGGAACTCGTCCGTGGCATGCAGGTGGCCGATGCCCAGCTGCGCATGCACGAAGACACCCTGAAGGTCTTGGCCGTGGGTCGTCAGTCGATGGCCATGCAGCTGAATGAACGACTCAAGAGCGTCACTCCGCTTCCTGACGAGAACTGAATCGATACTCGCCGGTGAGTCGGAAGACCACCGGCGACAGCAGCAACAAAGCCACCAAATTGGGAAGGGCCATCAAACCATTGAGGATGTCGGCGACGGTCCACACGGTCTCAAAGGTGGCTACGGCACCAATCACCACAACGGCAACCCAAACGAAGCGGAAGATCCGCAGGGGAGCACCCACGCCAACTAAGAATTCCAAGCAGCGTTCGCTGTAATACCCCCAACCCAGGATCGTCGTGGCCGTGAACAGCATGGTGGCGATTGCAACGAGATGATCGCCAGCGGGGATCCCCCAGGCAAAGGCGGCCTTGGTCATATCAACTCCAGCCAACCCTTCGCCATAGGCACCACTGATCACGATGACCAAAGCCGTCATCGTGCAGATGATCAAGGTGTCAATCACCGTGCCCAGCATCGCCACCGCTCCCTGAAGTACCGGATCACCTGGGCGAGCAGCGGCCTGGGCGATCGGAGCTGTACCCAACCCCGCCTCGTTGGAGAAAACACCTCGGGCGATGCCCTTTTGAATCACCACCCCGACCACACCTCCAGCCGCAGCCTCGCCAGTGAAGGCATCACGAAGAATCAGCCCCAGAGCAGAGGGAATCTCCGCCAGATGGCCGAGCAAGATCACCAGGGCACCGAGCACATAGAGCACGGCCATGAACGGCACTACCACAGCGGCCACCCGGCCAATGCGCTCGATGCCGCCAATGATCACAGCGAAGGTGATCACGGCCATCACCACCCCGGTGGCCAGGGCAGGGATGCCGTAGTCATCCAGAGCATTGGCCAGCTCATGGGCCTGCACCCCATTACCGATCCCGAAGCCGGCGAGGGTTCCGAAGACAGCGAAGGCGGTGGCCAGCCAGCCCCAGTGGCGCCCAAGCCCGTGACGGATCGCATACATCGGCCCACCGACATGCTCTCCGAGCGCATCGGTTTCCCTGAAATGCACAGCCAAAAGTGACTCGCCGTATTTCGTGGCCGTACCCAGGAGGGCCACAAGCCACATCCAAAACACAGCACCCGGACCACCGACACCAATGGCTGTGGCAACACCAGCCACATTTCCGGTGCCGATTGTGGCTGCCAGAGCCGTCATCAGCCCCTGAAACGCACTCACATCGCCTTCACCCTCGGTGTGTCGGATCGAATCAACCATCGCCCGCACAGCAAAGCCAATGCGGCGCAGGGGCATGAACCGCAACCCCACCATCAGATAGAGGCCGGTGAACCCGATGAGTCCAAGGGTGATTGGCCCCCAGACCCATCCGTTCAGCGTGTTCAGAAACTCCATGCTGCGACAGGTCCTGCTGCGATCAGACGATCTGTCGATTCAAGCGAAGAAATCCTGAAGAGCAATCAAGCTGCCTGAAGAACCTGGCAATCCAGGAAGCGGAAGGTCTGTTCGGAGGCGGGAGTCTCGCCATGGGCCTCCACAGCTACGACCCGCTCCCGGAGAACCCAGAGTCCAGAACCCGGAAGGGTGGCAAAAGTGTCCGTGAAACGGCTCAGGCCTCCCCTCGGTGCACCGGTGGCGGGATCGGCATAGGCACTGGTGTAGGTGTGACTGAGATAACCAGAACCGGTTTCGGTGATGGAGCCAGTGTGAATCGTCACCACGGTTCCATGAATGTGGCGATGGACCATGGTCACCACGCGATCACGAATGCGATAGCGATCTCCACTGTTCTTGCCACCGACGATCACTTCCAGCCCTTCGGCACTGTTGTCGCCCGCGGTGAAGGTGTTCTCTCCATGCACCTGATCAAAACTGCGCCGCACCCGATGAATCGCCACCTCCCAGAGCTGGGAGTTGATCGCCTTCGCCACCTCAGGATCATCCACCCCTTCAACAGCGGCCTTTAAGTCAGCACCAACCTTGAAGGAGCCCTCGACCGTGCGCTCTGCCTGGATCCAGACACAGCGCCCCTCGTAACCGGGGAAACCTGGATCCCATGTGTAGCGATTCTCGTAGGCAGCACGGAAGGCGTCGCGGCAGTCAGAACCCTGGGCCGGCAGGGATGTGGTGGCAATGGTCACGGTGAACGTCTTCGCTGAACTGGACCCTAACGGCCAGTCGCGCCAGCATGCACATCCTGAAGGGCATGAATCTCCAGCTGTTGCTGCTGAAGGGCGGCGATCCCCTCCACCGCTGCCCGCGCTCCGGCCAGGGTGGTGACGGTTGGCACGCTGTAATCGAGCGCTGCTCGACGGATGTAGCGGTCGTCATGGGCCGCCTGCCGACCAATGGGGGTGTTAATCACCAGCTGAACCCCGGCGGAGCGAATCCGGTCTTCGATGTTGGGACGACCTTCATGCACTTTCAGCACAGGGGTGACCTGCAAGCCTGCGGCGCTCAGAACCTTGGCGGTGCCGGCCGTTGCAGTGAGCTGAAAGCCCAGTTCAATTAATCGTGCAGCGACGGGAACCAGGGCCTGTTTATCCCGGTCATGGGTTGAGAGGAACACGGTGCCGGCCGTTGGGAGCCCATCACCGGCAGCCAGTTCCGCCTTGGCATAGGCCATCCCAAAGCCGCCAGCGGAGCCCATCACCTCGCCGGTGGAACGCATCTCAGGACCCAGAAGGGAATCGGCGCCAGGGAAACGACGGAAAGGCAGTACCGCCTCCTTCACCGCTTGGAGAGGTGGCTTGGGCTCCTCCACTAAGCCAACATCCGCGAGGGTTTCTCCAGTCATCAGGCGGGTAGCGATCCTGGCCAGAGGCTGACCAGTGGCCTTGGCCACAAAAGGCACCGTGCGCGATGCCCTTGGATTGGCCTCAATGATGTAAACCACCTCCTCACCGTTGGCATCACGCTGAACGGCGAACTGCAGATTGATCAGACCCTGCACTTGAAGGGCGAGAGCAAGCGCTTCGGTCCATTGACGAATGACAGTGAGAGCCTCAGCCCCGAGCGACACAGAGGGCAAGCAGCAGGCGGAATCACCGGAGTGAATTCCCGCCGGCTCGATGTGCTCCATCAGTCCTCCGATCACAACATGTCCGCTGGAATCACAGAGGGCATCAACATCCACCTCGATCGCGTTTTCAAGGTATTGATCGATGAGTACAGGGTGCTCGGGCTCCACCTGCACGGCCTCAACCATGTAACGATCGAGCTCCGACTCATCAAAGACAACCTCCATCGCGCGCCCACCCAGCACATAAGAAGGGCGGACCACAACGGGGTAACCAACGGACGCTGCGACACGACGTGCCTCTTCCTCACTGCGGGCGAGGCCATTGCGAGGTTGACGGATCTCCAGCTCACGCAAAATCGCCTCGAACTGTTCCCGGTCTTCAGCTCGATCGATCGAGGCTGGTGAGGTGCCGAGAATCCGGGTACCGATCGTTCTGCCCCGAGGACTATCCAGCCAATCGAGCAACGGCAGGGCCAGCTTGAGAGGGGTCTGGCCACCAAACTGAACAATCACGCCTTCTGGCCGCTCTGCCTCAATGACATTGAGCACATCTTCGAGGGTGAGCGGTTCGAAATAGAGACGATCACTGCTGTCGTAATCCGTGGAGACCGTCTCTGGATTGCTGTTCACCATCACCGTGGCAAAGCCACGCTCCTGGGCTGCAAAGGAGGCATGGCAACAGCAGTAATCAAATTCAATTCCCTGCCCAATCCGATTGGGCCCACCGCCAAGAATCATCACCTTGCGTCGTTGCTCGGGCAGCACCTCAGATGCCGGCGATAAAAGCTCAAGGGCGCCATCGGCTGAGAGCCTCTGGACCGGCCGCTCATAGGTCGAATAGTGATACGGAGTCGTGGAGGCAAATTCGGCCGCGCAGGTGTCCACCGTTTTGAACACAGGGATCACCCCGAGGGATTCCCGCCGACTTCGCACCTCGAGTTCTTTGGTGCTGGTAGCGAAAGCAATCTGACGATCGGAATAGCCAAGCTGCTTGAGCTCCAAGAGCGACTCTGCACTGATCTGATCGAGGCTGCGGCCCTGAAGAAGTCGTTGTTCGGCTTCGATCAACCTGCGCAGCTTGGCCAGGAACCAGGGATCGATTTTGCTGAGCTGATGGATCTCCTCATCCGAGCGACCGGCAACCATCGCTGACCTCACAGCCAAGATCCGATCTGGAGAAGGTGTGCGCAGGCTGCGTTCCAGTTCAGCGGACGTGAAGGACGGCTCTGAACGATCACAGCCCCAACCAGCAAGCCCCGTTTCAAGAGATCGCAACGCCTTCTGGAACGATTCTTCGAAACAGCGACCGATGGCCATGGCTTCACCCACGGATTTCATCGCCGTGGTGAGCACCGCAGGGGAACCACGGAATTTCTCAAAAGCAAACCGTGGGATTTTGGTCACGACGTAATCGATCGTCGGCTCAAAACAAGCCGGCGTCTTACCGGTGATGTCGTTGAGGATTTCGTCGAGGGTGTATCCCACCGCCAAACGAGCAGCGATCTTGGCGATCGGGAACCCGGTGGCTTTACTGGCGAGAGCCGAAGAACGGCTCACGCGAGGATTCATTTCAATCACCACCACGTCGCCATCGGCGGGGTTGATGGCGAATTGGATGTTGCTGCCGCCGGTGGCAACACCGATCTCTCGAATAATCGCGATCGACTGATCCCTCAGCCGCTGATACTCCCGATCGGTCAGGGTTTGAGCCGGTGCCACGGTGATCGAGTCACCGGTATGCACACCCATCGGATCCAGATTTTCGATGCTGCAGACAATCACAACGTTGTCTGCCAGATCCCGCATGACTTCGAGCTCAAATTCCTTCCAACCGAGAAGAGACTGCTCAATCAGAATTTGCGACACAGGGCTGGCCTCAAGGCCGCTTTTGCAAATCGCCGCGTATTCCTCTGGGTTGTAGGCGATGCCGCCACCACTGCCCCCAAGAGTGAAGGCTGGTCGAATGATCCGTGGATAACTGCCGATTGCTGCGCCAACAGCATCCGCTTCCTCGAGACTTGAAGCGATGCCTGAGGGGCAGACCTTCACGCCGATCCGCTCCATGGCTTGCTTGAAGAGCTGACGATCCTCGGCCTTGCGAATTGCCTGCAGATCTGCACCGATCAGTTCAACCCCAAAACGGTCCAGGGTTCCGTTCTCAGCCAAGGCCACAGCCAAGTTGAGGGCGGTCTGACCGCCCATCGTTGGCAAGAGGGCATCCGGTCGCTCTCGTTCGATCACCCGCGTCACCACCTCAGGCGTCAGAGGCTCGACATAGGTCCGATCCGCCATGTCCGGATCGGTCATGATCGAGGCGGGGTTGGAATTGACCAGAACAACCTCAAATCCATCGGCCCGCAGGGCCTTGCAGGCCTGGGTGCCGGAGTAATCAAACTCGCAGGCCTGACCGATCACGATCGGACCTGAACCCAGCAGCAGAATGCGACGCAGATCAGACCGCCGGGGCATGGGCCTCTGGAGATAGGCAAACCTGTTAAGCCTCCCATGCTGTCGACCCTCATCGGAGGGATCCACTTCACAGCGGGGCCTGACTGAGGGGTCAAGTCGCTAGCGTGAGTGGATCTGGAAGCAGAATTGAGATCATGAGCGAGCTCCAGCGCCTGAAGGGGCTGCTGCCCCCGGAGATGCAGAGCTGGGTGTTCGTGGAGGCGGCAGCAGCCGTAGAACCTCCACTCATCACGCTGGAAGAGATTGGCCGGGATGAGGTGGAGATCCAGGTGGATCTCGAAGCCTGGGACAACTTGGCTCTCGATCACCGCAACCTGCTCTTCTGGCACGAAGTCGGTCGTGTACAAAACGACACGATTCCCAGGGATGGCTGGGAGATGGCGGCCCTCGCCATTGGCCTTGGGGGCGCCATTGGAGAGTTGTGGGTTCAGGACGGGCTTCTCTTGCTGATGGCCCTTGGTCTCTCCGGCTTCGCCGGCTACCGCCTGTACCTCAAGAACAATGCTGAGAAGCGTCTGCGCGATGCGATCGCCGCTGACGAGCGGGCGATCGATCTTGCTTGCCGTTTTGGATACAGCGTTCCAAATGCTTACAAAAGCCTGGGTGGAGCTCTGAAAGATCTGATCGAGCAGACCCGCAAGAAGAAGAAGCGCAGTTTCTACGAAGATCGGCTTGAGGCTCTGCGCAAGAGTGCAGGGAAGGCAAGGGCTGAAATGGCCCAGCAACAGGGTTCACGTCAATCTGTTAGCAGCGAGAACGTTTATGGATGAAGCCAATTCCGCAGTGGCGGCTTTAGACAGTCACCAGCTGGCGGAACTTGCGGCGGATGCCTGTGATGACCGCAAAGCCACCGACATCGAGATGATTCGGGTGGATGAAGTCTCGAGCTTGGCCGACTGGCTGGTGATCGCTGGTGGGCAGAGCGATGTGCAAGTGCGAGCAATCGCTCGTTCTGTCGAAGACCGCCTTGAGCTTGAGGCCGGTCGCCTCCCCCTCCGCAAGGAGGGGATCAATGAGGGGCGCTGGGCCTTGCTCGACTACGGCGAGCTGATCGTGCACATCCTCCAACCCGGAGAGCGGGGCTATTACGACCTCGAAGCCTTCTGGGGTCACGGCGAACGGCGAAGCTTCGTAGCGTCTGGGTCGGATCAGGGCAGCTGATCCTCGACCTTCGATCCAGGCCTACCGAAATCCAACGATGGCCAGCACCAGCGCCTGTCCAGTTCCTCCAGAACAACGTCCCCAAGAGGAGTTTCAGCAACTCGCCAGGTCTTGGTTCTTCACCTGGCCAACCGAAGAAACTCGTGGACTTGGCCGTGCTCTGCTGATCAGCTGGTTCCTCTGCGTTCCATTCACCCTCCTTGTCGCCAGTGGGAGCTGGACGCTCAGGAATGATCTGCCACGGTTGATTGCCGCCGGCAGCGTGGCTGCCCTCGTGCTTCCAATGCTGCTGCTCATGCGCCAGTGGCTTGGCTGGAGCTACGTGCACAAACGCTTGCTCGCTGAGCAGGTCGAATATGAGGAGTCTGGCTGGTATGACGGTCAGGTCTGGGAGAAGCCGCTGGCCTGGAGAGAGCGTGACCTCTTGATGGCCAGACACGAAGTCCGACCGATCCTCGGACGCCTGGCCCGCTCCATGGCCTGGATCACAGGGCTTCTGCTCTTTGGAGCCAGTCTCTGCCAGGCTCTCTGAAGCATTCCGTGCCGTCGGCCATGGCCTTACCCGCAGCATTTGGCAGTGGCGGCCTCTCCAGCAGTGGCCCATCCCCGCTTGAGGTGCGCCTCAAACGGGGCGGCAGCCTCGAGTCGATCCATCGGGTTCATGCTGTGGTCTGCGACCATCGCGGCCGCATTCTGATGCGGGCAGGTCGCGCTGATTACGAGACCTTTATTCGTTCAGCGCTCAAACCCTTTCAGGCCATGCCACTGCTCAGCAGCGGTGCAGCCGAACAATTCAACTGCGGGGAGCGGGGTCTGGCGATCAGCTGCGCGTCCCATGCCGGCACTCCCACCCATGCCCGGGAGGCCTTCCGACTGCTTTGGAATGCGGAACTGGATGCAAGCCAGCTGCAATGTCCAGTGCCGGAGGGTGCAAGCAGCCCTCTAGAGCACAACTGTTCCGGTAAACACGCTGCCTTCCTCGCCACCTGCCGGAAGATGGGCTGGCCAACGGAGAGCTATCTCCAGGGTGACCACCCGATCCAGGTGGAGATCCATCGGCGGGTGGCTGAACTGCTGGGCCTGCCCTCGGCGGAGATGGTGGCAGCACGAGACGACTGTGGAGCGCCAACACTGCGCCTGCAACTAGCCCAGATGGCCTTGCTCTATGCCCACCTCGGCGCCTCCACCCGAACGGAGCTCGAACAGATTTCCAGGGCGATGTTGGCCCATCCTGACCTCGTGGCAGGCGAAGGTCGGTTTGATACCGAATTAATGCGCCGGTCCCACAGCCAGGTGCTGAGCAAAGGAGGGGCAGAAGGCGTTCAATGCCTTAGCCGGATTGGTGAGGGGCTTGGAGTGGCGATCAAGGTTGAAGACGGCAGCCGTCGCGCCAAACAGGCTGTGGCACTGCATTTGCTCAGGCAGCTGGACTGGCTGACACCAACGGGGCTTCAAGAGCTCGAGGAGCAGGTCCTGATCATTAGCCCAGGGGTTCAGCTCGAGGTTGAGGGTTCCCTGCGCTTTCAAGAAGGCTGAAGAGATCCTGCTGTACCAGTGTCCTTCAACACCAAGTTGTATGATGAACAAGTCGACGCGGGGTAGAGCAGTCTGGTAGCTCGTCGGGCTCATAACCCGAAGGTCGGGAGTTCAAATCTCCCCCCCGCCACCACATCATTAAAACCATCAAGAACATTGATGGTCACTGGGGCCAACAGGGCCCCTTTTTTATTGGTCAGCAACGGTTTCGCTCTTGCTGAAGCGCAACACTCCGCTTGTAAGGATTGACAGCCAAAAGGAGCATTCCTTGGCAGGAGAGTAGAACTAGGCAAGGATTAACCAGATCTGAGGTGGAGCTTCGCCCTTGGGAGGCAATCGTGGTTGGCTCTGGAGCCACCGGCGGCGTTGCGGCCCTCACCCTTGCGGAAGCAGGCCTACGAGTTCTCGTGATCGAGGCGGGGCCCTCACTGGATGCCAAGCAGGCGCTGGGAGCAGAACCACAGAACATGCTGCGCCGATTGGCCGGGCTGAGCAGCGGTCGACATCGTCGCCAGAGCCAGCATCCGGGCTACTGGAAACACAACCCTGATCTATTCATCGACGAACAGGAAAACCCTTACAGCCATCCACCCGATCGGCCGTTTCTTTGGACCCGAGGTGACCAGATAGGAGGGCGGAGCCTGACGTGGGGGGGGATCACGCTGAGGCTCTCCAATGCTGATTTCAAGGCCAGCCAACGGGATGGCGCGGGGCTCGACTGGCCGATCCAGCACGAGGATCTCGACGAGCACTACACCGAGCTCGAGCGACGACTGGGCGTTCACGGGGCCCGCAATGGCCTGAGCCAAGTCCCCGATGGCTGGGCAACCGAACCCCTGCCCTCCACCGCTGAGGAGCAGCAGTTCGCCTCCTGCGTGCAGAAAGAGCTTGGCTATCCGTGGATGCCATCGCGCGGCTTCGGCCCCCATAACCGCAAGCGGGATGGGGCCTGGCCTCGATCCAGCAGCCCTGGCAGCAGCCTCAAGGAGGCACTAGCCAGCGGACGGGTCGAACTGCTCTGCGGGGAGCGAGTGGAACGGCTCGAACTCAACCGCAGTCGCGACCGAGCCGAAGCAGTGATCTGCGTGAATCGGAGCGATGGCACCCGCCTCAGGCTGGAAGCCAAGCTGATCGTGCTCTGCGCCTCAACGATTCAGACCGTTCGTCTGCTGCTGCAGTCGGAAGAGCAACAGAGCAGCGATGGTTTTGTGGATCCATCTGGCCGGCTGGGCCAGCGCCTCATGGACCACGTCTCCACCTGTCGATTCTTCGCCATGCCGAGCTGTGGACCGGGCAAGTCGGGAAGCCCAGAGGCCCTTTCAGGCGCGGGCAGCTTTTTCATTCCCTTCGGACAGGAGTTAGCCCAGAGAGGTGGCCAAAGGGTGCTCAGAGGCTATGGACTCTGGGGTGCCATCAATCGATTCGATCCTCCAGCGCTGCTCAAGCGGATTCCAGGGCATCGTCTGGGCTTCCTGATCGGCCACGGAGAGGTCCTACCGGATCCAAGAAATCAAGTCACACTCACTGGTCCCCCGGACCGCTGGGGTTCCCCAACCGTGACGATCGACTGCCACTGGCGAGCGAACGAACAAGCCATGGTTGAACACATGCACCACAGCATGGGAGAAGCGATCAGCGCTGCCGGTGGACGCATGCTGCCCCTCACCGACCTGGTGAAGGCTCCACTGATTGAGCCTCTGCTGCGCCGGTCCGCGGCCCTTGGAGCCGGAGCTGCACCACCCGGGTACTACATCCACGAAGTCGGAGGCGCAGCGATGGCCGCCACAGAAGAGGGGGGTGTCGTGGATCGCTGGAACCGCCTCTGGCGATGCCCAAATGTGCTGGTGGTGGATGGCGCCTGCTGGACGAGCTCCGCCTGGCAGAGCCCAACGCTGACCATGTTGGCGATTACCAGACGGGCCTGCCTCGCAGCCGTCAGGCCTGGGAACGACTGAACAGATCGTCGAGGTACCGCTCTGCGACAGCACGGTCCTCACATCCGTTCTGGAAGAGGAAATGAGCCAAAGCAGAGCTCATCACCCTGTATTGGTCCCAATTGGGGTGGGCTCCGATGAACTCCTTCATCCCCCGGTAGAGAACTTCAGGAATTTCCGCCTCCATGCTGACGTAGCTCGCTGGGGCCGAGCCCTCTCCGGAAACGCCTGCCTCCACAACACAACGTTCCAGATGATTCCTATCCATGCAGCGCCTCTGGCGTCGGTTTGATTTCCCATCTAGGAAGCCACAAAACAGGGGACCCAGTCAAAAGATCACACTCCCTAACAACCCAGCCAAATCTCAAGCGAGTCTCATTGCGGCAACAGGGTTCACCTAGAGCCCTGCCAATCAAAAAGCCCCCGCCCTAGGCGGAGGCGACGCAATGTCAAGCAACACCGGTCACAAAACCCAGAACCCACAACGGCGAGGTTGCGACTGGGAACAACCAGGAGGATCAGTGGAAAACGGGATCAAAGCTGTGGAAAACGACTCCAAAAGGAGTCCCGAGGAGGAAAGATAAGCCCTCCTTATCCCCGAGAGTCTCGCGGGACCCACTCGAGACTGAGATGGTTGAGCTGACGCATTTGATGGTGATTGCTTCAGGTTTCCGCATCATTCGCTTCATATTTAGCTGCCCCGGAGCGCAGGGTTTTGGGGCCAAGAGGGTGCTCCGCGTGGGGGTAGGGGTGATGACCATGGTCGTGGCTGTGGTCATGGCCATGGCTGTGGTCATGGCTGGTCTCATGCCCATGGCTATGGCCGTGCTGATGGCTGTGGTCGTGGGAGCTGGCTGAGATGCCCAGCGGAAGCGGCACACCGTCGGGCTGACAGGCACCGGTGCACTCACGCTCACAGAGGTCGCAGCCATCGGTCAGCCCCTCCACGTGGTGATGGTGACTCGCTTGAGCAAGCCCCACCTCATCCTCAAAACCAAGCACCTGGGCGCGGTATTTGCACAGGGAGCAGTTCATCACAGCCTCGCCACCGAGCACCTCGGCGACCCGCTCCAGGAAGGTGTCCAGCACGAGTGGATGGTCCCCCAGATAAGAGGCGGAGAGGAACTCCGTCTCCGGATGGTCCGCAGCCACGAGATCCGTGTGCTGGCGAATGCGACTCACCAACACCCCTGAAAACAGGAAATAAGGAAAGACGACGATCCGCCGGAAACCGAGTCGCACCACATGTCGGAGACCAGGTTCCACCAAGGGGAATGTGACGCCGGAGTAGACCGTTTCACCCCAGCCGAAGCCAAAACCCTCCACCAACATGCGCGTGACCTTGGCCACATTGGAGTTGGCATCGGGATCGGAGGAGCCTCGGCCAACCACCACCAAGAGGGTGTCGGAGAGTGCCAGGGAGCTGGCCTGATCCAGGGCCTCACGGATCCTGGCCCCAGCCGCTGCAATCATGAGCCGATCCACCCCAAGTTCTCGCCCGTAATCGATCGGGAGGCCTGTTTCAGCGCTGTAGGTGTTCAGCACCGACGGAATGTCGTTCTTGGCATGGCCCGCAGCGAAGAGCATCGCCGGCACGGCGAGTACCCGTTGCACACCCTGCTCCCGCAAGCGATCAAGGGAATCGCGCAGGATCGGTTTGGCGAATTCGAGATAGCCATGCTCGACGGGAATGCCTGCCAGCCTGGGTCTCAGTCCTTCAGCAAGCTGGGCAAATTCCTCCACCGCCAGGCGGTTGCGACTGCCATGGCCGCAAATCAGCACCCCATAGCCCTGGGCTTTCAGTTCGGATAACGATGGGGTCACAACGGCAAAACACCTGTCCGGACCCTATCGCTAGTCATGACCAAGGAGCCGAACAAACGCATTCTTCAGCCCTTACCGGAGAAGCTCACCACCCTTCTAAAGCAGGGCTTGAGCCCAAGCCCGTTGTTGGTGCGAAGTGGTGGAACCTCAAGCCGTTGCTCAGCTCCGGGCCACTGGACCCTTGACCTCAGCAGGCATTTCAGAGGAATTGCCGTGGATCAGAACAGCGGCACGGTTCGAGTGGAGACCGGTCTCACCACAGCCGAGGTGCAAACGGTTCTGAACGCTCACAAGCGCTCACTGCCCACAGGTCTATCGGGGTTACCCGGTGCTGGCTATTGGCTCACCGGGGGGATCAGTCCTCTCAGTCGCAGCCAAGGTCTTGCCATCGATCGCATTCAAGCGATCAGCGGCGTGTGGGGGAGCGGCGAACGCTTTGATCTCTGCGCAGCAAAACACGGTCAGACCAAGGAGTGGCGAGCGCTGCTCGGAGCCGCCCCCTTCCTTGCGATCGTCACATCGATCTCGATGATGACCACCCCCCTGCAGCCCTTGCAGATCGGCAGAGGCGTAGTCAGCGCCCAGCAGTTAATCACCCTGATCCAGGAGGCTGAACACTGGCCCGAAGGCATTGCCCTGCACTGGTTCTGGGCGGAGAGGATTGAAGTGCTGGTGGTGGCCTTAAGCCAAGACCGAGCGGCTGTCATGAGCCTGGAAGGATGGCTTAACGACAGGATCGGCGGAATAGAAACGCTCCAAGCCAGCCAGTTGGCAGGGCTTGCGGCCCTGCCGGCCTTGGGACAGCTTGCCCAATCAGCGGAGCGCCCAACCGCCAGGGATCAGGAGGTTCTGGGTCTATTAGGCCCTGCCTGGGGAGACGCCAGCAAAGAGCTCATCCAAACCCTGGTCCCACTCATGGGAAACCGACCGGATCACCGCTGCAGCTTTGCCGGTCAGCAACTGGGAGGGTGCACCGCGCAGGTCAGGCCAGAGGCCAGCTCCTTTGTGCACAGAACAGCGCTCTGGAAACCCTGGATCACAGCCGCCTGGACTCCTGGTGATGCAGAGGCACGCAAGAGGAGTCTCCACTGGCTTGAAGCCGTTCGCGACCAGCTCCTCCCTCTCTGCCCAGGGGTCCATCTCGCCCAATTGCATGACCATCTGCCCTGGCATGAACGGGAACTGGAAGCGGCCTTCGCAGACTGGCTTCCCCAGCTGCGTGAACTCAAGAGAGACGTCGATCCCCTCACCCTGCTGCCACGGTTGTGAGATACGGTCAGCGCCAGATGCGACCCCGTCATGAGGCAGTGGTTCAGTCAGCCGGGTCCGGAACTGCTCTCGGGCTTAGTGGTGGCCTTCGCGATGATCCCGGAGGCGATCGCCTTCTCAGGGATCGCAGGTGTGGACCCCCAAGTGGGCCTCTTCGGTGCCTTCTGCCTCTCGATCACGATCGCCCTCGTGGGGGGGCGGTCGGCGATGATCACCTCAGCCACAGGATCCACAGCCCTGTTGATGACAGGGCTTGTTGCCAGCGGCAACGCCAGAGGTGAGGGCCTTGGCCTGACTTACCTGCTGGTGGCCGGTCTGCTTACAGGGGTGTTTCAGGTCCTCTGGGGGTACCTGCGACTCGCTGATCAGATGCGCTTCGTGCCCCAGGGAGTGTTAAGCGGTTTCGTGAATGCCCTGGCCCTTCTGATCGTTCAGGCCCAACTACCCCAGCTGGGGATCAGTCTTCACTACGGCGAAACCCAGTTGGTCGAGCACAGCAGCTCCCTGCTTCCCCATGGAAGCCAACTGCCCTTGATTTGGTTACTCGTGGTCCTGGGGCTCGTCATCATCTACGGACTTCCCCGTCTCACCAAGGTGATTCCGGCACAGCTGGTGGCCATCGTGGCGCTCACGGCCATCAGCGTTGGCCTGAAGCTGAACATCCCCACCGTGCAAAGTCTCGGCAAGTTGCCAGAGGGACTTCCCTTCCTTCAGCAGCCGTTCGGAGCACTTGCGGATGGACGCGTCCCCTTCAGCATGGAAACGTTTGGACTCGTGTTGCCGACCGCGCTGGCGATCTCACTGGTGGGTCTGATGGAAACCTTCCTGACTCAAGACATCCTCGACGAACGCACGGACACCAACTCCAACAAAAACGTAGAAGCGCGCGGTCAAGGCATCGCCAACATCGTGTCCTCACTCTTCGGAGGGATGGCTGGTTGTGCCTTGGTGGGCCAGTCAGTCATGAATATTGAAAACGGTGGGCGCGGTCGACTCTCGACTCTGTTTTCTGGTGTGAGCCTGATGGCCATGATCCTGCTGGGCCGCCCCTGGCTGGAACAGATTCCGATGGCAGCCCTCGTCGCGGTGATGATCAGCATCGCTGTGAGCACCGCTGATATCGCCGGACTCCGCCAGCTGCCGCGGATTCCCAAAAGCGACACCGCGGTCATGCTGATGACCTTCGCCGTCACCATGCTCACCACCCCCCATAACCTCGCCCTGGGAGTCATTGCCGGCGTTGCTCTTGCCGCCATTCTGTTCAGCCGCAAAGTGGCGAAAGTGATTCGTGTGGAAGCCGAGCAGATCAGCCCTGAGGAGCGGCGCTACGTGGTGAGCGGTCAGCTCTTCTTCGTCAGCAAGGTGTATTTCCTGCAGGGTTTCGATGTTCACGACCACCCCGCCAGGATCAGCATCGATCTCTCTGATGCACACATCTGGGATCAGACGGGCGTCAGCGCCCTCAATCAGCTCATCCGCAAGCTGGAGAAGGGAGGTTCCGAGGTGAGCGTGGAAGGCCTCAATCAAGAGAGCCTCAACCTCTTTGAACGGATCGGTAGCCAAGCGGAGAACGCCCACGGCTGAACCAAGCTTCAGTCGGGATCAGGGGTATCCGACGGTCTGAGCAGCACCACAACCGTGCCCGCCACGATCATCAAAATCAGTAATCCACCGCCCAACAGCGGAAGGGTGAGATCAGAATCCATGGCGGTCTCTCAACTGCACCCATCGTGGCGCCCGGATCCGTTCAACGGGATCGCTGCATCAAGCTGAGGCAGCGTCCCAAGTCTCTGCGCATCGTCTTCAGTCGATCACGAATCTGGGCGTCCTTGGGCTGGCGCGAGAGATAGCGTTCGGTCACGTCATTGCCGATGCTCAGCAACAGACAGAGGGTTTCCACGTCACCACTGTCGGCGGCACGCTGCGCGGCTCCGTCCTTCAGCACCTGAAGGAGAGCCATCTTGTTGTTGTAAAGGCCGCGTGCACCCTCGTCCCAGGCCAGCACCGGCAATGGGAAGGAGCCAACCTGTACGGCTGTGAACAAACCAAGCAACCAACGGCGATTCCCCATCCGCGGTTGTGTGCGGTCGAATTCTGACGCTAGGGAGATTGGACTGAGCTGACCACTAGTCCAATCGATCTGAGACACTTTTCGGATCTTGAGCCTGACGCGCCATGCCCACTCGCAAGCGCATCGGCCTGCTCGCCTTGTTGATGACGGTGAGTGCCTGTGCCACCCTCGGCGAAGGTGGGGCCTCCCGACTCGATCTGATTCGTCAGCGCGGCTCACTGCGCTGCGGCGTGAGCGGCAAGATCCCCGGCTTCAGCTTTCTGAAGGCCGATGGCAGCTATTCCGGCCTCGATGTGGATCTATGTCGCGCGTTTGCCGCTGCCTTCATCCCTAGCGAAGCGAATGAACCAGGTGATCAACGCGTTGAGTTTCGCCCTCTGACCGCCCCCGAACGCTTTACGGCCCTGCGCACCGGAGAAATCGACCTGCTCTCACGCAACACGACCTTCAACTTGAGCCGCGATGCTGCCGGAGGTAATGGCCTGAGCTTTGCACCGGTGGTTTTCCACGATGGACAAGGACTGATGGTGAAAGCGAGCAGTGGCATCAATCGGCTCGAAGATCTCGCTAACCAAGCGATCTGCGTTGGTTCGGGTACGACAACCGAACAGAACCTCAATGACGCCTTCGAAGCAAGAGGACTCAGCTACAAGCCAATCAAATACCAGGATCTGAACCAAGTCGTGGCGGGATACCTGCAGGACCGCTGCAGCGCCATGACCTCCGATCGATCCCAACTCGCTGCTGCTCGCTCCGGCTTTGCCGATCCCCAAAGCCATCGCATCCTCGACGATGTGCTCAGCAAGGAGCCTCTGGCCCCAGCGTCCGTTGGCGGAGACCAGCGGCTCGCCGATGCGATGCGCTGGGTTGTGTACGCGCTGATCACAGCTGAAGAGTTAGGCCTCACCCAGGCGAATGTGCTGAATCGTCTCGAGGAGGCCAAACGCAGACCTGAGCTCACCGGCCTACGTCGGTTTCTCGGGGTGGACGGAGGCCTGGGCGAAAAACTTGGACTCCCCGATGATTTCGTTGTGAAGGTGATCGAACGCACCGGCAACTATGGCGAGATCTACAGCCGCCATCTCGGAGACAACAGCCAGGTACCGATCCCCCGCGGTCCCAATCGGCTTGCCGCAAACGGTGGCGTGATGATCGCTCCCCCTTTCCAATGAAACGGCCTCGCCACTGGGGGTTACAGGCTGTGGTGCTGCTTGCAGCTCTCACGCTGCTGGGCGTTTTGGTGAACAACCTCACCGTCAACCTGATTCGCACTGGCCTGGGGCTCAGCTTCAGCTGGCTCACCCGTCCAGCCGGCTTCGCTCTGGCCGAACATCCCCTGCCCTTCAGCCCATCCGACAGTTATGCCTGGGCCCTACTGATGGGCTGGCTGAACAGCCTGAAGGTGATTGGCGCAGGTCTGGTGGCTGCCACCCTGATCGGCGTGGGCGCTGGAACGGCAAGGCGCAGCTCCAACCACCTGCTCAGGGGTCTGGCAGCGCTGTATGTGGGCTTGATTCGGCAGATCCCCTTACTTCTTCAGCTGCTGTTCTGGTATTTCGTCGCTTTTCTTGCCCTCCCCTCCAATCCGGACTCGATGAGTCCTCTGCCACTCCTGTTTCGACTCTCCAACCAGGGAATCAGCCTGCTGGGAGTCCCCCTCAGTGTGGAGTTCTGTGCGGTACTGGTCGGGCTAGCCGTCTTCAGCGGCGCATCCATCGCCGAAGTGGTGCGCGGTGGTCTCGATGCCGTTCCCCGTGGGCAATGGGAGGCTTTTCGCAGTCTGGGCGTGCCTGAAGGCATGGGCCTGAGACGGATTGTGCTGCCACAGGCCCTGCCCGCCATCCTTCCAGGACTAAGCAGCCAGTATCTGAATTTGGCCAAGAACAGCACCCTGGCGATCGCCGTTGGCTATGCCGATCTTTATGCCGTGAGTGACACGTCCATCACCCAGACAGGACGGGCAATCGAGGGGTTCCTGCTCCTTTTGCTCAGCTTTCTGCTTCTCAACCTTCTGATCAATGGCGGCATGCAACTTCTCAATCGCCTTGTGATGCAACCGCTTCGCCACCGTTAAGCTTCCGGCGTTCTTCCCTCGACGGTCATGGGGTCCCAACGTCGCATCGCTGGTGTGTTGCTGGTCGTCGCTGCGGTTGCTGCCGTGCTTCTGCCCTTCGCCTCCGGCACGCTGCTCACCATCGGGCTCGGCGGCATTGCTTTCGCCGCCGGGGTTGGACAATTCCTCCGGCTTGGGAGCGAAGCTGGTGGCCAAGCTCGGCTGTTCCGAGTGCTCACCGGGCTGCTGTACTGCGGCGCCGCCCTTTGGGTCCTGATCGATCCGATCGATAGTGAAATCAGCCTGACGCTGTTCGTAGGCGTGCTGCTTCTTGTCGAAGGGGTGATGGAATTGGCGGCCGGAGCCACGACAGCGGGGCCAGCGGCAGGGCTGACTGTGCTTGACGGGGTCGTGACAGCCATTCTTGGCCTGCTGCTTGTGCTCGAGTGGCCCTCTGACAGCCTCTGGGCCCTCGGCACCCTGTTTGGCGTTGGCCTGTTCCTCTCGGCCCTGAACCACTTCCAAGCCCCCACACCACCGAGCGAGCAAGCCTGATGGGGCGATCGGGTCGCCTGATCCGCTACCTGCGCCGCCATCCGTTCGATGCGCTCCTCACCCTGGCGATCCTGATCTTGATCGCCTGGATCCTCTGGAGCACCGGTGCTTGGGTGTTAGCAGCAGCGGATTGGTCTGTCGTCAGCAGCAACCTGCCTCTGTTCGCCAGCGGCACCTATCCAGCGGACCAACGCTGGAGACCAATCCTATGGCTGCTGCTGTTGCTGCTCCTGACCCTCTGCACGCTCGTGCTGCCGGTGAAACGCAGCCCACAGAGCAGGGGTGTATTCAGGCTGCTGCTCCCCTGGCTATGGCTGGCCATGCTTCCCTTCGGCATCACCCTGCTCGGAGGGGGGATGGGCCTACCCGCCGTTCCCTCCCGTGCTTGGGGAGGGCTGGCCCTGACCCTGCTGCTGACGGGAGCCAGTGGCTTTCTGGCACTGCCCCTAGGCATCCTGCTCGCGCTCGGACGCAATAGCCCCTGGCCCGTGCTGCATCACAGCAGTCGCCTCTACGTCGACCTGATGCGTGCCGTCCCCCTGATCGCCGTGCTCTTCTTTGGGCAACTGCTGATCCCACTGTTTCTGCCGGTGAATCTGGAGATCAACCGCGTGCTCCGGGCCGTGGTTGCTTTTGGACTCTTTGCTGCCGCCTACGTGGCGGAAGACATTCGCGGGGGCCTGCAGGCCATCCCCCGCACCCAGCGAGAAGCCGCCGCCGCTCTTGGACTCACCACGATCCAAAGCCTGCGCTGGGTGGTGCTCCCTCAGGCGCTGAGGATCTCGCTGCCGGCACTGACCAACCAAGCCATCGGCCTGCTGCAGAACACCAGCCTCATGGCCTTACTCGGATTGGTGGAACTCCTTGGGATCAGCCGCAGTTTGCTCGCGAATCCCGACTTCATTGGTCGTCACCTCGAGGTCTACCTCTGGCTTGGCGTGGTGTACTGGCTGGTCGGAACCGCCATGGCCCTACTCGCCAGCCGCCTTGAGACCAGTCGATAGAGCTATGACCACAGCCATCCAGGCCAGAGACCTCTGCAAACGCTATGGGAACGGGCCCCTGGCTCTGGATCACGTCTCCCTGGAAGTGAAGCTGAGCGAGGTGCTCGTGGTGATGGGGCCTTCAGGATCCGGCAAGAGCAGCCTGATTCGCACCTTCAACGGTCTCGAGTCGATCGATTCGGGGACTCTGAACGTGCTCGGAATCCCCCTGGATGCCGAGGGGGATGAGCGGCAGATCCGCAGGATCCGCAAGCGGGTGGGCATGGTGTTTCAGCAATTCAACCTCTTCCCCCATCTCACGATCCTCGACAACATCACCCTGGCACCGATCCGGGTTCAGGGAATTGCCAGGCCGGAAGCAGAACAACAGGCCAGAAGCCTGCTGTCGCAGATGGGGATTGCGGAGCAGGCAGACAAATTCCCTGCCCAGCTCAGTGGCGGTCAGCAGCAGCGGGTGGCGATCGCCCGTGCCCTGGCGCTGAAACCGGAGGTGATGCTATTCGATGAACCCACTAGCGCCCTGGATCCCGAGCGAGTCAAGGAAGTGCTGGATGCCATGCGAGCCCTGGCATCTGAGGGCATGACCATGGTGGTGGTCACCCACGAACTCGGATTCGCCAGGGAAGTGGCCGACCGCGTTCTCTTCATGGACCGCGGGCGGGTGGTGGAACTCAATGATGCGTCCTCCTTTTTCAACCATGCCCGCGAGGAACGCAGTCGCCGCTTCCTCAGCCAAATGCAGCACTAAATGGCCTGCAAGCGTCTCAGGGCGCTCTCAGCAGCCATCAGCTCCCGTTCGGTGCTCAGCCAACTCTCATTGTCAGCAGGAAGGGCCTCCACTTGCTGTGCCAAGCGCTCGAGCAACTGATCCCGTCGGTCACTGAGACTGAGCGCCAACCGCTCCCAGTGGCGAGGGATCGAGCAGACGGGGCCAGCAGCACGCATCGGTCAACCTGTAGACAATCTGAAGTCTGTCACAGGGGGCGTGGGTCAAGATCGAATCACCCCTGTTCGGCTGATCGCGGATGCTTCGCCTCTTCGCCGAACTCGTACCCACGCTGGGGCTCGGCTATCTGATCGGTCGTCGGCACCCGAGCTGGACAAGGCCCCTTGCCTTGCCACTGGTGCGTTTCGGAGTGCCGATCAGTCTGATGGGACTCCTGCTTCGCAGCGGACTGAACTGGGCTGTGCTCGGATACGCCGCGATCGCCGTCTTCGGCATCCTGCTGATGCTCGCCATCACGCAGCAGCAGCGCTGCCAGGCCCTGGGGCTTGGCACACCGACCCTGCAACTGGGCAGCTGCGTCGGCAACACCGCCTATTTCGGGATTCCCGTTGCCCTAGCCCTGCTTCCGGAGGAAGCCCTTCCAGTGAGCATCGGCTACGACTTCGGTGCCACCTTGCTGGCGTGGGGACTGGGTCCCCTCTGGCTGGCGAGGAGGCAGGGGCAGGGACAGGCTGGAACCCTGGTCTCATTGTTACGCCACATCAGTGAAAGCCCTGCCAGTCGTGGGCTGCTGGGCGCTCTGATGGTTCAGCTAACCCCCTGGCGAGCGGACATCGCTGCACTGCTGTGGTTTCCCTCCAGGGTGGTGATTGTGCTGGCCCTTGCCGTCGTGGGCATGCGCCTTGGAGCGATCGAACCGAGGGGCGAGGCCACTGCCTCCAGAGCAGGTCTCGGCGCCTCGCTGATCGCCAAATTGGCGTTCTATCCCCTGCTAATGCTTCTGGTCACACGCCTGTTGCCCTTGGCCAGCAGCAGTCGGGATGCGCTGGTGTTGCAGGCAGCTGCCCCCACGGCAATCTCCGTGCTGCTGATGGCGGAGGCCGTGCAGCGTGAACACGACACCGCAGCCTTGCTGGTGCTGCGCAGCACTCTGCTGGCGCTGATCAGCGTCCCTCTCTGGTGGTGGCTGCTGCAGTGGTTCGGAACACCCTGAAGGTGAGATTGATCCGAACCTCCTGCACCCGCCGCCGCACCGGCACAGCATGCAACCACTGCTGCTGACAGCCAGGGGCCATCACCAGCAGATCGCCATCAGCAAGTTCGAGGTCACGGCGCTCTTTGGAGAGGCGATGGCGAAACTGAAACGTACGGGATGCCCCGAAGGAGAGCGATGCGATCGGATGGGTGCCATCGATCTCAGGCTCATCATCTGCGTGCCAGCCCATGCGGTCATCACCATGGCGATACAGATTGAGCAGACAGCCGTTAAAGACAGTGCCGCAGGCAGCATTGACCTTCTCCAGCAAAGGTTGAAACCAATCGGGCCAGCCCCCACCGCGATGGAGAACTCCGCTGTAGCGATAGGAGACCTGCTGGTCTGCCAGGAACACCGTCAGCCGGGGCACGGGATGGCGACGCCCATACACCTGAACCACAGGCTGCTCCCAGAGCAACTGCGCTTGTAATCGACCCATCCAGTGCATGCAGGCCTCTGCCTCCATCCAACGGCGGTGCAGATGCCAAGGCTCGAGCATCATGGAATCGGCGCTGGACGCCCCCATGCTGGCTGACTCCACCGATGCGCAAACCCCAGATGGGCAGCCGCCTCTGATCAAGGCCCTATTGCGTCCAGAGGCCTACCCCCATCCGGTGGAATCAGTGCAGCTGGTGGAGACCCATATCTCCTGGGTGCTGCTGACTGGCATGTGGGCCTACAAAATCAAAAAGCCGATCGATCTCGGCTTTGTGCAGGCCGCCACCTTTGAGCAACGCCTGCATTACTGCCGAGAGGAGCTACGCCTGAATCGGCGGCTAGCCCCAGATCTTTACGCCGCCGTGGACTCCGTGGTCGGCCCAGCGGAGTCGGCCCGGATCCTTGCCTGCGACCCCGACCAAGCACGACGGAACCAACAAGACCTGCTGGAAGCGACGGTGCGCATGCACCAATTCCCCTCCAGATCCCTGCTGAGCAACTGCCTCAACGAACCATTACCGGACAGCTGCTTCGAGGAACTGGCCGACAGCCTCGCCCAGTTCCACCATCAGGCAGCCTGTGCGGTCTCGACAGGCCCTCTCGGCACAGCGTCGGCAGTGATCGAACCAGTCCAGACCAATCTGCTGGTGCTGGATCAACGAACACCCAAGGGGCCGATCCACGCCGCCCTCGCCAGGCACCGCACCTGGACTGAGCAGGAGAGCAAACGACTCTCCCCACGGTTCCAACAACGGCTCGAAGCGGGAGCCATCCGTGAGTGCCATGGCGATCTGCATTGCGGCAATATCCACCGCCGAGCCGACGGCAAGCTCGAGGTCTTTGACGCCATTGACTTCAACCCAGGGCTGCGATGGATCGACCCAATCAGTGAGATCGCTTTTCTGGTGATGGATCTCCAGGTGCAGCAGCAATCGGGAGCCGGCGCCATCCTCCTCAACCGCTGGCTGGAGTGCAGTGGTGACTACAGAGCCATGGACCTCTGGCGCTGGTATTTCGCCTACCGGGCCATGGTGCGGGCGAAGGTCACTGCCGTGCGCCAGGACCAACAACCCAATGCAACGTTGATGGGAAGAGTGAGCGACTACATCGAGCGGGCTGCCCAGATGGAACAACCAGCGAAGGGAGGGCTGGTATTGATGCATGGGCTGAGCGGCAGTGGCAAATCCACCCTCAGCCGCTTCCTGGTGGGAGCGCTGCCGGCCCTGCGGGTTCGCTCGGATCTCGAACGCGCCAGGGCCTTCGGGCGACTGCCCTTGCAGGTCGGCTGGCGCACGGATCCTGACCCCTACAGCGCTGAGGTCACAGCATGGCTGTTCGAGCAAAGGCTCCCAGAGCTAGTGGAGTCCCTACTGAGCAGTGGTTTTGATGTGATCGTGGATGCCACCTTCCTGCGACGCAGGGAGAGGGAGTGGATGCGCCTTTTGGCGAAACGGATGGACCGCGCCACGGTGATCCTGCACTGCCAATGCAGTGATGCCACGGCGTCGACCCGGATCCAACAGCGCCAGGCCCTTGGTCGCGACCCATCCGAGGCCGATTGCTCTGTCCGTGAGCGACAGAAACAGTGGATCGAGCCTCTGGATTCACAGGAACAGGCGCAGAGTGTTGTCTTCCGAGAGGGGGATCGGCCATCCAATCTGCTGCCGGTGCTCAGAGCCAAGCTCCTTGGAGAGCCTGTTGCAGGCGATGCATCTGAGTAACAAGCAATAAAGCTGGCCAAGAAAAAGCCCGCGATGGCCGATAAATTTCGGAAATGGCGGCACGAATCTCCGAAGAGGAATTCCTTGAACGGGCGCGTCAGCGCTTCGGAGACCGGTTCGATTATTCGGGTATTCACTACCGGAGCTACAAAAGCCCGATCAAAATTCTCTGCCGCAAACACCCTGTGCAGCAGATCTGCATCACACCTGAAAAACATCTCCAAACCACAGGCGGATGTCGCCACTGCGTCAGGGAAAAGCGTGTGGAAGCACTCGAACGGGAGCTCAATCGGGGCCCTTCCAGCGAGCGTGCGATCGAGACCAGCGCATCCGTGATGAACCAGGTGATTGGCAAGAGCGCTGGTGTTCTGCTCCTTCTCCTTCTTGCCCCTTCAGCCCTCGTGGCGGGAAGCATCACCGCGGAGTCGGTCTGGGATGCCCAGGATGCCACCGAACGGGCTCAGCAACAGGTGCCGCAAGGCAGCACTGTGACCGACACCCAATGCACCACCATCCAAGTGCGCGAAAGCGATCGCTATCGCTGCACGGTGTTCTACAACGAAAAAGCGCAGCCCATCAGCCCGCCAGACTGACGCGCTGATAACAGAACCAGACCCACTGCTGAAACAGCAGATTGCGATGGGAGCGCCAGAGGGTCTGGGGGTGATCAGCATCAAAGTTCTCGGGAGGCGGCACATCACCGCGAGCCCGGTCTCTCTCCATCTCCCCCAGGATCCTGGAGGTGTTGTATTCGGGATGCCCCAAGTGCATCAGCTGACGCTGATCGGTGGTCTCGAAGATGGTGTAGCCGACGTCTTCGCCATGGGCGAGCAAGCGCAGCCTTCCCTGACGCTGAGCGGCCTCCATCGCCGAATCCGCCAGTCCGGCATGGCGACTCTGGGGGCAGAAGAAGCGATCATCCTGGGTTCCCATCAGGGCATGGCCCGGCACCAGGCTGCGCATGGGATACACCCCAAACAGCTTCTTTTCAAACGGCATCTTGTCGACTCCAGCCAGATACGCCAAGGCAAATCCGGCCCAACAAAGCCCAAGGGTGCTGGCGCAACTGCGACGGGCTTCCTCGATCAGATCCACAAGTTCTGGCCAATAGGTGACCTGCTCGAAAGGAAGATGCTCCACTGGAGCACCGGTGATGATCAGGCCATCGAGGGGCGCCTGAGCGGTGGCCTCCTCCCAGCTCACGTAGAGCTGATCGAGGTGGTGATGGTCCCAGGTTTTATAGGAATGACTGGTGAGTCGGATCCAGATCGGTTCGATCTGCAGAGGGGATAGCCCGAGGGGATGGAGCAGGTTGAATTCGTACTGCTTTCCCAGGGGCATGATGTTGAGAATGCCGATCCTCAGGGGCCGGATGTCCTGACGCTCGGCAAGCTCGGGCTCGATCCAGGAAATGCCGTTGCGTTCGACCGCGGCGATCTTGTGATAGCTGCGCGGAAGAATCAGTGCCATGGGGTCACGCCTTGAGGTCGCAGATCAGGAAAGCAATGCCAGGGCCTGATCGAAATCGGCCTTGATGTCATCGATGTGCTCCAATCCCACCGAAACGCGAACCATCGTGGGGGTCACGCCTGCGGAGGCCTGCTCCTCCTCCGAAAGCTGCTGGTGGGTGGTGGAAGCTGGATGAATGACAAGGGTTTTGGCATCACCGACATTGGCGAGATGGCTAGCGAGCTGAAGACCATTGATGAAGCGAACCGCATCATCAAACCCACCCTTCAGGGAGAACATCAGCATGCAGCCCATCCCCCGGCCGGTGAGGTACTGCTTCGCTCTGGCGTGATAGGGATCGCCGACCAGTCCGGGATAGCTGACGGATGCCACCCTGGGATGGTCCTGCAACCAGGACGCCAGGGCCATCGCATTCTCCGCATGACGCTCGACACGCAGGCTCAAGGTCTCGAGGCCTTGTAACAGCAAGAAGCTGTTGAAGGGGCTCACCGCCGGGCCCCAGTCACGCAACCCTTCAAGCCTTGCCCGCAGGGCAAAGGCGATGTTGCGGTCAGCGGGAACACCCAGCATCTTGCAGATCTCGCTCCCGAAGCCGAAGGCATCCCAGTGGACAAGTCCGTGATAAGCGGCACTGGGCTGACTCATGAGCGGGAAACGGCCGTTGCCCCAGTCAAAGCTGCCGGCATCCACAATCACACCACCGAGGCTGGTGCCATGGCCACCGATCCACTTGGTGGCGCTCTCCACGACCACATCGGCACCGTGTTCAATCGGTCGTAGCAACGCACCACAGGCGCCCAGGGTGTTGTCAACAATCAGAGGAATGCCACGCTCCTTTGCCAGGGCGGACAAGCCGGCGAAATCAGGAATGTTGAAGCGGGGATTCCCCATCGCCTCCACATAGATCGCCTTGGTGTTGGCATCGATCTGGGCGGCAAAACTGGCGACGTCGTCACCCTCCGCGAATTTGACCTGAATGCCGAGGCGAGGGAACTGCACCTTGAACTGGTTGTAGGTGCCGCCGTAGAGGAACGAGGTGGAGACAAAATTGTTACCAGCCTGCATGCAGTTGGTGATCGCCAGGAACTGAGCGGACTGACCAGACGCTGTGGCAAGGGCGGCTACACCTCCTTCGAGAGCAGCCACCCGCTTCTCAAACACATCCGTCGTCGGATTCATCAGACGGGTGTAGATGTTTCCGAACTCCTTCAGTCCAAACAGGTTGGCACCGTGCTCAGCGTCATTGAACACGTAGGAGCTGGTCTGGTAAATCGGCACCGCCCGGGCATTGGTCGCCGGATCAGGAGCCTGTCCGGCATGCAGCTGCAGGGTCTCGAAGCGATGCGAAGCCAAGGCCAGTCGAGCAATGAATCCCTGTTCTAGCTTCCGGCACCGGGGTCCCGACTCCAATCGGCAGGCGGTTCAGGTTTCTCGCTGTTGGCCAAAGACGGCAAGGTCTCCCGCAGGAGTGGCGTGAGTCGAGCACGGACCTGATCCCGGAAGCTGACCAGCGCATCGGCGTGGAGCACGGGATAAGGCTGATCTCCTGCCAGGTCACGCAGAGGTCGGAAGCGAGTCGATTCCTTGGCCTTCAGGGCCTCAAGAGCGGCCATGAAGTCGTACTGGCGCATCTCACCTGATGAGGCGGCAAGAGCGGTGGCCATCTCAGCCAGCTCCTCGCGAACGGAATCGAAGCCCTTGGCTTTCAGGGTGTCGGGAAGGCCGAGAACGGGTTGGTAGTAGTCGAGTAGGCGCAGCTCCTCCTCGAGCAACATCGGCCAGGCACCCTGGGCACCATCAGGCAAACCGAACGCTGCCTCTGCTGCCTGCATGGCATCGAGATGGAATTGAAGCCAACGCACATAGGCCTTGTCACGAAGCCCTTTGCGGGCAGCTGCCTTGCCGCTGAGGATGGCCGGGAGGGCAGCTTCTGCCTTGCGAAGGAAGAGTCGGTCCTCCCGTTCGAGGTTCATCGCCCCCCAGCGCTGGCGGTACTCCCACAGTTCGGCATAACGGGCCACGTCCTCGGCAGACCAGCCAAGCGACTTGAGCTCATCGCCCCGATGCGTCAGTTCCTTGGCCACGCGCAGGATTGTTCTCAGTTGGTCGCAGCGTAGTTGGTGGGCTGCTGAAGGGCTGGCGACGCAAATAGTCCCGAACATGAATCGGTTTTGCCTGGGCATAGCCCACGGGCAACCAGAGATCCCCTGCAGCCGAGGCGTAGTGAATCTCCCAGTGGTACAGGCCCCGGTAGGCAGCCGGATCAGCCTTCAAAACCGCGGCGTAGCGCAGAACAGCCTCTCCGTAGTGATTGCTGTTGTTGTACCCCCAGAGCCCGCGGCGGATATCGCTGAGTCCCCCCCGACGCACGAGGTAGCGAGCAGCGGCATGGATCGCATCCCAGGGATCACGAATGTTGCCGCCACGACCGATGCCTGGCTCCGCCCACGTGCTGGGCAAAAACTGCATAGGTCCCTGGGCATTGGCGACCGACACCCCATCGATCCGACCCATACCGGTTTCGACCAGATTCACCGCCGCTAGAACCTCCCAGGGAATCCCGGTCTTGGCCGAAGCACTGCGGTACGCCTCGAGCAGGCGCTCAGCCGGGGCCGGTGCCTGGATGCGCCATGCGGGCAACGTCGAACCAGCCGGCCCGCGATGCATGGCCAGAAATTCCCGGCGGGCCGCGACGTGCTGATCAAACAACCAATGCCAGGAGGGCGACAGGGCTTGGCGGACCTGTCGAGCCCTTGCGGGATCGCGGGAGAGCACCCGATAGATCACCTGCTGCTGATGGGCGAGTCGCGGCAGGGCTGAATCCGGTGTCGCCGGCGCCCGGATCGCAGCCTCAAGAGCCTCCAGCAACGTCGCCAGCGCGCTGGGATCCTGCGGGATCAAGGGATAGTGGCGACCGTCCGCACTGCGGGGAAGAGCGGGGTGGGTGGGAAGCACCGGCAGGGAGGCAGGCGCGACCCTTGAGGCCTGGGATTCCCCCCCTCCGCTGCGCTGACTGACGATGACCGCCGGTATCAGCAGCGCCGCCAGCAGGGTCCAGCACCAACGACGTGAACGGGCACGGGCCATCCGGTTGAAGGCAGCGATCAGAACGACAGAAAGGCGCGACGGTCGTGGAAATCAGCCTGCTCCGCTGGATGGCGAAGGGCCCAGGTGCTCAAGCGACCATCCCGTTCCTCCACCACCATGGCAAGACCGAGCTCGGGCTGCACTCCTGGAGGCCACCAGGGGTGCAGGGGAAGCTGGATATCGCCGCGAAGATCGCGGAGGCCGCGCTGGAGGATGAGCGAGGGTGGTTGTTCGACAGCCAACGGCATATCAACAGGTTCCCGTCGCACCCGGTAGGCGTCAAAGGCATAAAGGTTCCAGTCGCCGGAGGGGGAGACATTGAGCTCCCAGTAGCAAGGGCTTCCGGGTAAACCGAGAAAGGCCTCAAAACAAGTGTGCTGCCAGAGATCATCCAGACGTTGAGGGGTCGGTTGGAGCGGGGGTAACAAGAGCTCCTCCAGATCGCCACTGGGCAGCAACGGGCGAAGACCAAAGCTGAGCTCAAGCTGGCCGGACTCTCTCCAGACAAACTCGACACGGATGGAGAGGGTCGGACTCAGTTCTGATGCAAAGGGATGCAAAGAGCACACCTGACGCACCATCACGGAATGGCGGGCCATGTCAGGAGCGGACAGGACAGGCGCTGATCGATGCCTGGACCAGATCTGAGATCGCGTCCCACTGGCTTTCGATCGACTCGGTGAGGGCGAACTGCACAAGCGCGCGGTCGAGGTTGTGCTCAGGCCGCTCCGTACGGAAATAAATGTCGCCCTCGAGATGATCCGTCAGGAAGCGGAGACCCAGCTCGAAGGGAATCAGGCGGATGCAATCGGGGAGATAACGCAGATCGGCATCCGTCAAAAAAGAGCGACCAATGGCGAGATAGCCATCGAGGATGGAACGACACAGCGAGAGATCAAAGTGCACGGAGGCGAGGTCGAGGGTTTCCTCTCCGGCGGCATTGCAACAGGAGCGCAGACAGTCACCGATGTCGTAATGGATCAGGCCAGGCTTGACCGTATCGAGGTCGATCAAGCCAACGGCCTGGCCATTGCTCTCATCGATCATGACGTTGTTGATCTTCGGATCACCGTGGATGGGACGACGTTGAAGCTCGCCTCGAGCACAGGCGGCCTCCAACACATCCACCCCCACACGCCTGCGCTCCACATGCTCGAGAGCCTGCTGCAACCTGGGCTCGGACGCTCCATCGACCGAGCGGCAAGACAGCACGGCATCGTAACGAGACAGGTACGCTGGCGTAACGTGGAACCCTTCGAGGGTGTCGGCCAGCTCCCCCGCTGGTAGGTCACTAATCAGGTGGTGGAACATCCCCAGGCCGTAGCCGATCTCACGGGCATGGCTGGCATCACGGATCACATCCGTGGTGGTCGCAGCTCCGATGTAGGTGATCGATCGCCAGAACTGGCCATCGTGTTCCACCCAATGGCCCGCCTCCCCGCGGGCGGCGAGCACGCGGGGCACCTCCCAGCGCCGACCTGCGAGTTCGGGTGGTGGGGACGCCAAACGGCGCTGCACATGACGACCCAGGGTGAGCAAGTTGCCCATCACCAGTTCCGGCCTGGCAAACACAGTCGTGTTCAAGCGCTGCATCACGAAAGCCGGAGGATCACCCTCTCCATCCAGCCGAACCAGAAACGTGTCATTGACATTGCCGCTGCCAAGCGACTGAATCCCAGCGATCCGCTCAGGTGGGTGAAACTGCCCGGCGATTTGCTGCAGGGACGATTCGTGATGAAGAGCCCCTTCAGCCATGGGTGATCGCATGCGTCTCAATCCGGAGAATGGCGCGATTCCATCGCCACACCAGGGGCGAGTGGTCAGAACCTCAGGCAGCATGGGGCCACGTCCGCACACGGCTTGCCTTGCCCCGTCTGTTGCATACAGCCGACTGGCAGATCGGCAAGCCGTTCCGCTGGGTGGAAGACCAACAGAAGCGGATTCGATTGCAACAGGCGCGGATCGAAGCGATCAGCCGGATCGCGGAGCACGCCCAGAAGCAGAACGCTGATGCACTGCTGGTGGCAGGAGATCTCTTCGATTCCGCTGCCGTCCCCACCGCCACGGTGATGGAGGTGCTGGAGGTGATGGCCTCCATCCCCTGCCCGGTGCTGGTGATTCCCGGCAACCATGACCATGGGGGAGCTGGTGGCATTTGGCGCCGAACTGACGTGCAACGGGAGATGCAGCAACGCTGCCCCGGGCTACAGCTTCTGCTGGAGCGCCGCCCTATCAAGCTTCCGGAGCTGGTGGTCCTGCCCTGTCCACTGCTGCGTCAGCACGAAGGCGAAAGCCCCACCGCATGGCTCGATGCCCTCGACTGGAGCAGCCTTCCTTCGGACTCCAGTCGTGTGGTTCTGGCCCATGGCTCAGTGCAAGGCTTCAACGGTGGCGATGACGACCTTGAAGCCGGAGGTGGCGGCAGGGCAGAGAGCAACCGTCTCCGGCTCGGGCCCGGGATTGAGCGGGAGGTCGACTACATCGCCCTGGGCGATTGGCATGCTCTCCATCAGGTGAGCGAGCGCTGCTGGTACAGCGGCACCCCCGAACCCGATCGCTTTTCACGCTCGAGCGCTGAGCAACGCGGACAGATCTTGCAAGTGGACCTGAAGCGGCAGAGGCCGCCCCAGGTCACGACTCTGGGAACCGCCGGCATCCAATGGCATGGCCTCAAGATGCAGCTCAACTCCAACACCGACCTGGAGCGACTGGAGCACTGGCTGGATCAGCAAGTGGGCCGCCGGGTGGGCAAGGATCTGATCAGGCTCGAACTCGATGGTCAGCTGAGCCTCGCTGACCATCAGGCCTTCGCGCAGCGCCTCGAGCAGTTGGAGCCATCGTTGCTGCACCTTCGTCTCCGCGGGGAAGGCATCCATCGAAGGCCGCAAGCAGAGGAGTTGAGTGAGCTGACGGATCGCCGAGACGGCCCCTTGCTCAGTGCTGTGGCGCTGCAGTTACTGGGGGAGCTGGAGCGAAGCAACGATCCCGAGCAGGTCACGCTGCTGGAGACAGCCCTGTGTGAACTGCATCGTCTCTGCGAACGGGAGAGCGGTGAGAACCCAAGGGCTCAGAAGGAGGCCCCATGCGCTTGACCCATTGCCGCCTGGAATGCGTGCGCCGTCATCGCCATCTGGAACTCAGCTTTGCCCCAGGTCTCACCTTGATCAGCGGCGCCAACGAGAGTGGAAAGAGCTCCCTGGTCACCGCCATGCACCGGGGTCTTTTCCTGCGGGCTAGCGCGACGGGAGCGGCGGTACAAACCCTGTGCTCTCGTCTCCACGCCGGCCATCCCTTAGTGGAGGTCGGCTTTGAGGCAAGAGGTCAGAGCTGGACTGTTCAGAAACGCTTCAGTGGCAGCAGTGGCAGCGTGCGACTGCGGGCCGATGGTCAGCCAGCCCTGTTGGGCAGCGAAGCAGAGGAGACCCTGGCAACGCTGCTCGGCGTTGAGGAGATCCTCGGCAGTCGCCAGGCCAACCGGATCCTGCCGAGCCGCTGGGCCCACCTCTGGGTGATGCAGGGAGACGCCGGTCAAGACCTGCTCGGCCGCGGCCCGGAGCACTATGCGCTCGATGCCCTGATTGAACAGCTGGAGGCACGGGCAGAAGGAGCGCTGCAATCTCCGCTGGATCAACGAATCCATGACGAACTGGAGCTTCTTGTTCAAAGCAGCCTCAGCACCCGAGGCGTGCGCCAAAACAGCCTGCTCTGGCAATGCCAGCAGGACCTGAGCGCAGCGCGAAACACTCTGGAGGAGGCGCGGCGTCAGCGACAGAACTTCGAAGACAGCAGCGAGGAGCTGGATCGAATCGTCGGAGACATGAAGACGATTGAACGAGAACAGCTCCCAGCTCTGCAGCGAAGCCGCGAGCGCCTCGAGCAGCGACGCTCCCTGCAGCAGGCCATCGAACCGCTGACCTTGAAACGGGAACGGCTGGAACGCAATCGCACCGCCTTGATGCAATTCGATGCGGAGGAACAACAGCAAGCCCTGGAACGCCAGCAGCTCGATGCAGGCCTGGAGCCCATGGAAAGAGCGTTGAAGCAGAAACACCAACAGCACGAACAGACGCAAGTGGAGCTCGAGAAGCTCGAGCTGCAACGCCAGAGCCTTGAACAACGTGGCCAGTCGTTGCGCCGCCGGGAGGAGCGGCAGGACCTGACGGCGCAATTGGAGGAGTTGGAGAGCAAGCAACGCACGCGATCATCCCTCCAGAACCAGCTCCAGGCCGTGCAGGAGCAGTTGAAGCAGACCATCAGCCTGAGCGAAGAGCAACTCAAGGCCCTGCAGGCGCAAGAGAAGCAACTTGAACACCTCCGCATCCGTCAGGAGACGATGGCCACCCGGGTGAAACTTCTGCGGGCGCAAGAGAGCATTCGCATCGATGGCAGTCCCCTTGAAACCGGAGAGGAGCGGCTGTTGAGCGAAGCCTTCACGCTCCAAGTCGGCGAGGCGGTGGAACTGGAAGTCATCCCCGGGGGAGGGAGCGATCTCAAGGTCCTGGTGGAGGAGCGGACCGCCTTAGAACGGCGACAGGCACAAAGGCTTGAAGCCCTGGGGGTGAGCAGCCTGGCTGAGGCTGAGCAGCAATGGCGTCGACGCACCAAACTCGAGGCTGAGTATCGGTTCCTTGGGGAACAGCTTCAACGCCAAGGAGCGAAGGATCCAGCTGAGGCGATCGCCACCCTGCGAGACCGTCTGGAAGCCCTCGAGGAACCCATGGCATCGCAGGAGGAGGAGCCGTCAGCATCCACCACCTCTCCAACACACGCACAAGCGGCACTGCGCGAGGCATTGGAGCAATGTCGAATCACCTACCGGAAGGTGCAAGACAGTTTGCGACTGGCAAGGGAGCAAAGCCGACAGCAAGAACAGGAACTGCGAAGAAGCGACCAGGAGTTGCAACAGCGTCGGCTGCGCCGGGAGCGCCTGGATGCTGCATCCGAGGCACGCCGTCGGCAGCGCGCCGAAGTGGTGGAACAGAGTGGCGAACTCGCGACACTGGATCCGGCCTTGGAAGCCCTGCGTGAGCAAGAGCAGGCCCTGCGGAAGCGCCTCATCCCCCTCGAGCAAGAGGAAGGCTTAGACGGAAAGGAACTGGAGTACAAGGACAGCCTGCTGCGCAAGCGCCTGCAGGAGCTGAGCGCCCAGCGAGGTGCTCTTCAGGAGCGCTGCGAAGCCCTCAGCCTTGCGGATCCCTATGGCGCCGAGGAGGAAGCACGTACCCGGCTCGACCAGTGCACAGCTAGGGAGCAACAGGAACGCCAGCGCGTGGAGGCCCACCGTCACCTGCTGAGCTTGTTCCAACAGGCCCGAAGCGATCTCTCCAGCCGCTACACGGAACCCTTACGCCTGAGCATCAACCACTTCCTCACCCCGCTGCTCAGACAGACGAAGCCTCCAGAGGGCAGGCGGGGAGCCGATGGCGTTCAACTTGGCTACGACCCGAAACAGGGGCTCGAAGCCCTTGGGCTCGAGCGAGACGGCCTTGCCTTTGCCTTTGAGGATCTCAGCGGCGGCATGAAAGAACAGCTGAATGCCGCCATGCGGTTGGCGATTGCCGATGTGTTGCGTCATGGCCATGACGGCTGCCTTCCGGTGCTGTTCGATGACGCCTTCACCAACAGCGACCCCAATCGCCTGCAGGCTGTTCTCTCCATGCTGCGGGAGGCCGTCGAGCGGGGCTTGCAAGTCATCGTGATGAGCTGTGACCCCGATGCCTATCGCCCCATCGCCGATGAGGTGGTGGAACTGACTGACAACTGAACGGCTCCTGCCCAGCAGCTGAACAATCAGAGAGCGTTTTCGATCACGTTCATCGCCTTCAGGTAGGCGGGGGGTTCACCAGTGGCTTCCAGGTCGTCCAGAACTGCGTCGTCGCGGATTAGGCGACGGGCGTTGTCGGCAATCACCGCATTCACCATCAAATCCATGGCTTCGGGCTGCGCGAGGTTCTGAAGGGCCTCCGCATAGCGACGGCTATGGGTTGGACGTACGGACTCCTGGCAGTAGTTCGACAGTTCGCGGCTGTCGGTCATCACCGAGAAGGCCACCTCCTTGGTGGCGCTGTTGCCGTAGATCGCCATGTAGAGCAAATTCAACATCGAGGCGTCATGCACGGGAATGGCGTACTTGCGGGCGATCTGAGGCCAGAAACGCAAAGCCTTGAGCCCCTCAAGCCCTCCCTTGCGTAAACCGGCCTGCTCGCACCACCCCTCCAGCTCTTCCATCGAGGCGGGACAGCGCTGTTCACTGCGCATCCTTTCCGCCAGAACCTGACCGGCCTGAAAGTTGCGTGTGGGTTTTCCCGAGACCGGAAGCATCATGCTGCCGCGCACATCGGCCACCATGGCCGTGAGCTGGGCGAAGGTGTGATCGCGCACCTTTTCCATATCACCACCGCGCACCAGAGCCGCTTCGATCCGTTGCACGCCGTAGCCGAGTTCCGTGAGAGGAAAGGGCTGACGGTTGTAAAGCCGCTGGCGATCCCGGCGCGCTATCGAAACGGTGGCGGCCTGATCAAGGCACTGATCGAGCAATAAGGTCAGCAACGTCGGCAAAACACCGGGGTTGTCCTGGTGAAAGCTGTAACCGAAACCGGCGAAGACCGACGACATGTTCTTGGCCGCCTTGATGTATTGGCCTTCGATGTTGTGGACGCCTGGAGAGACCTGAATATTGGGTGAAAGCCGGTCCAGCATGCGGGCACCGAGAAGGGCCGTGAGTGCATTGGGATGGCAGAAGTTCGCCGTGAAGCTGTCGAGGGGATTGCGCAGGGCCCCATGGCGATGAAAGCCAGAGAAGAACGCGAGATTCGGAACCTTCTCACAAAGCACATAGGACTCATTGGCGATGTGGTCATGGCTGAAGGAGCCGGCTAGGCAGGCCAGCACCACCTGCTCCCGACCCAGCTCCTCTCGCAGACGACAGGCTTCAGCCAGATCCTCCTCCACATGGTTGCTGTTAGCGCTGAGCACCACCAGTTCACAGCGCTGAAGGAGGTCGGCCAGGGTGTTGGTCAGGCGTTGACCTTCGCTGAAATGGCTCGCCATGCGCTCGACGGCGTCGACATGCGCGGGATCCATGCCCTCAAGGGCCGCTGGGGGGAAGGCCCCGAACAGATCACGGCCAGGCCTTGGTGCCAGCAGGAGATTGGGGGTCTCGTCCTGCTGCATCGCGCAGTTGTAGGCGAGAGAGGCTGGATACAGCCCCACGCTGTAGAAACCGACGCGGCCGGACTCGAGCTCCAGGATGCGCCGCCTGATCGGCTCAGCATCGAGGCTGCGGGGAAAGAAGGTGTTGCTCTTCAGGGCCGTATCCATGCTGCTGGCAGCGCGCGAGGCCTCGGGGCCATGATCCCCCGACACCCTAAACACGCGTTTCCATGGCGCTCACCCTTTACGGCGGTCAACGCACCCGCGCCTCGATGCCGCGCTGGTGTTATGAATATTATAGCAGTACCAATGGGTTTGAGGTGATAGCCCTGCTTGTTTCTTGCTTGTCCAAGCAAGTTTGCTTGTCAGTCATTTTGGTGAGCGTTATTGACTGAGGAACGACAAACGGAAACAGATTGCCATTCACCCAAACAATTACCTAAACCCAGCAGTCTTCAAAACATCTATGTCTTTATTGAACACAGAGAACGAAGACTATGACTAGGCTTTCTGCTTGTCAGCGCGCTTGTCAAAGATTTCAGAGCAAGAGCATCTAACAATCCATAACCAAAACAAAGAAAAACAACTTCTTGTTATCAAAAAACAGGATTGCCAACCTAGAAGACCCGTATGGGGGCAAAAATCAGCAACCAAAGCATAGTAAATGCACTCACAAATTTATGCGATATTTTTTAAGCTTTGTAGAGGTGAGGGAAGTTGAGCCTGTGTAGCTCCAATCCATAGCCTCTAACTGCATCCATTACTTCTTGCGTTGGATTGCCTCCAAGAGCATCATTATTTACTCGCAACAGAGTTCTGATTGAAAACGACTGAGGCAATTGCTTCTAATCGTTCGAGACGAGCCATCAATTGTTTATTAGTAGATTGCATGGCAGCATTTTGCTCCTTGATTGCAGCGTTCTCTTCTTGCATTGCTTGATTAGCTTTTTCCAATTCCTTAACACGTGCTTGAAGATCTCCCTTAGATGAGGATTGGATCTCACCTAACTTGAAAACAAAACCTGCTCTACCAGCCACATTAGATAAAGAGCCATTCCCATAGTCAGCAGCACCACCAAATACATAAGAACCGCCAGCATTAAAGGAAAGTCGCTCACTTGCCTTAACAGCACAACCAACACTCATTGCATAACGACTGCTATATCCACCAGTTCCAACTCCACAAGACAATGGTGAGTCATCTGCAACAGTCGGAAGTGCTGTCATCGCAGTTGAAAGTGCTGTTGCACCAGCGACACCAAAACCAAGATCATTGATATTTTGACGGTTTGCTTCGATATTCCTCTGGTTAGTGGAGATGTTCCTCTGGTTAGTGGAGATGTTCCTCTGGTTAGTGGAGATGTTCCTCTGGTTGGTGGAGATGTTCTGACGATTATCCTCTACCTGTGAACTGTCACCAGGAGTAACTTCTACACCATCTATTAAAAGCTTTGTCCCTTCAGTAATGTTGATCGGAATGGCATTGCCATTGGCATCTTTTGCATAAAGCTTTTGGACTCCATTTTCCTCAACGGTGATAAGAGAATTTTCACCAATATGAATCTCACCATCCTGCTCAACTCTTATCAGCTTTTGACCATCACCCGAAGAAACTCCCTTTCCATTGGGGTTGGCGATAATAGATGCTGTACCAAGACCGATTCTGGAACCTCCTTCATCCGTGCCTACAATTAGTGGTCTTTCAAAAACCTTCTGGTAGTTGCCAGTCCAACCCGCACCTTTAATGGACCAAGAATTTGTAGCCAGATCATAAGCTTCAAGTCCATTTTCCGCATTGTATATCACAAGTTCACCCGTCTTTTCGTCTACATAACTATTCTGGGACTGCCATCCATTACTAGCGAATACTCGCGTTGTTCGGAGTGTCGCCAATCCAGTCTCTGAATCGACCGTAAAAATTCTATTGCCAATAGTCGGATCACCTGAATAGTCTACTGCCCAAAAGTTCCAGTCTGCTTTTGCAGGCAAAAGCGAAAATGATGCCGTGCATGCAATCGCAGCAAGACAAAGAGAACGAATCTGAATATTCATAAGAACAGTGAAAGCATAATGACCTTAATCAATAATTCACTGAGGTCAACTAACTCGTCAGATTATGCAGGATCTGCATAGAGACGAGGAAAGTTCTTGCGATGCTGTTCCAATCCATAGTCTCTAACTGCATCCATTTCTTCTTGAGTTGGATTATCTCCAAGAGCAGCACGACGTATTAGATACTCACGATTCCGTTCGTCATCTTTAGGAGATGTTGAATGTGGTTTAGGAGCCACTTTGAAATGGTTGTCAGAGGATGACAAATCACTACGAGACATCAAAACCCTTGGGAAAGGCTTAGAAGCTTCTCTGGAGCTTTCTGGAGTAGGTAGAGGAAGTGATGGTGGAGTTGGCGCTTCACCAGCTTCAATAGACATTCTCTCGTCAGAAAGCCGTTGTTGATAAAGACGACTATGCTCTGCATCCTTCGCTCTAATCTCCTGTCGAAACTGATTGATCTGGCGTAATTCCTCAACAGGTGGGATGTCCTTACCTGTCAGCTTACCAATCAGCGGATTAATGATGGAGTTAGAAATTGCATCTGCAACGGGTTGAGTAATCAGCTCTGAAGCAATACCGGCAAAGGTAGTAATAATACTTCCTCGGACAGTGGGTTGAAAATGTACTGCTCCACCTTTAAAGACAAGTGGATTTGAGGGAACTGTAGGAGCAAAGAATTTACCCGCTGGTTTCAATGGTGTAACTGCTTTGCTACCTAACACCTGACGTTGTGTCTCTCGTATCAAAGCTTGTTGGCGAGATAGTGCATCAGTCAGCTGACGCTTGCTTGTTGTTGGCTTTGGTTTGTCGATGAAGCGTGTATTGGGATTACTGGCTTCTCTTAGTTGTCTTGCATCCTCTCTACCCAAGTCTGTTGATTGATTAGTGGGTTGTTGGATTGCACCTTGAAAAGGTTCAATGTTGTTAGGTAGTGGGAACGTAGGTTCGCTTAGCGTTTTACGACGCTGGTATTTATTTTTAGACATGAATGTGTATTAATAATTAGAGGTATGAACACTCACTCACTCGGTGCTGCGCACCTCGCTCGTTCGTTATGTATATGTGTAAGGAATGAGTTAGGAGAAGTTTGTGTCTATTGGGAACACTCGCTCGCTACGCTCACTCGTGTTACCGACACAGCAGTTCAAGTCTGTAAAGGTAACTCTTTTGTGTCTTACGTAGTTTGAGTAGTTCTTGTGTGTCGTCTGTTTTCTGCATAATCTCTTCGCACGTAGCGACAGAGTTAATCAATGAAGAGCAGACTGTTTCTTTTGCCAGTTCTAATTGAGTCATAAGGATGTACTTGCTTGTTATCCCTTAACAGGTAGGGGGGTGAACTTAATTATCTAGTAATGGCAACGAGTTTCAGTCGTTAGCATCTCTTGTCGGATTCTTCATCCCATAGCAAAGGATCATTCCTATATGCCTCAGCATCCTTTGAATCTTCCTCTTGCCTAATCCTCTTAGTTTGTTCGGAGTCACGCTTCCAATAATCAATATCAGTGTCGGAGTAAGTGGTTGGATGTTCCTCCTTCCACCGAAGACTTGCTTCCAACATTGCTTGCCTGCGCCTTTCAGCAGTTTCTTTATCTTCTGCCTTAGGGGCGTTCCTCTTTTTTAGAAATTCAAGTTTTTCCTTTGAAGTCATTTTCATAAGCATTTCCTGCTCATCTAATTCATCTTGAACCATCAACCTTGCTGTCTTGTAGTCAACATCTAGACTACGCATCATGTCTCGAACAAGTATTTCGATTCCATCAGCGTCATTGCCATCACCGAAATGCTCAAAAAACCAAGAATCCCCTTCAGCACTGCATTTTATGTCCATGATCTCAAGTTCTTGATGTACTAATTCATCAGCTGCATTATTGCCAGTGCTTGGATATATTTGATTTTGATGTACTCTTTCCAAGTCATCTTGATACATCCATAACGCTTCCGCATCTTTTTGCGATTCTTTCAGTTTCTTGACTGATTCACTTGGTGGTTTATCCCTATTCTCCCTACTCCATTGCTTGGCGACAGCATCTTTACCAATCCGCTTTGAGTTAGTAAGAGATGTAATTGCCTCTTCTTTGATTCCATCTGCCAACCAGATGACAGCAAGTCTAAGAAACTCTTTGATTGAGATATTTAATTGTGCCGCTGTATCTAGTGCATTTTGCTTCTCGCTTAACGGCAGAGTCAATCTCTTTTTAGTTTTACGTCCTTCATGTCCTTTGTAAGTACTGCCAGATTTTGCTTTCTCGTATGTCTTTTCATATGCAGTATGCGCTTCTTTAATGACTTCAAACAAGGCAATACGTATCGCTTCTCTTGTGTCACATTGAAACGAGTTGGTAATGCCATTGATTTGCTCTAGTTCTTGTTGACTGAATATTGCTTCTATTGAACTGCTGCATTTGTCTTGAGATTGTCGTATCGGATGGTTGTCGGTGATAAATAAATACTTGGCAAAAGGAAACCAATCTTTAGTATTTTTAGAAGTATTAAATTTGTTCTTGTTAGTAGGCATATGCGTAATGAGCGTGAGAGACATCCAGAAGGCGCAAGGAGGCGGTTCTGGGATTGCTTATAGGGTAAGTATGCTGTCGCATATTTCAAGCGCCATGTAGGCGATTCTAGAGCGCATCTATATCCACAGTTTCTGGTTTAGCAGGTTTCTTTCTACCAATTGGCAGTTTCTGCACTTCATCAGCACGTTTCAGAACATCGTGTCTGTCGTAGTACTTCTGGATGACATCAACGCTGTTACCGCACAAACGTGCGACAAGATAAACATCCAGATTAGCGGTGATGCAGTCTTCAATAAAGGTTGAGCGCAATGAGTAAATGGTGTATTTGCGTTCACTGAATCTATTACCTTCTAGTTTATCCTTGAGTTCCATACGCACTTGTTCCCAGTACGAATCAAGATGACGATAGGCAAGTGTCTTCTCGAAGAGTTCATCAGGTTTTCCAAATAGCAACGACTCATCGTTAGGAGTGAATGTGAAACCATTAGTCTTCATCCACTTCTTTTGAAACTTCAGAAACTCAAGCAAGTTAGATGCAGCATTACTGCGACAAAGTACATCACGTCTCTTACCAGTCTTTGATTTCCTGATATGGAGTTTGAGTTTGAAATCATCTTCCCATTTCTCCTTTGATTCACTGAAGCGTTGTGGATTGGTTATTTCAATGTCCTTACGACGAACTGCAAGCAACTCAGAAGGACGACAACCACTGTTCTTAAGGATATGGATGAAGCAACAAAACATCCTCCTTGTGTACTCACCTTTGTAGGTTGTTGCACCAGAAATGAATGCCCCACGAAGGTATGTATTGATTACCTTGTAGTCATTGGGTGTAATGGCAGGATTGGCATCTAACTCATCATCGTTAATTCTGATACGAGGTAGAAAGGTTTTTCCCATTGCCAACTCATTAGTCAGATAACCACGAGGAACTAGGAACATACGACAGAATGCACCAATATCCTTCAACTCTGTTTTACGAGTTGCCTTCATCGCTGACTTTCTGAAGACTGGATAATCCTCAAAAGTTATTGCATCTATTTGTGATGGGTAGATGATTTCTTTCACCTCAAAGTACTCAAGCATCTTCTTCATCGACTGAACACGACGAATAGATGCGTTGTAATCCTTTAATCCTGCAGAAACACGCTGCTCTTCAAAAATACGAAATTCTTCGACGAGTTCAACAAGTGTTGCTCCTTCAGAACGCTTTCTGTTATTGCGTTGTGGCGCTTGCTCGAAGGCAACAAGTGCTTTGTAGAACGTTGCTAATGCTTCTTCCTGTGTTGTTGCGCCTTCAATCCGCTTAATGCGGTATCGACGCTCAGACTTGTTCCACTTACGTACAAACCAACCTTCTCGCTCTTTGGCGTAGCAAAAAACGCTAATTCCTGTCTCGACTGGGATTGAAGTGTGAATAGCAGGCATAACCTTTAGGCAGAATTCACACCAGCGAACGCTTGACGCTTGCTTGACGAACCGAAAACGCGCTGTTCACGAATCCCTGAGAACTCAATGACCATCACACTTTATGGCGGACAGAGGACAAGAGCAAGCATGCCGCGCTGGTACATGGAGGAGAAGGGCATCCCCTACAACCTGGTGGAGCTCGACCTGCAGGCCCAAGAACACCGCCAGCCGGATTTTCTGACGATCAACCCGTTCGGAAAGCTTCCTGCTCTGGAAGATGACAGCCTCCAGGGTCCAGATGGACAGCCCCTGAAACTGTTTGAGAGCGGCGCGATCCTGCTGCATCTTGCAGAACAGCACAGCAGCGACATTCACTCCGCGGCAGAACGGGCTCTCACCAGCCAATGGCTGCTGTTCGCTAACGCAACCCTGGCCATCGCCCTGTTCGTGCCCAGCAACCGGGAGCGGGAGTTCCCACGCCTCATGGGTGAGCTGAACCGCCAACTCGACCCAGGCCATCCACTGGTGGGCCAGAGCTGGGGAGCAGCGGACTGTGCTGTGCAGGCCTACCTGGCTTATCTGCCGATCTTCTTCCCGGACATTGACCTGAGCCCATACCCCGTGATTCAGACGATGATCGAGCGGGTTCGCGAACGCCCCGCTTATCAGATCGCCATGGGAGCGCGCTGAATCGATGACATCAATCAGCCTTGACTGCTTGAACGCTGAGCTGGCCGCCAGCTCTGACCTCCTGATCGTGCAAGACCTCGATGGCGTCTGCATGGATCTCGTGAAAGATCCACTCACCCGGAGGATGGATCGCGGTTACGTGGAGTGTGTGGCGCAGATGCACGGCTGTTTCGCTGTGCTCACCAATGGAGAACATGAGGGACGTCGTGGCGTGAACCGGCTGGTGGAGCAGGCCCTCGGCGATCGTGTTCGGCCAGGGCGCGATGGTCTCTACCTCCCTGGCCTCGCAGCTGGAGGTGTGCAGCTACAGGACCGCTATGGCCGCCTCAGCCACCCTGGGGTCAGCGATGAAGAGATGGCGTTTCTGGCGGAGGTTCCGCAACGCATGGAGAGGCTCCTGACCGAGCGGCTGCCGGCACTGATGCCGGAGCTGACAGCTGGGGAGCTCAAGCAGGAGATCCAACGGGCGATTCTCGACACTCAGGTGTCACCGACCATCAACCTCAACAGCCTGTTCGCGAGAGTTCCAGGTGATGTGACCCGGCAGCGAGAGCTGCAGACGATGCTCGCGTCCCTGATGGATGCACTGATGGCCGCAGCCGACAACCAGGGACTCTGTAACTCCTTCTTCCTGCATGTGGCCCCCAATCTGGGGCGAGATCCCCAGGGGCAAGAGCGATTGAAACCGGCTGAACCCAACGATGTGGGCAGCACCGACATCCAGTTCATGCTGCGCGGAGCCATCAAAGAGGCGGGGCTGCTGGTGCTGATTAACCGTCACATCGCCGCCCGCACCGGCAGCGCTCCCCTGGGCGATGACTTCAACGTGCGCACCGCCCCCCACAACCATGAAGCCCTGTTGAGCCTCTGCCATGAGCGCATCAGCCCGGATCAAATGCCCCATCTGGTGGGAGTCGGAGACACGGTCACCTCAACCCCCTGTCCTTCCGGGAACGGTTGGCTGAGGGGCGGCAGCGACAGGGGCTTTCTGACCTTGCTCCAGGAGATCGGCGACCGCTATGACAAAGCCAACCGGGTGGTCCTGGTGGACAGCAGCGGCGGCGAGGTCGACCGGCCATCCCTCGCTGATGGGTCCCTAAAAGGAATCAGTGATCCTGAAGACCCCCTTCGCATGGATGTCTGCATTCCCGATGGACCGCAGGCTTATGTGGCCTGGTTCAAGGCACTCACGCAGGCCCGGAGCGAGGCAGGACACGCAACATGAAGGGCAGAGCGGTGATCGATGGTTTCCCGCCGCTCACCCAGACCGCCTGCTCCTCGCTCCAGAGACGTCGACCCGGAACAATCAGGCGCGACTTGGAGGCATGATCCGGCAGATAGGCCGCCTGGAAGCCCAGGGCCTTAACCAGTAGGCGTAGATCATCGAAATGAACGCCGTCAGCGGTTTCGATCACCTCCAGCCGACCATCGGCCCGCAAGCCGTAGACGATGCGCACATCGGCGAGCTTCATGGCGCCGTACACGCCGCGATAGCTCTCTGGTGGACGACTGACGGTGTGATCGAAGGCATGCAGGCCACCGATGAACCAGCGGTAACGCGCCTGGCGTTCCGGGGTGAGATCGCCGTAGCCAAACACCAGCTCCCCTGATTCGGAAACCGCCATGTAGGCCCGGCCAGCGGCGGCGGCACGGTTTCCGGCGCGCCAGAGGCCATTGCGAAGCTTGAGGTCACCGTGCAAGGCGATCCCAAGCGGCTCATTCGGGTGCCCCTTCTCAAAGGTGGGGCCCGTGAAGAACAGCAAGGCGGCAGCGTCGTCATTGGCCTCCAGCTCCCGCTGCCAGCCGCCGAAAAATTCAAGATCCACCCAGCGTGGATCAAGGATCATGCTGCTGTAGCCCACGGTGACAGCACTGCCGTCAGCTCGATCGAGCGGCAGCGCCTGATCAGGCTGATAGCTCGCGATCTGATCGAGGGGCGGTGGCTGCGGGGGCTGCTCTGGAACCAGCCAGGCAATCGGATCGATCTCACCCTGAGGGGGCTGGAGAAGGACATCAGGGCGGATCAGGGCGAATCCACTGCCAAGCAACCCGGAGATTGCACCGAGCACAACCAGTGGCAAGGCCCTCACGGCATGGCCCACATCTCGAGGCATATCCTGACCGGATCGCAGGGATGGACAGCCAACATTCACCAAACCCTCACCGAAACAAACGCTCCGGTGGCTGTCACGGATCAGAGACTGATGACAGCCGAGAGGTGGGGCAATGGCCGACACACTTCAACGCCTGTTGACCCCCAGGCATGCCTGTCTCTGTCTAGAGATCGGTGCACAGGCCCGCAGCTGGGATTGCATCCAGGGAGAGCTCAGCGCCCTGAGCGAGGACGGCGCCTGCGTGATCCTGGATGGAGACATCGGCACGCTGCCCAGCCAGCAGGGACACTTGAGCCTGGAAGATGCCCAGGGGCATTTCGGAGACTCCCGCGCCGTTCAGGTGCTGTGGCATCGCCATGAACTGGGGCATAGCTGCCTGGGGCTGCGCTTCAAAACGCCAAGCACACGCTGTAACGGCAATGAAGAGACTTGAAGCAACATCAAGAATTGACCGTATTGGTCCACCTGCGCTTGCAACCCCTAAAAACCTGAACAACAGTTAGATCACTGATTCGGAGGCTCCATGTCGGAAGACACTCCACCCCGCCAGCAACAAGGAGTTGGCTGACGTTTTCGGACCCTGCTCCAACAGTCTCGTTCGAATTTCTGAAGTCTTAAGGTCAGTCAAGCCCTTTTCAAAAAAGGGGTTTAGTGATCTCCCTATGCGCCGTGCCAGGTGCCCCAGGGTCGCAAAGATTTCATTGCTGAAACGTCATGGCCCCAGGGCCCTGCGCCAGCAACTCCGCACAACAATTGAATCATTTTGTGCAGAGTCGATCGAGCCTGCACGTTCAATCTATTCGGTTCGCGATCACAAAGATCCACTGCCAAAGCAGCCATTGAACCTGAGGCTCGGCCCCATGGTCGGGCCTCTCTGTCTGTCTGTTATTCACACCCTGGAGTCTTCACAATCCAGAATGGTCCCCACTGGATTGCACGCCCTGGCCTCGACGACCCGAACCACGAGCTTCCCCACGCTGCATCGGAACCAGCTGCACACGTTGCAGGTGAACCTGGGCTACCGCTGCAACCAAAGCTGCAGCCACTGTCATGTGAATGCCGGTCCTTGGAGGACCGAAATGATGGCGGATCATCTGATCGAGATCATCCCCAACTTGCTGGAACGGCTACAAATCAAAACTCTTGATCTCACTGGTGGGGCACCCGAACTCCATCCACGCTTTCGCTCTCTGGTGGAGCGGACACGATCCTTGGGAATTGCGGTGATCGATCGCTGCAATCTGACCATCCTTCAGGAGGATGGTCAGGAGGATCTCGCGGAGTTCCTGGCAGCTCAAAACGTGCATGTTGTGGCCTCGCTGCCTTGTACGGAGGCGGAGCGAGTCGACAGCCAGAGGGGTGACGGAGTGTTCGAGCGCAGCATCCAAGCTCTACAGCGCCTGAATGCCCTCGGCTATGGGAACCCTGACGGCTCCTTGCCCTTGGATTTGGTTTACAACCCGGCAGGAGCGGCGCTGCCACCACCCCAGGCGCAGCTGCAAGAGCACTATCAGCGGGCCCTTTCAGACAGCTACGGCCTGCGTTTCAACCGCTTGCTCACTATCACCAACATGCCGATCGAGCGATTCGCCCGCGACCTCGCCCATCGCGGCGAGCTGGAGACCTACCAAAAGACGCTTCAGCTCGCCCATCGCCGCGAGAACCTCGAGGCCGTGATGTGCCGAGGACTGATCAGCGTCAACTGGACGGGTGAACTCTTCGACTGTGATTTCAACCAGCAGCTCGGGCTTTCGATCAAGGGACCGATCCGCCATCTGGAGGATTTATTGGATGAGACCAATCAGCTGATCGGCATGGAGATTCACGTCGCGGATCACTGCTTCGGCTGCACCGCTGGTCATGGTTCCAGTTGCGGCGGGTCCCTGAGCTGAGAGCATGAACCAACCACCAGACTTGAGCATGCAAGATCAGGCTCCGGCCCATTGCGGCAGTAAACCGAAGCGGATTGCCTTCGGCGTCGCCCCCCTCGGCACCATCTCCATCGGCATCGTGCCGATGGGTGTGATCTGCATTGGCGTTGTGCCCATGGGCGTGGTTTCCATCGGTGTCGTGGCCATGGGAGTCATCAACTGTGCGGTGGTGGGCATGGGTCTTCTGGCGGTAGGCGTCAACACCATGGGGGTCTGGACCGCAGGGCCCCAGGGCATGGGCCTCGTGCATCTGGGCGGCGGAACAGGAAGCCATCACGCCCATCAGGGCGCCTCGCATCAACACAGCCCTTCTGGAACCGCCACCGCCAGCGAACCAGACACCCTGCTCGCCTATCCGACCCGCGAAGAGGCCGAACAGCAAGCCCTGAGACTCGGCTGTTCAGGTAGCCATCGGATGGGTGACTACTGGATGCCCTGCCTGAACCATGGAAAGGCCGTCAGCGACAATCCGGGCAAATCGCACGCACATTGAGGCTCGATTCGATCAACTCGAAGCCATGGCTTTGAGCTGCCTCGCGGCCAGCTTCAATCACAGAGATGCTTTCAAACTCCTCGGTGCGTCCGCAGCGGATGCAGACCAGATGATGGTGATCGCGATGGTCACCAGAGCAAAGCTCAAAGCGACGTCCACCTTCCGTGAGCTCCAGCTCCTGCAGAAATCCCATCTCCACCAGAAGCCTGAGGGTGCGGTAAATCGTGGCGAGGGACACTCTGGCTTCCGCTTCCAGCAAGTGCTGATGCACATCCTCCGCACTGAGATGGGAGCCGGAACCGATCCGCTCAAACAGATTGAGCACTCGCCGACGCTGTGGGGTGAGACGCCGACCGTCCTCGTGAAGCCCACGCTCCAACGGCTCCTTCACCCGCGTCGACGGCGATCCTGCTGACATCGGTTTCCGTCGATCTTCTCAACAGTAACCACTAATGAGAGGAGGCGACAATGATGGTGCCGATCAGGCTTTCATTGTGCGCCTGCTGCAGCTGAGTGATCCCCATCTGGTGAACCGGGCTTCTGCGCTGGTGCGCGGCAAGCCAGCTCTGCGGCTTTGGCATCAAGCCCTGGAGGAGGGCCTGACCCTTCACCCTGATCTGCTGCTGGTGAGCGGTGACCTCTGCCAGGACGAAAGCTGGGGCGGATACCAGAAACTGCGCGACTCCCTGGAACGGCTACCAGACACCGTGGCGGTAGCGCTGCTGCCAGGCAACCATGATCATCCAGCTCTGTTGCGAGCCGCGCTTGGCAGAACTGCGGCGGTGGCGCCCGCCGAGCTGCTGGTTGGCAACGCAAGGGTGCTGCTTCTCTCCAGCCATCAGGCCGGAGCTTGCGCCGGTGCCTTGGGAACCGCGCAGCTCACCTGGCTTCAGAAACGGCTGACAGACCCCAGCCAGGCGGGACGACCGCTGCTGGTGGCCCTCCACCATCCCCCCGTGGCGATCGGAGATCCAGGGATGGATGCCATCGGCCTGAAGGATGCCGCCGCGCTGATCGCCATGCTTCAGCCGGCGACGGACCTGCGCGCTGTGGTGTTCGGCCATATCCATCAACACTGGCAAGGTGTTTTGCCAGGGCGTCAGGATGTGATGGTGCTGGGCTGTCCATCAACCCTGGCGTCATTCCAGGCCGTGCAACCCTGCCCCCTGAATCGACCGGAACACCCCGGGGGGCGCTTGCTGGACATCAGGGAAGACGGAAGCGTGGGGACAACCCTGTTGCGCTGGGGGTAGGGTGCCCCATCCTCCTGAATGGTTTGCTGAAGGCTTTGGCCGGATCCTGGCAAGTGGTGATGCGCTGCCTGGCCAGTGCTCTATTCCTGCTGGCCCATGGCCTGCTGGTTTTGGAGCACGTGGCGATTGGAACCGCTCTGCATGGCATTGCCGAACTGTTTCTGGCCCCTTGGGCGGTCCGTCACCGTGCCTGGGATCTCATCGTGATCGGCATCGTGTTCTGCGTGTTTGACCTTTGGGGGACCATCCGGCTCACCGGAACAATCAGCTGAGGTTGGGAGCTCTGAGCGAATTAAGGCCCGACCGTCTCGACCCACCAGCGCTCCACAACACCACCGATGGCCCGACCACGCTCGACACGAGCAGGGGCCGGAATCGTCACCACCGAAAGCTGGCGTCCGTTGCGGCGGTAATCAAACCGGCAGAACCCCACCCCGGTTCCGGAACAGGCTGAGAGGGACGAGAGCGGCACCCCTGCCCGTTGTTGATCCAGGGCCTGAGGATGCTGCTGAGGATGGGGCCGCCAGCCGCTGGAGAGCAGCACCGCGTCAGCCTCCAGGATCGGTTGTCCCGCGCTGAGCAGCGAGGAGGAGCGCGGCTCGGCAGCGACCCTGCCGGAACCCAGCAGCAACAGCAGCATCAGCAGGGACGAGCGGGACATGCCGGATCAGGTGGTCCTTCCGATCCATAGCCACGGATTGGTGCCCATGACCATGGAAGGGCTGCGTCGCAGAACGGAGACGACTGATCAAACGGATGCGACCAACCCAGAATGAAATCAGCGGCACTCGGGGCGATGACGCTTGATCAGGCCCAGAACGCCACCCTGCAGCGTCTCGCCCCCCATTTAGTGGCGCGGCCGCGACGCGGTGTCGTTGGCAGCAGTCGACAGGCCAAGCAACTACGGGATGCCGTGCGTTCGGCAGCCTCAGATCGGGACCGTCATGCGGTGCTGCTGTACGGCGAACCAGGGCTGGAGAAAGACAACCTGGCGGCCTTGATTCATTTCGGCTCTAAGGATCGCCATCACTTGATGCTTCGCCTCGATGGAGCACGCATGCGCAGTGACGGCACCGATCTCTTTGGCACTGGGGATGCCGCTGAACCATCCCCCCTCCTGGAGCTGCTCGGGAATGGATCCTTACTTGTTGATGATCTCGATCAGGTGCCGGAACCGGTCAAGCAGGCCTTGCTCAACCTGGCCCGCAGCGGTGAATGGGCTCCGCTAGGTGCCAGGGCCCCCAAGCATCGATTTGAAGGTCGCCTGTTCTTTACCGCCGAAACGAGCCTCGCTCAGTTCGACGGCTGCTGCACGCTGATTCGCGTTCCACCCTTGCGGGTCAGGCGCCAGGACCTCGGGGAATGGTTGCGTTACGAGCTGCGGCAAAAGAGCCGCAGCCTCGGCTGGCAGCAAGTTCCGGAAGTGCCAGAAGGAGTGGTGAAGCAGCTGCAGACCCACGATTTCCCCAACAACCTGCGCGAACTGGATGCCTTGATCGACCGGGCCATCCAGCAGGTGCGCCATCAGGAGACGCATCACAATGACCAGAACCCGGGACAAGCTCCGAAATTGTTGCCGGAGGATGTGTTCTGGACGTCACCGCGCCAGCAATACGCCCGCTTCGATCTCTGGCGCTGGAAGCCACGATTGAGGGAGTGGATGCGCTCGCCAAGGCTTTGGAACGCCTTCCTGTTTGGGCTGGTGAGCTGGTTGTTCGTACTGGTGAATCTCTGGCTTTGGGTTGGACCTCAGGATCGGGCCCACAACGGAGCCCTGACTCTGTTCTGGGCCTGGTGGTGGCCTCTCATCCTGATCGGCTTTCCCTTAGTGGGGCGGCTCTGGTGTTCCTTCTGCCCCTTCATGGTCTGGGGAGAGATCAGTCAGCGGCTGAGCCGATGGATCGGCTGGCGGCCAGCCCCATGGCCCCGAGGGGAGCATGACGGTTGGGCATCCCGCTGGTTGAGCGCTGGCTTTGCCCTGATCCTCATCTGGGAAGCGGTGGGCGACCTGCCGAATACAGCCTGGCTCAGCAGCTGTTTACTGCTGCTGATCACCGCTGGAGCCGTGGTCTGTTCACTGCGTTTCGAGAAGCGGTTCTGGTGCCGCTACCTCTGCCCGATCGGTGGCATGAATGGTCTCTTCGCCAAACTATCGATCCTGGAGCTGAGGGCCCAGGCAGGCATCTGCAGCGGGAACTGCAGCAGTTACGCCTGCTTCAAAGGCGGCCCCGCCGATGGAGAAGGACTGATCACAGACGGTTGCCCGCTGGGGACCCATCCAGCGCACCTGCGCGACAACCGCAACTGTGTGCTCTGCCTCACCTGTGCCCAGGCCTGCCCACACCGCTCCGTACGCCTCGCGATCCGGCCACCGGCGGCCGACCTCCAGCGCACCATGACGATCCCGAACGGAGAACCGTCTCTGCTGCTGGTGCTGGCCGGGAGCGTTTGCCTGACCCATTGGCAGCTGCTGCTGGGCTGGTCCAGCCTGGCGCCAGCAAGTCTGAGCAGCGGGCCACTGCTGCCTCGGCTTTCGATCGCGACCCTCGCCCTAGCGATCCCTTCTCTATGCGTTCTCTACGCACGCCCGTTCTTCAGTCAGGCCCGCCTGGAGCGCACCGTCTACGGCATGCTCCCCTTGTTCTGGAGCCTTCTCCTCGCCAACCACCTTCCCTTAGGAATGGAGGAGGCAGGCCTGGTGATGCCAGTGAGTGCATCTCCACTGCTCGGGGAAGGGGCGTGGAGCTTGCCCCACTGGCGAGCAGACCCCCATGTCATCGCCTTCTGTCAGAGCATGTCTGTGACGATCGGCGCCCTCTGGAGTGCCGTCATCCTGCGCAGGATGCTGAGCAACAATCGAACGGCCTGGATCGCAGCCACAGGTCTGATGCTGCTGCTGGCCGCCACCGGTCGCTGGCTCGTGAATGGATCGGGGTAGAGGGATTTGAACCCCCGGCATCCTGCTTCTAAGCAGCCTCATCCCCCCCCATGGAGGCAAAGACGGAGGGCGCCATATGCATCAGGCAAACGCATCAGGGCCTGCATTGAGCTTCTCCCGAAGACCGATGTCACCTTTGACCTTTTCCAGGAACGCTTTGAATTGCTCTTCTGGCATAGGGGCTTGTGGAGCTACACCCTGTTTTTAGGAATAGTAGGTTGGGAGGACTGTAAGCAATAAAAAGCCCGCTAAGTGCGGGCGATGGTGCCAGGTATTGGGCCTAATTCAACTTATTGCATCCTTGTTGAGGGTCAATCAAAGACAGTTGAATGTCCCAACACTATCTATGCTCCAAGCGCTGCAGCCACCGCCAGCGACGTGTTCGAGCTCTTCTTCAGAGATCTCCGTTCGTGATCTGTTCAAATAATCAGCAGAAATCATAAATCCAGCCTCGTTAGCCATGGCAACTACTGCATCAGGATCACTTGCTGCTGTGAGCTTCTCCTGAAGGCTGGTGTCTGTCTTGACCTTTTCGAGGAAGGCCTTGAGTTGTTCTTCTGACATCGCTTTGAGTGGGCGAGGTACTGCAGCCTCAATTTTGGCCAATGAATGGCCAGATGTCAGGAGGGTGGCGTGAGATCCAAGCAAGACAGCCACTGCCATATCCACCACGTCCTCCAAGCACCCCCCAGCGTTCCCCCAGGCAATCCTCTCCCGCCCTGCAGAGCTGGTCGCCCCCAACCTCATCGGTTGCCTGCTGGTGAAACGCCAAGACGAGGGCAGTTTGCTTTGGGACGTGATTGTGGAAGCGGAGGCGTATTCGCAGGAGGAGCCTGCTTGCCATGGCTATCGGCGAAGGGGACCTCACAACGAAACGCTTTTAGGGAAGCCAGGGCCTTTTTATGTGTATGTGGTCTTCCTTCCCACACCTGCAGTCACAAGTCCTGAGCAAGCCTGGAAGCCGCTACTAGCGACAGGCCTCCCTGAGCACGCTCCTGTTGTGAAACATGATAAGGCTTGACAGTGACGCCAATGCTGAGAAAATCAGCTAATCATATGACCCATCGATAGCAGATAGCTCCTGAGACAGATGAAGTCTTTGATCGTTTCTTGGGAAACGTCAAATAAGTGTTACACCGACGGTTGTCGGTGGTCTCTCTCGGACCTATTAAGCATGAGAAAAGAGACCTCCCACTCTTTTAAACGTATCTCTGGTCGTTCGAGATACGAGCTCGGGATCGATCGGGTTTTGCTCGGATGCCAAGGGCCTCTTCCATTTCTTCGTACCGCACTCGACTGAATGAACCGGACCCAACAGTGGCTGGATCTCATCGCTCCAGACGAGCCCCACAAGCTCGAGCGACGCCTCGCCTGGGACCAATGGGCTGACAGCAACGCTTTCGGGGAGTGGCTCTCTGCTCCACCGCAGCTCGAGACCAGTCAAACCCAAGCCTGGCTGGAGGCCCTGAGCCGTTGCCAAGACTGGCTTCAAAGTGCCTGGGATCAGCCACTCCAGCCGGTGCAGGCCAACGAACAGCGGCCCTTTGTCGACCTCTGGATACCGATTCGGGATGGCGCCGCAGCAGAGCTGCGTGCAGCGCTTGAGCGCTGCGCTGGGCTTGATCGCATCGGCCCCAACGTGGTCGATCAACTGGCCGACTCCCTGCTGAATCGGCTCTGCGCCATCGGCGATCAGGTGCTCTGGGATCGGTTCAATACTTGCCGCACGCCAGGAGCGATGCTGCTCGCCCATCTCGGCACCTCTGGCAACGGAGAGGGGCCACCGGTGCGGGAGCTCTACACCCGCTTCATCGAATCGCACCGGCGCGATGGCTTGCAGAGCCTGCTCACCACGTTCCCCGTGTTGGGGCGCTTCATCGGCACAGTGGTGACTCTCTGGCATCAGGGCAGCCTGGAGATGCTGGAAAGGATCCAGAGCGATCGCTCCATCCTGGCCAACAACTGTTCGATCCCAAGCGATTGGTGCCTGCAAGCGGTGCAGCAGGGCCTCAGTGATCCCCACCGCGGTGGCCGCGCTGTGGCCATTCTCAGCTTCACATCACCGGATCGCAGCAACACCAATCTTTTGGTCTACAAACCCAAAGACATGGGGGTGGATGCGGCCTACCAGGCCCTGATTGACGACCTCAATTCCCACTCCGAGCTGCCTCCCCTACGCAGCCTCGTGGTGCAGACCTGCGACGGCTACGGCTACATGGAGCATGTGGACCACACGCTCTGCACCAACGCTGAGGAGCTGGAGCGCTTCTACCGCAACGCCGGCCGTCTCACCGCCCTGCTGCACCTGCTCGGCTGCACCGATTGTCACCATGAAAATCTGATCGCTAGCGGTGATCAGTTGGTGCTGATCGACACGGAGACCCTTCTGGAAGCCGACCTTCCCGATCACATCCAGGCGGCTGCTGAGTCAGCAGAACACCAGGAGCCCTCAGACCTACAGCAGAGCTTTCGGGGCTCTGTGCTCAGATCCGGCTTGCTGCCCCAATGGTTGTTCATGGGCCAGGCCAAACAGGCGATTGACATCAGTGCGCTCGGCATTGCGCCTCCCGCGAAAGAGGAGATCACGATGGCTGGCTGGCTTGGGATCAACAGCGACGGCATGATGCCCGGCCGGATCAACCGAGCGGCCGAGTGCCCCACCAGCCTGCCGGTGGGCTTTGGCCACACCAATCCATTGTCTGAGCATCTTGAGCCGTTCTGCGCCGGTTTTCGGCTCCAGGCTCAACAGTTTCTGCAGCTGCGCGAGCGTTGGTTGAACCCAGGCAGTCCGCTGGATCGTTTTGAGGGCCTGCCGCGCCGGATCGTGTTGCGTTCCACGCGGGTGTATTTCGCCTTGCAGCGGCAGCAACTGGAAGCCTCAGCCTTGCGTACAGAAGAGGCCCAGGCCCTGTGCCTCGAGCAGCTGAGCCGCAGCTTTCTTTTGGCTGAAAGTAAACCGCTGCACTGGCCAGTGTTTGCCGCCGAGCGCCAGCAAATGCAGCGGCTGGATATTCCGTTCTTCACGCATCTGATCGATCGCGATGGCTTGGAACTCGACGAGAATGGAGCGGTGCTTCCTGGATTCATCGAAACCAGTGGTCTGGCATCAGCACTCAACCGGCTTAGGGCCTTCAATGCAGCTGAAATCGACTTTCAGGAGCGCTTGATTCGCGGGGCTGCGCAAGCGCGGGTTCTCAAGCAACGTCAACAGGTCAGTCCATCGGACGCCAAGAGTCAACAAGCAGTAACTCCGCAACCGGCTTCTGCGATTACAGCGGATGAGGCTGCTAGCACCATCGCTCAGACGCTACTCGATTTAGCGATCCGAGATCCACAGGGACAGATCGAGTGGTTGGGGATGGATCTTGGCGCCGATGGCGAGAGTTTTTCGTTTGGCCCGGTTGGCCTCTCGCTCTACGGCGGTTCAATCGGCATCGCTTGCCTGTTGAAGCGTCTCCAATCACTCGGCAGCGCGCCTGCAGAGGCGGAGGCGATCCAGGCGGCGATCCTCAAACCACTGCATGACCTTGTGGGTCAAGCCCATGGCGATGGGCTAAGGCGCTGGTGGCGCGATCAATCCCTGGGACTCAGTGGTTGCGGCGGCATCCTGCTGGCACTGCGCGAGATCGGTGAAACCGATTTGGCCGTCCAACTCCTGGAAGGAGCCCAGCCCCGCTTCATCGTGGCAGACCAGCAATGGGATGTGATCGGTGGCTGCGCAGGCCTGATCGGCCCCTTGCTGCAGCTCGAATCCACGCCAGCGCTTGAGCTGGCGAGTCTGGCGGGTGACCGGTTATTGGAAACGCAGCATGACGATGGCAGTTGGCGACTGTCGACACGCAACTCCGGACTGCTTGGCTTTTCCCATGGCACCGCGGGCTATGCAGCTGCCCTGGCGCGCCTCCATGAGGCCACAGGAGAGGAGCGCTACCTAATGGGCGCACGCCAGGCCGTGCTCCATGAGCGTGGTCATTTCCACGCCGACGCCGGCAACTGGCCCGATTTTCGCGGCCACCAGACAGCTGAGGAAGGGCCTTTTTACATGGTGAGTTGGTGCCATGGAGCACCCGGCATTGCTCTTGGTCGCACCTGTCTCTGGGGAACCGAACTCTGGGATGACCAGTGCGCTCAGGAACTCAGCATTGCCTTGGAAACCACCGCAACCCTAAAGCCTCAGGAAATGGATCATCTTTGTTGCGGCTCTCTCGGCCTGATGGTGCTTCTGCGCGATCTAGCGCAGGGTCCTTGGTCGGTTAACGAACGCGTCAAACAATTAGCAATGGCTCAAGCCAATCATTTGAAGAGGCAGGCGCTGGATCGATGCCAAGGCACGGAACCACAACTGCGCTGCTTTGGCACCCAGGAAGGCAACTTGGTGTTGCCAGGGTTCTTTACGGGCTTGAGCGGAATGGCATTGGCGTTGTTGGAGGATCGTGACTCGAAATTTGCAACCAACACACTATTAAGCTCCGGCCTACTTCAAAATCAAAATGAATGAATTCGGCTTGGTGAGAATGTGGTGTTGGCTCTTAACGACTGGCCAACATGCGCTGGAGGTAACCATGGTTCTTTAGTTCATCCCACTGGCCTGATTCCGCAGTACTGCCGCGCTCGAGAATCACGATCTGATCCGCCTTTTGAATCGTTGCCAGTCGATGGGCGATTGAGATGCGCGTAATACCAAGGGCATTAATTGTTTCGGTGATCGCCCGCTGAGATCGATTGTCAAGGGCACTGGTGGCTTCATCCATGATCAACACCTTCGGTTGGGTGATCAGGGCACGGGCGATGGCAATGCGCTGCACCTGGCCTCCCGATATATTGCCGCCCGAATCGCTGAGAAGGGTCTCCAATTGCATTGGCATTGCACGCACTTCGTCGGCCACTGCAGCTCTCTCAAGGGCTTGCCAAACCTCCTGCTCGGTGCGCTGCACACCACCACAGATCACGTCGTAAATCGAACCAGCATTGAGACGTGCGGTCTGCATCACCACACCAAGCTGACGCCGATACGAGCGAATCGCCAATTGACTTAGAGGAATACCATCCACCAGTATTTCACCTCCGATCGGGGTGATGAAACCCAGCAGCATGCGCACAAGCGTGGTTTTGCCGCAGCCACTCGGGCCGGTGATCGCCGTGTGTTGACCCGCGGGAATTGAGAATGACAAATTCTGAAAGAGAGGGTCGCTGCTGCCCGGAAACTCATAGGCAATGCGTTGCAGACGAAACTCACCCTTCAATTGATGGCGCACCGCATCGGTTTGATACCCAGGCTCCACGTCGGCATACATCACCGGTTCAGCCCGCTGCCACAGCACAGCAGCACGCCCTGCCACGTTGGCAATGAGATTGACCGCTCCAGTCACCGAACCATTGAAACTGCTGAAAGCGGCATTGAAGGAAATGAAAGCCACCACCGTTTGGTTCAACTCCAAGGTGTTCGGGCTGTTGAGAATCCGGTAAGCCACCACCGCAAACAAAAATAAGCTGGCCAAAGGTGACACAAGCGAGCCGTATTGCTCAATCGCATCGCTATACATGTTGGTGCGCAATTGCAGGAGGGCATAGCGATTGACCTCACGCAACCAACGCAACAACAGAAACGGTTCGGCACCGGCACTGCGTATTTGGGGCATGCCCATCACGGCTTGGAGTGAAAAATTGGTGATTTCCGCTCCACTCTCAAGCAAAGGCATCTGCAGCCGAATCGAGCGCCAGGTGATCCATAGCAAGCAGAGCACGGCCACCAATGTGAAGACACTGGCCCAAAGAGCCAGATGACTGTCATAAACGAACATCAACACGAAATAGCTGACCGCAAACAAGCTCGACAGCAACGTGGAAAGCACACCATTGCCCATCAGCTGGCGCAACTGGCTGATGGAGTTGACGCGAGAAGCAAGATCACCGGTGGTGTAGCGGCTGATAAAACTCATGGGAAGGCGCATCACCCGATCCCAAACGGCCGATTGCAAACGGAGATCGGCCACACTCTCCAGTCGCAGCATCATCAGATTCTGCAGATATTGGCTGGCGACCGAACCGATCACGATCAACACCACCACGGTGAGCCCCTGAAAGAGCAGCTGCTGATCGTTTTGCGGAAGGATGCGACTTACCAGAAGATTGGTCAGCATCGGAATTGAGAGATTGAATCCCATCACCACAGCCGACGTGATGATCAGCGCCAACAAGGCTGCGACTTCAGTGCCGAACGCAAAGCGCAACACCGCCAAGGGGCCAGGGACACGCTCTGGCAAGGAAAGGTAAATTTCAAAGCCCGTATCCTCAAAAGCCGTGGCATCCGTAACGGGCTGGCGCGTTTGCTTGACGGGGTCGTAAAGCCAATTGGTGCGACCACGCCGATAAAGCGCACAGGGAGTGGTGCCCCCTTGCGGATTCACGACCATCAAGGGCACCTCATCCTGTTGTGGATGACGAGGGAGCTCAACGCGGCGATGATGAATGTCGTTGTGGTTTAACAGGGCTTCAATCGAAGCACCTGGGAGCGGCTCCAAAGGCTGATGCCGACGGCCCAATTCAGTCAGGCAGAACCCCAATAAACGCAGAGAAGCGTCTTGATCATCGTTGGGGGCATCCTCAAAAAGAAGGGCCGACTCCAGCGATTGCGCAGCAAGCAAGGCCTGCTCAGCAGCAGCTTGTGGATGTTGAGGATCCATCACGTCACCCCCTGACCGGCCCGCTCTGAGTCGACAAGCGCACGAAAAGCACCGCTGTGGTCGAGCAGCTCTTGCGGAGAGCCAAGTTCTACGACGGCGCCCTGAGCCATCACCAACACCTGATCACTGCGCAAAGCGGCATCCAGACGGTGCGCCACACTCACCACTGTGAGTCCGCGGGCCTTAAGGGCATCCAATACCCGCATCTGCGTGGCATTGTCGAGAGCACTGGTGGCCTCATCGAGAAGCAGAATCGAGGGGCTGCGCAGCAGTGCTCGACACAGCTCCATCCGTTGACGTTCACCACCGCTGAGGTCACTGCCATTGTCTTTGAGATGACGGGCAAAGGCCTCTGGATGGCTGGTGATGGTGTTGAGAATCTGAGCGTCTCTTGCCGCCACCTCAAGATCCTGCAGGCGATAACCAGAGCGCCACAGGGTGATGTTGTCGTGAATCGAGGCGTTGAACATGAACACCTGCTGAGGCACATAGGCCAGGCTGTCGCGCATCAGCCGATCACCGTGATGCTCCCAGGGCTGACCATCAAAGAGCAAACGACCACTACTCGGTTGATAAAAACCTGCGAGAACGCGAATCAAGGTGGTTTTACCCGATCCACTACCTCCCACAATCGCCAACTGCGATCCGGCCGGAATCGAGAGACTGAGATTGCTAATAAAAGGTGGAGAAACAGGATTGAAGCTGTAACTCAGATTCTCAAGGTCTAAACGCCCTTGCAGGCGAGCCTGATCACTTGCGTGCGGCTGAGAAGAGTGTGCCGGCAGGGCAAAACTGCGCACTAAAGGGTCGTCGTCGCTGCGCTTGAGGTCGTCTAGGCGTCCCAGGCTGCCGATCAAATGTTGAAGCGTGGCATTCAGTTGGGGCAACGACGAGATCGGAGCAGTGAGTTGACCTTGAAGGAACTGAAACGCCACCAGGGTTCCAAGCGACATCTTGCCGGCGATAATCAACAGACCTCCAGCTGTGATGATCAGGGCATTAAGAAGGAAGGTGCTACCGCTCGCCGTGATCGTGGCCAACGCCATCTGAGCACCGAGCTGTTGATTCTGGGTCACCACATTGCCAAAACTTCCTTGCCACTGGCTGAGGAAGTCAAATTCCAGACCAGACGCCTTCAGGGTTTCAATGTTGTTGATCCCCTGCAGTCCCTTGCCCTGAGCCTTGCCTTGTTCAATCGCCAGACGCCGATTGGAGTCATAGCGCTGATCGGTAAGCCACCAATTCAGAAACAGATTGCCGGCCATCACCACCAACACCAAGAGCGCCAACCAGGCAGAGATCACAAAGGCAAAAATCAAAACAAAGAGGCCAATCCAGAGCGACAGCCCGAAGCGAAGCATCTGGGCTATCACCACCTGGGTGGTTTGCATCCCCAGGAGCATTCGACTGGCAATTTCTCCCTGAAAGCGGGCCTGATAAAAGGCAAATGTTACCTGAAACAGCTTGCGGAAAAGATCGGCTGTCAGCCGTTTGGAGAGCAACAGCTCCATGCGCCGGAGCAGCAGAAACTGCCCAGCCAACAGCGCCAGCCAAGCCAGCACAGTGATCAATAACAGCCAGATCAGCGGAATCCCGAAATATAGGCGCTGATTCTGCAGAAAACTGTCAATAAACGTGGAGGTAAATCCAGCCACGAGAAGGGTGAGCACGGCTTGGCCGCTGCTCACCAAAAGCAACACAGCGATCGAATGGCGATAGGGAGCCAGGGTGGCTGGCAGGCTCAGCAAAGGCGAACGCTCATGCCCGCCGGTCTGAAACTCAGGGCCCGGATCGAATTCGAGCACAACGCCGGTAAAATTATCGAGGAATTCCTCCATTTCCACCCGCACACGCCCCTGAGCAGGATCACTCAAAAATGCATGGCTGGCATCAAAGCCTTCCACGACAAGGAAATGGTTGAAGCCCCAGAACACAACGCAAGGAAATTGACCCTCGCGCCTGAGCTGGTCACCAGAGCAGCGATAAGCCCGAGCCTTGAGACCGTATTGGCGACCCGCCACGAGCAGCTGTTTCGCGTTCGATCCATCCCGATTCACACCACAGGCCAAACGCAGCTCAGCCAGCTCCACCACTCGGCCGAAATAGGCCAGGATGGTCCCAAGCGATGCAGCGCCACATTCAGCGGCTTCGTATTGAAGTCGTGTGCGGGCTTTGATCCGATGGCGCTGCAAGCGTTTCATGGCTGCCGTTTTGGTTGAGAAGCAGCGGGTGTAGTGGCTGGTGGTTCCGGTGGTGACCAGCCGAAGAAACGTCGCAACGCTGGCAGCACAAGCTCAATCGGAGCCACACTGCGCGTGGTAACTTCTGCCTCGAGCCGGTCGCCTGCCGTGGGTGGATAGGGAAGATCCCCCCGAGAACTCCAGAGATAACCACCACTGTTGCGCCCGGTTGAGCTCTTGGCACGCTTCAACGCCAACACAGCCAAGGTGGGGGCAGGCTCCTTTTGCATGATCACATCAGCGAGAGACTTCATACCAACCCTGGCCTGCACGTCTTCACGGCTACTTGGGAGTTTGCCCATTGAGACAACTTCAGCCTGAATCCCACCCACCTCCGATCGTTTGTAACCTGATGGAGTAACCAAGGCAGGCATCCCAGGGAACACCTGGGCCATTTCCTTGCTGCTGAGGAACAACGGCACAAGCACAGGATCGGCGAGATCGTCATCACTCAGTTTGAGTAATTCCTGTCCCTGGGTGACCGGCTCACCATCATTGGGAATTACCTGAGAAAGGTAGACATCGCGAGTGGCAAACAAAAGCTCTTCGTTGATCAACTTGGCAAGCTCATTGCGGAGCTTCTGGTAAGCTTCGTTATTTTGATTTTGAATCCGAATCAGTTCATTGCGATTGCCAAGAATGTTGGATCGGATGGTATCTACCTGGGCCTGTTCCTGGAGAATCGACTCGCGGCTAACAAAACCACGACCCTCCAACGCCATCATCTTTTGAAGGTACGACGAACGACTCGAGAGTTCACCCGAGAGGATGGCCTGCTTCGACTGAATATTGATGGACTGGGCACGGGAATCAGCGAGAGTGCGATTTAGTTCAGTGAGAGCACTCTGCAAACGTTCTTGCTGAGCTGACGATTGCACCCAAAGGAGAAGCGTGCCAACAGAGAATTGTTGCCCCCTGTAGGTACGCTTTAAGCTCTCCATGAATTCGGTTGAGGTTTGATCAGTCGTACTAGATTTGGCTTGCTTGTCGTAGAGAGAAGCGGTCTGACGAACCATCGTTCGGGCTAAGGCGGTCATCTGTTGGTTATCAAACTGCTCCGGATCATTGCGAAATTTAAGAGCTGTTCTGTGCCAAGCCTGGACTGGTTTATCGAAGAACCAATAAACCTTGCCATTGGTTCTACTCAAGCTGCTATTGATCGTGCTCACAGGCAACAAAACGCCGGTGCCCTGCACCGAGATCGGAATTCTTGCAAAGATGGCCCAGAGCGCACCAGAGGCCGCAATCAAGATGCCTAACGCCAGGGTGAGTCGCAAGGGAGGCGTCAAAAGGCGCACAGGGCCGTTACGATCACCAACACGGTGACGCTTGCGTAAAGCCCGATCATTGAATAACTGGGTCATAGCCCGAGCCTCGTTAAGGAATCCGGCCGTAAAGGCTCGGGAGAATCTCGCATCATTTTGAGGCGTTCCTGCACGTCCTGCTGCGAGGCGCCAGGCCAGGTTGCCGAATAGCGATACAACTCAGCGACCGCGTTGTTGTAGCCCAGAACTGCTTGCGACAACTGCTGAGCCGCAGAAGAAAGTTGTTGAATCGTTTGCACAACACTGGTGATATCGCCGACACCCACTTCAAATCGAGCACGAGCCGCCTCCTGGGCCACTTCGGCACTCCGGTAAGCCTGGCGTGCGGTCGTAACGGCCACTTGTGAGGTCTGATACTGGCCATAGCTGGAACGGACCTGCTGGGTGACTTGCAGTTCCGTGAGGGCCGCCTGGGCTAATTGTTGCTGAGCCTGCGTCTTGAACGCCTGCGCATTAGCGGCATCGATACCACCATCAAAGAGCATCCAGTTGAAACCAATGCCAATCGCAGCGTTCCACTGCCGATTACGGGCGTACTGAGACCCTGGATCATTAGGCACCGGGATATTTTGGTAGCCGTTTTGTCCGATTAAACTCCCTGTAGCGACCAGAGAGAAAACGGGTAGATATTGCCTCAATAAGGCCACACTGCTCCACTTGGAAGACTCTGCAGCAGCCAAGCTCGCGAGGATTTCCTCCCTCTGTTGCATGGCTCTGCGAATGGTCTCCTGCAGAGGGACCTGCCAACGCCCCTGCATCTGTGCTGGCTGGTCAGGAATGGCCAATTGATTCGCAGGCAAGGCTAATTGCTGGGCCAAAAGTGCCGTCTGCTCAATGTAATTGCTTGTATAGAGCACAAGCTGACTGAGCTGGCCATACAGCTGAGAACGGGTTTGCTCGAGATCAAGCACTGTGACCATGCCGATCGACTTTCGCGCCTCGAGAATCTCGAGCTGTTTCTGGTTAATCATGTAAATTTTCTGAAAGCTATTAATCAGCTGCTGATTGCTTTGAATCGCGTAATAAGACTCCTGGATCTGCAAAACTAGATTGCGAGCACTCACGTCAAAAAGAAACTTTTGTTGCAGAAGGGAATCAGCGGCGGCATTAATATTGGGTTGACGGGTTGGATCAAGGAAATTCCAATTCACCTGGGCGCCGGGCTGCACAACAAACTGCTGAGACTTTGTCGCAGATTTACGCCCTAGCCCCTGCGCCTGAAGCTCCTTAACTTGCTGGTTTGGCAGGGCATATTGGTCTTGAACAAAAGTGCCCCAGTTACTCCCAATAAAAGGAGTTCCATTGGTGAGCTGAAGCGTGGGGTACCAGCTCCGTTGTGCCGCAATCAATTGCCACTCAAACTGCTGAATCGCGCTGAAAGAGCTAGCAAGCTCGGGGTTATTCTGCAATCCTAACTTGATTGCCTCGGCAAGACTAACGGGTCTCGAATTTGCTTTTATTTGATCTTGCAGTTGCTTGAGCTGCTCAACAAGCTGAGACGGAGAAACCTTCTTTTGATCAACAAGAGGTATCGCTTCAGGCACCGTGTTTCCTGCTTGAGCGACTGAATCACCTGAAAAGCATGCAGATTCAACGACCAAAAGCAAAGCGCAAACAAGTTGTGCAGAGCAGGCTTTCAAGGCCATAGCGTCGAACCAAGCCAGTTTGAGGTGCGCACGTAACTTGACTTTTGAAAATTGTTGTCAAATACACCATCCACTGCCACTGTGGTTGGAGCAGTTTCACAGTTGTCCGCACACTGGAGAGGCCAACGGCTACTCCCATAGCCACCACGGCCTTCCAGCATGCCCCTGACGTCGCGCTGGCCAGGTACTACCTCGGTCTGATGGAACGATGCCGGGGCGACCTCGTTTCATCCCTGCGCGCCTACGCGCATTCCCTCGAGCTCAATCCTGATCTTGCGGAAAGCCACCAGAACTTCGCCGTCGCGCGACTGATGGGTGGCGATATCGACGGAGCATGCTCCAGCTTCCGTGCAGCGATCGAGACGCTCAACGCCCAAAACCGTACGGATGAGGCCAGCGTTCTTCAGGCCCAGGTGAGCGGGATTGTGAAGCTTGACGGGAGTGCACCATGACGGATGGCCAGGCCCTTGCGCTGCAGGGACGCACGGTGGTGATGGCTTGTGTTCAGGCAATGCAGAACGGAACTTCACTTTGACCGGCCACCGAAAAGCTGAGGCAACCTCGGCGCAGGTCGATGCTCTGCACCACCCATCTCTTCGGTAATAAGCGGGTCGAATCGCCAGGTCAAGGCCCCCTGGTGCCAACACAGAACGCTCTAGAACCGACCTCTGTGGTCACCAGGGCACTTCGCTGGCCTCAGGCTGCCAGCACACCCTGCACCTAAAGCCCCAGGCCCTGCGGTTGATCAGTCTTGGCTGCACTGGGATCAGTGGCTGCAGGGGAGCCAGCAACAACCACCGGGGCAAAAGGATCAGGGAGGCCATCAGGCACGGCGATCAGCAACCGGTACCCATGCCGTTGCTCCAATTCCAATTGGTGCAGGCGTTTCCACACCAGCCCCCCCCTGCAACCTCTTCAAGTTCACCGTCGCTGAGAGGCTTCAGCTTGGCGTCTAGGGAAATCTCATGACCAAGCTCTCGAGCGATCGCACGGACTTCATCGTTCGAGGTCGAATTCTTTAATCTTTCCTGAAGACTTTTGTCCTTGTGGACCTTCGACATAAACGCTTCGAGTTGCTCTTGGGACATGACGAATTAGCGATTGCATCCAAAAAATAGCCATCTTTGCCAACATTGCCACAATTTCGTTGTGGATCGATCAAATGATTACTCCGAGTCACCTCACGAAATCTGAGGCTTTGGAGACGGAGACACTTGGTCACAGTGAAAGGCATTGTCGACGAGATGGTTCTGCTCGACACCGGCTCACCGGTCAAAATAGTCGCGCTGGCTGAAGCTGCTGGCGCCCGGGTGGAACGGATGGATTGGCCAGGGGACTTCGCACCAGCGAGAAACGCGGCACTCGAGTATGTAAAGGGGGACTGGGTGCTGGTGCTGGATACCGATGAACGCCTGCGCGAAGAGGCCATCCCGGCGCTCCGATCACTGATGGTGCAACCCGATGTTCTAGTGATCAATCTGCTTCGCCATGAACTCGGCACAGAATGCATTTCATGCATAAGCGAGCGCATCAGAGCCTGCATCGGCCGCGTAATGGTTGAAGCATCAGAAGGTGCGGCACTCGTTGCTGAATGCACCCCGCATGGGCGGACGATGGTTGCTCAGGCGCAGAAGGCCTTGGGCGACGTTGAAAGCCCCTGATGCTTAGGGAATACTTGGCGCACCAAACAAAGCTCTCCGACTGATGCTGAGCCGCCTGTTTGTCGGTCTTCTCGCTGCTACGGCTGCTATTACACCCCTACCCCATAACGCGCAGGAAGGCAGCGCAGACGACCTTGGCGGGATGAGCATCAGCCTCTATTCGATACCTGTGTAGGGCAACAAGTTCATCCAAGTTTCAGAAGCATCAAAAGTGCAAGGATGCTGGGGCATCGAAGCCCAACTGATTCACAGGATTTTGCAACCAACAAAAATCCCCGCCATTCCTGACGTACTACTGTTGCCAAATTGAGAGAAATAGTGCCAGGTATCGGAAGCCGTTTGGGGCTGGTTGAGGGCGGATGAAGAAATAAAAAGCCCCTGCGATTGCAGGGGCTTGCGTAGGCCGAAAAATGAGCAGCTAGTAACATAGAAAAAACAAAATTTATTTTTTTATATTATCAACTTTATAAATCAACAATAAAATGAATAAGCCCACGTACTTTTACATCCCCCACCAGCCACGCCTTCCGTCTCTTCATCCGAAAGCTCTGCCTGAGCCCTCTTCAACTCCTCAGCAGAAATAATAAAACCTGCAGCCTTGGCAATCGTTACGACGGCATCGGCATCGCCAGCCGCCTCCAGCTTCTCCTGAAGACCTGCATCAGCCTTGACGGCTTCCATAAATGACTTGAGTTGCTCTTCTGACATGGGAACGTGTGGAGCTACAGCCTGGTTTTAGCAATCGTTGACGGCGTTGACATCAACAACTCAAACACTCAGGGGCGAGCAACCTTTTCCTCTACCTCGTCTGGGCTAGAGGCTTACCCCCAGGTGCCATGCCACCAGTCGGTCGCACTCCTCAGGCAGCAGCCCCTTCTGAACAAAAGCTTCACCGACACCTGATTGGCTCAAGCTCAGTTGGCTTGCCACCATTGGGGCATGAGGATCCCAGCTCTTTTCCTCTCTATTACGATTTTGTTGGCGGCTGCACCAGCGGCCTTCGCGCATGGTGACGGAGTTGCCGATGCGCTCGCAAATGGTGGAACCGGCATCTTCTGCAGGGATTCTCATGGCTGCAACCCCAACCATGACAGCCAGTGGAGCCATGGAGGCGGCAATGTAATAGGAAGCGGTGCGAATCAGGTGACGGTCAACGGTGCTGGTGTTGTTGGTGGCGTTGATGTTGGAAATGGTCATTGGTTTGAGTTGGATTGTGAGGGGCATTCCCTCCCTCCGATGCACACACCATCTCCGGATTCAGTGGTCCACTCGATGACCTGCCTCAAAGCTGCCTGTGATCTTGGTCACAGGGGTCCAGATGCACTGCAATGGCTTGGTTACAGGCTCACCCCCAGGTGCCAACCCACCAGCCTGTCCGCTTCGTCTGTCGTGAGGATTGGGTTAAGCCCATCAAGCATCAGCTCAATCACAGCAGACTCTCCAAGCCGTTCGATTCCTAGGGACAGCCAAGCCCTGAAGCCATTGGAGTCGTTGGCACGAAGCGCCAGCAGCAGCTCCTGCAGCAGCGCAAGGGACATCTGCGTGTCGAAGGTCATTGGTCAGGTGCAAGTACCTGACGTATTCCCCGCTGCAATCAAAAGCCCGCTAACTGCGTGCAAGGGTGCCAGGTATTGGAGGCTGATTGGCGGGGTTTTTAGTTCACAAACCACCGTTTGATCTTGCTCGTCGTGCGGCTCAGGCGCAGAAGACCCCAATTCGGGGATACGACCAAGCATTGAACCAAGCCCAATTCAGGTCATTAACCGATATTTAAGTGTGCGTATTCAGGATTTTGGCTAACGTCAAGATAGAGAAAAGCAACTGAAATGCACGCCTACTACCCATTGATGTGGCTTACCCAGCTCTTCTGCCTGTTCATCGCCTTCACGGTGCAGGGCGTAATGTGGAAAGGAGCCCAAGACCATGGTCGTCGCGGTTGGCTAGTGGCAATAATCTGGGCCATGGGAAGCACCGTATTGATCAATGCCATCCACACGGCGCATGACATATGGTTCCCACACTGAGCACTATCTGTAGTGGATAGCAGATGCAGTGGCACTAGAGCCCCTAAAGGCAAAGCGTAAACCTAGGTAAAGCAAAATGCTGCAGATAAGTTGCACGCAAATGCATACACCAAACGCCTAAAAGCGAACAAACCACTGTCTTTACTGGGGAGCAAGGAGCTCACTCTTGTATCGCTTAATACTTTGCCTGCTTTGAGGACTTGGTGTAGAGGGGGGGGGATTGAATGTCCCATCGAGAAAGACTTAGAAACATCTTCAGTTCCAGCCAGTGAGCATGTCCACTTCATCTGGTCGATCGATTGGTAAGAAGGCTTCCGTTCAGTTTCAGTACTTGAGCCGCAAGCCCCAGCGGATCACGATCACCCTGCCTTGGTCGACCTATCAGTCGCTTCTCAGGGCTAGCGATCAGCAAGGTCGCTCCCTCTCCAACGTCGCAGCGTATTGGCTTGAACGGGAAGCGGAGACGTGGAAACGGTCGCATGTCACCTGATCGAGCGCCCCACCCTGTAGCAGCTGACAGCAGCGACGCTGAACTATCAGGAGCTCTTGAGCTCTAGACCAGGCAACAAACAGGGCTCTCAATGTTTGAGGGCCTCCCTCGGGTCAATGTGTTGTCAGCCCCATAACGCGGATATGTGAGGTGCAATGGCGATGCCTAGACCTGCTGCAACCGCTGACAGCACCCAATGGATCAAACGCCTACGCAAGGTTGCTGGCCGTGGATCGATGCCAGTCAAGATCACAACGCTGGCGTTACCGAACAGGCGAATAAGCGTTGTCAAGAGAGCAAACAACAGAAGTTGAACGGCCATCGCTAGTGGTGTACCTATGCAGCATCACAGTGCAGATCAGCCGTGATCCGGCTGATGCGGCAATGGTGCATGTGGAGATCGCCTGAAGCTGCGGGGAGAATGCCTCAGTTGCAGCTGTGAGTTCCAAGCAGAAACTGAAAAAAGCAGTCCTCGAGCGGATCCGCTGGCTGACCAATACAGGACAGCACGTTGCAGCCCTGAAGCTATACCAACTGCATTTCTGAGCGGCCCGCTGATGGTGTTTTGCACGCGTTTTGGGCGCGCCGGTGAGGAGTGATCCTCGAGAAGTCAGTCGGGGTAGAGGGATTTGAACCCCCGGCATCCTGCTCCCAAAGCAGGCGCGCTACCAAACTGCGCTATACCCCGGTGTTGGGAGCTTAGCGGGCGGCCTCGGGCCTAGGAGCACAAGTCAGGCGCCCATGTCCAAGAGCGCAGAGCTGCCTAGCCTGAAACAAAGCTGCTGCATCAATGGGCGAAACCTGGACTCCCGGTGCCGTGGAAGCCCTCAGAACGAAGCACGACCTGCCGTTTGTGCGCACTGACGCCGAAGGATTGGTGGTTGAGTTCAACACACGCTTCATCGAGGTCTACGGCTGGGATCAGTCCCTGATCGGTCAGTCAATTGGCGCGATCCTGCCCGTCTCGTTCCGCGAACAGCACCACAGCGGCTTTGCTCGCTTCAAACTCACGGAGCAATCCAAGGTGGTGAATCACCCCCTGGAACTGGCCACCATCTGTAGCGATGGCCAAACCATCCGCAGCGAGCACTACATCGTGGCCGAAAAGGACGCGGCAAGCGGCTGGAGCTTCGCTGCCACCCTCCGGCCCCTGGAGGGGCCGCATGCCTGCTGAGCAACCAGCTGCCAACGCTCTGATCGAGCAACTAAGGGAGTCTCTCGGTCTGCTTCAAGTGGCCTTTGATGCCGCCGCCGAAGCGATGTTGATTCTCGATGGTGAGCGCAGGATCCGCTGGGCCAATCAGAAAGCCGCTGACCTATGGGGAAGAGGGTTTACCCCATTGCTCACGGGGAAGCCCTTCGCTGAGCTGGTGGTGCTCGAGCAGTTGGATGGACAGATCGTCCTGCCAGAGGCTCCCACCCACCCCCTGCAGCTGATGGGTCTTGGGGACGGCGAACGCCGTTACAGACTCAGCTGTGGCGGGCCTTCGTCAGCACCCCAGCTGCTGCGCTGGACTGCAATCGAGGGCCTTCGTGGTTCCTTCGTGCTGCTCATCATTCGCGATCTGGGGCCGCTCGAAACCGCTCTGTTGGAGCAACGTCGCTTCGTCAACCGGTTGGCCCATGAACTACGCACCCCACTGGCCATCCTGTCGGGATCACTCCACCAGCTCGCGCGCAAAGCGAGGCTGCCAGGCAAACAAGAGCAACGGCTTCAGCAGGCCCGCGAAGAAGCGCATCGCATGGGCGACTTACTCGACAAGCTGCTGGTGCTCTCCGAACTCGACACCGATCAGTTCCCCTGGCGTTTTGAAGCCATCTCCCTGCGCACTGCCCTGGAGAGCTGGATGCAGGGATTGCCCGCAGCCGACCGTGCTCGCATCAGCCTCAATCTCAGCAACGATGTCCCAGAACTGGTTTTAGATCCCAACGCCCTTGGGCAAGTGCTCAGCCATCTGTTGCAGAACAGTTTGAGGTTCAGCAACAGACAATCACCCGTTCAGATCACGGCATCAGCAGCGCCCGAGCACATCGAGATTCAATTCACCGACTGGGGGCCAGGGATGCACAAGGCCACAGATCACAGCGCCATGTTCGATCGGTTCACGCGCCTCGAAGAACATCGCGATTCCAGCCGCGGCGAGGGGGCCGGCCTCGGACTATCCGTGGTGCGCAGCCTGATGGAGGGGATGGGAGGGGACGTGATCTGCAGGCCCAACCACAATCTCGATGGACTGCAGCAGTCCGGCATGGTTGTAGAGCTGCACTTGCCTAACCCATCTGGGGGAGATGACGTTTCAGCAGCTCCGGGAGCAGAGCGAAGAGATCCGGCTTAAGCACATAGTCGGCTGCACCTGCGTTCATGGCCTGTTGTCGCTTCTGAGGATCACTAAGGGCCGTGACAACGACGACAGGCGCTCCATGCTGCAACTCCTGCAGTGCGGCCAAGCAGGCGAGTCCGTCCATGCCGGGCATCATCAAATCAAGCAGGATCAGATCAATCCGCTCCTGCGGGAGAGACCTCAGCAGCTCAGCCCCATCAACACAGGTAATGGAGTGAACCCCTAGATCCTCCAGCTCCTCAACCAACAGATCGCGCAGGCGCGGATCGTCATCGACGACAGCGACCTGAGGCGTCGTGGGATCTGAAGCGTTTGCAGACAAAAAACTGGGGCTGCCAACTTCATCCTGATGGAACAGGAACACGCTGACCACAAAGCCCCCAGAGGGCAACTGGCTCCGAAAGGAACGATGGAGTCGTGATGGGTCGCCTGAGATTCGAACTCAGGACCAATCGGTTAAAAGCCGAGTGCTCTACCGCTGAGCTAGCGACCCGCCCGCTTGGGCATGCCGATCTGGCACTCATGGACATTATCACTTGGTCTGCCAGGAGACTGGTGGCAACGACTGGCATGCCATGACAGCGACCGAGACCAATCCCGACTGGGGTACACCTCGCATCGATCCGCAGGCCTGGGTGGCAGCGAGCGCCGTGCTGATGGGCGATGTGGAAATGGCCGCCGGTTCAAGCCTGTGGCCTACGGCTGTGGCCAGGGGTGACATGGCCGCGATCCGGATCGGACCGCGCAGCAATGTGCAGGACGGTGCCGTGCTTCATGGCGATCCAGGTGCTCCGGTGCACATCGGCGCAGATGTCACCATCGGCCATCGCGCTGTGGTGCATGGCGCCACCCTTGAGGACGGCTGCCTGATCGGCATCGGAGCCATCGTTCTTAATGGCGTCACCGTCGGAGAGGGCGCCCTCGTTGCCGCTGGTGCTGTGGTCACCAAAGATGTGCCGGCCCGCACCCTGGTGGCAGGAGTTCCAGCCCAGCCCAAACGAGAGCAGAGCGAGAGCAGCGTGCGGGAGCAACGAGAGCATGCGCTGCACTACGCCAACCTGGCCGAGCGCTGGTCTCAATTGCTGCAAAACCAAACGGACTGAGCAGAGTTCACGAAGCTGCACCCCTGCGGTCCTTAAGATCGGCAGCACAATCCGTCTGGAACCATGGACCTCCGGCTCGTCCTCGTGGCCTCCCCCATCCTTCTGGCTCTCGGCTGGGCAGGGTTCAACATCGGCCGTGCAGCCGTAGGCCAGCTCCAGCTGATGATCAAGCGCAGCCGCGCCTGAGCCACCCGAAGGATCGATAGGGTTGGAGATCGTCTTCGATCCCAACCATCTTGAGCACGGAACCCTCCGTTGTTGTGATTGGTGCCGGGTTGGCGGGCACCGAAGCGGCCTGGCAGGTCGCCCAGGCAGGTGTTCCCGTCACCCTGATCGAAATGCGACCGGTGCGCCGGTCGCCCGCCCACCACAGCGCCGAATTTGCTGAACTCGTTTGCAGCAACAGTTTCGGAGCGCTCAGCAGCGACCGCGCAGCAGGTCTGCTCCAGGAAGAACTCAGACGGCTTGGCTCCCTCGTCATCCAAACGGCCGATGCCCATGCCGTCCCAGCCGGAGGTGCTCTGGCGGTGGATCGTGGGCGCTACAGCGCGGCCCTCACCGAATGCCTGGATCAACATCCTCTGGTCACGATCCGCCGCCAGGAGCAGACCCGCCTTCCCGATCCTGAGCAAATCACGGTGCTGGCCACCGGACCACTCACCAGCGAAGCACTGGCGGAGGAGCTACGGGCATTCACAGGCTTGGAGGACTGCCACTTTTTTGATGCCGCTAGTCCGATCGTGGATGGCGACAGCATTGACATGAACCGGGCCTTCCGCGCCAGTCGTTACGACAAGGGCGATGCGGATTACATCAACTGCCCGATGGATCAGGAGCAGTACCACGCCTTCCGGGAGGCACTGCTGCAGGCCGAACAGGCCGAGCCGAAAGACTTCGAAAAAGACAGTGCCACATTCTTCGAAGGCTGCTTGCCGATCGAGGAGCTCGCCCGCCGGGGTGAAGACACGATGCGTTACGGCCCGCTCAAGCCGATCGGGCTCTGGGACCCGCGCTGGGGAGATGTGAACGACCGCGACGTACGGCGTGCCAAGCGCGCCTATGCCGTGGTGCAGCTGCGTCAGGAAGACAAGGACGGGCGCCTCTGGAATCTGGTGGGCTTTCAGACCAACCTCAAATGGGGCGAACAAAAGCGAGTGCTGCGCCTGATTCCGGGGCTGGAGAACGCCGATTTCGTGCGCTTTGGGGTGATGCACCGCAACACCTTCCTTGAAGCACCGAAACTGCTGGATCCCACCCTCCAGTTCCGTCGGCGGCCCAGCCTGCTCGCCGCTGGCCAGATCACTGGCACCGAGGGCTATGCCGCAGCAGTGGCCGGAGGTTGGTTGGCCGGCACCAATGCAGCCCGACTGGCCAAGGGCGACGCCCCCCTTGACCTACCACCCACCTGCATGATCGGCGCCCTGACCCATTTCATTAGCGAGGCCCCCTCCGGCAAGTTTCAGCCCATGCCGCCCAACTTCGGCCTGCTACCGGAGCTGCCCACCCGTATTCGCGACAAGCGTGCCCGCTACGGCGCCTACCGGGATCGAGCCCTCGATGATCTCGCCCGCCATCTGAAACCCACTGCTACCAACTCAGCAGAGGGGTCGAACGAATGGCTGCTGACCACGCCACCCGCCAGCATCGCCTGATCGAGCAGCGATCCCTCCAGATCGGGGTGGGAGCGAGCGCCGTCATGGCTGTTGCCGGGCTCTGGGTTCACGTGCTGTCTGGCTCCTATGCCTTACTGCTCGATGGCCTCTACTCCGCCGTGATGGTGGGTTCGGGTCTTGTCGCGGCCCGCATCAGCCGCAACGTTGTGCGCCCTCCCGACCGGGCCTACCCCTACGGCTATGACGGCCAGGAAGCCCTGTATGTGCTGTTTCGTTCGCTGGTGCTGATCGGTGTACTCAGCTTCGCCGCTGCCGCTGGCCTCGGCACGGTGATCGACTACGCCAAGGGCCGCAGCATTGCTCCCGTCAGCCTTGGCCCCGTGGCCTTCTATGCCATCACCATGGTGGTGATCTGCTGGGGACTCGCCTGGCGCCATCAGCAGGATTGGCAGCGCACGGGGCAGCAGTCACAGCTTCTGCTCACCGAAGCCAAGGCGGCCCGGATCGATGGGCTGATGAGTGGTCTAACGGGCCTGGCCCTGCTGATCGCCCCGCTGCTTCAGGGCACTGCTCTAGCCGGGCTGATGCCGATCACCGATTCCCTGTTGGTGCTGGTGGTGAGCGCTGTGGTGCTGGGGGAACCGGTGCGGGCCTTTCTCACCGCCCTTGGTCAAGCCGCTGGTGCTTCTGCGGAGAGTGACACGATCCGAACGACACGAGCGGCCATCGAAGACCTGCTGGCTGGACTCTCCTGCTGGCTTCTCGATCTCACCGTGATGCAAGTGGGTCGCACCGCCTTCGTGGTCGTGTATCTCAATCCCAGCCAACCCATGGATGGGGCGGCCATCGACGTGATTCGCCATCGCATCGAAGAACGCTGCCATCAACTGATGGGCAGACCGGTGCGCTCGGAGGTGATCCTGACAGCCACATCCCCTTTCCCGTCCCCAGGGGCCGCCTAGGGTTCCAGGCTGATGAAGGGATGAGCGTGACCAACCCCGCCTGGGATGTGATTGTGATCGGGTCCGGCATCGGCGGTCTGGTCACCGCCTCCCAGTTGGCGGTCAAGGGTGCGAAGACGCTGGTACTGGAGCGGTACCTGATCCCTGGAGGTTCCGGAGGCAGCTTCCAGCGCGGCGGCTACACCTTCGATGTGGGCGCCTCGATGATTTTCGGCTTTGGGCAGAAGGGCTACACCAACCTGCTCACCCGGGCCTTGGCTGACGTTGGCCAGACCTGCGAGACGATTCCCGACCCGGTGCAGCTCCAGTACCACCTTCCCGGCGGCCTCAGCATGGAGGTCGACCGCGACTACAGCGGCTTCATCGAACGCATGAGTGCCCGCTTCCCCCATGAGGCCAAGGGAATCAAGGCCTTCTATGACACCTGCTGGCAGGTCTTCAACTGCCTTGATGCGATGCCTCTGCTCTCGCTTGAGGATCCGTCTTACCTCACGAAGGTGTTCTTCAAGGCCCCCCTGGCCTGCCTCGGCCTGGCCCGATGGCTGCCCTTCAACGTGGGTGATGTGGCCAGGCGCCACATCAAGGATCAGGATCTGCTGCGCCTGATCGATATGGAGTGCTTCTGCTGGTCGGTGATGCCGGCGGATCGCACGCCAATGATCAATGCCGGCATGGTCTTCTCCGATCGACATGCCGGCGGCATCAACTATCCCAAAGGGGGCGTGGGTGTCATCGCCGAGAAGCTCGTGGAGGGCCTGAAAGCGCACGGTGGAGAGATCCGCTACCAGACCAGGGTCACCAAGGTGCTGATCGAAAATGGCCGTGCCGTCGGTGTAAGGCTCGCTGATGGGGAGGAGCTGCGAGCCCGCCGCATCGTCAGCAATGCCACCCGCTGGGACACCTTCGCTGGAGAGGGATCACCCGCCACCACACTGGTCGATGACGCTCATACCCCGGCCGCGGAATCCACTTGGCGCCGCCGCTACCAGCCCTCCAGCTCCTTCCTGTCGCTGCATCTCGGCGTCAGGGCCGATGTCATCCCCCAGGGCCTGCACTGCCACCATCTGTTGCTGGAGGACTGGCGAGCGATGGAGGCCGAACAGGGCGTGATCTTCGTGTCGATCCCCACGCTGCTGGATCCCTCTCTCGCCCCTCAGGGACGTCACATTGTGCACACCTTCACGATGAGCGACATCCGTCATTGGCGAGGACTGAATCCGACGCAATACGCCAGCAAAAAGCAGGCAGACGCCGATCGTCTGATCGAACGACTCGAAGCGTTGCTGCCTGGGCTTAGCGCAGCGATCGAACTGAAGGAAGTGGGGACCCCCCGCACCCATCGACGCTTTCTTGGTCGGATGGGTGGCAGCTACGGACCAATCCCGGCCATGCGATTGCCGGGTCTGCTGCCCATGCCCTTCAACCGCACCGGTCTCCCCGGTCTCTATTGCGTTGGCGATTCCTGTTTCCCTGGTCAGGGGCTGAATGCCGTTGCTTTCAGCGGCTTTGCCTGCAGCCATCGAATCGGTGCTGATCTCGGGCTGAACAGCTGGAGCCTTCCCGCGCAATTCCCTGCATCCGCTGCTTAGGGTCTGTTGATTGCTTGACCTGTGAGATGGCAGCTACCCCCCAGCCCTCGGCCGCTGAGCTCGCCCGCTACATGGAGTCCCGCGGCGAGCTGAGCAAGCCATGGATGCTGCAGATGCTGCGACTGGCGAAGCTCAAAGAAGCTCGAGAGGGCATGAGTCCTGAGGCTTATATGCGCAGCATCCAGGAGGCCCATGCCGACCTGATGCGACTCGGTGAGTTCTGGAAAGGGCGCGAGGCCGAGGTCTTCCAGGGCCGCTATCAGCCCAGCGAACTGATTGAACCTCTGCCCGGATCGCCCGAGGATCGCTGAGGTGGTTGCCACTGGATTGAGCGGTGGTGAGCAGTGTTTCCGGATCTCCCCTCTGATCCGGGGCACCCTGATCAGTGTCTATCTGGCCTTGGTCCTGCCGCTGCCCCTGCTCGCACCACCGGGGCTTCGTGTCGTGCTGCTGCTCGCTGCCCCCATGGGCCTCGGGCTGGTCTTGGCCATGCTCAGCGAAGAGGTTCGCTTAAGCCCCCAGGGGATCCAGGTGGGCCACCCCCTCTGGTGTCGCTGGTTGATTCGCCGCGGTTGGCAGCTCAGCTGGCCTGAGATTCGTGCCCTCGTGCCGATGGGCACCAGTCAGGGAGGAACGGTGTTTTACGTCAGCACCAAAGGGCAGAGCCACTATCTGCTTCCCCAGCGCATTGCTGATTTCGATCGTTTTCTTGCCGTCTTTCAAGAGTGCAGTGGACTCAACACGCAAGGAATCGGCCGGCTGACCCCTCCTTGGACCTATCAGTTGCTAGCCGTCCTGGCGTCGCTGATGCTTGCGGGTGAGATGGCACTGGGCCTTGGCTTGCAACAGGGATGGATCACGATGCCGGCAGGTGTTCCAGGCTGAAGCGATAGCCCTGCTGCCGAACGGTGGTAATCCCACCTCCTTCGCCGAGGCCAGCCTGCTCGAGCTTGCGGCGCAGCGTTAGCACCTGTGTATCAACGGAGCGGGGCCCGCCGCTGAAGGGTGGCCAGGCCATCCGCAACAGATCCTGACGGCTACGCACCATGCCAGGCGGCATGAGCAGAGCGCAGAGCAGAGCGAACTCCCTGGGACTGAGTTCAACGGGTTGTTCTCTCAGAGTCACCTGCCTCAGCAGCAGATGCACCTCAAGGGGACCGACGGTGACGCGCTCCTGCAGGCCGGTGCCACCCCGTCGCAGCAGGGTGCGACAGCGAGCCGCCAGTTCCTCCAGGCCAAATGGCTTGCGCAAGACATCGTCAGCCCCTTCATCAAGGAGACCCACCACTGGCTCGGCTCCGCTGCGGGCCGTGAGCACAATCACGGGGCAACGCAGCTGCTGGCCCAGGCGCAGGGCGGAACTGTGATCCAGGATTTCAGCACTGATCAAGAGATCAGGGGACTGGTCCTGGCAGACCTCCAGAGCCTCAGCAGCGTTGGACACGGCAGCCGTGAGGTGGCCGTCCTGACGCAGGCGCTGCACCAGCACGGTACGCAGGGTGGGGTGCGGTTCGACCACCAGAACCCTGGACGGCTCCTTTGGACCCCCGCCGCTTTGATGGGGCACTGCAACAGTGGTCACCTGAGGACTACCGGTCTGCAGAAGGTCGCGGGAAGAGGAGGTCACATGGCTGTTGATTGCCTGCTTACGCTAAGGCCAATTCCAAGGCACGCTGGTAACAGAGGCTGCCGTCCTCACAGGTCATGACATCCCTGCAGCATCCGGAGGCGATTCGACACTTCCAGTCGCTGTGTGACGCCTGCCAGGAACTGACACTTCGCTACCACAGCCCCTCGGAACTGAGGCTCTACGCCGACGGGTATCTGCATGCCCTACGCCGCACAGGGGCTCTCGAACCGAGGGATCAAGCCCGATTGGAGGCCTTAGTGGATCGCTGGATCTTGGATCCGTCCAGCTTCATCGGCCCCGATGGGGACGTGAGTGCCCTTTATCGGCAGCCTCAGCACTAGGAGGCGAGAGCCACCTCCAGTTTCTCCTTGAGCTCGCCGGAGTTGTACATCTCGATCAGGATGTCGGATCCGCCCATGAATTCCCCCTTCACATACACCTGAGGGATGGTGGGCCATTCGGAAAATTCCTTGATGCCCTGGCGGATCTCCATGTCAGAGAGCACATCGAAGGTTTCGAAGGGCATGCCCAGAGCATGCAGGATCTGCACCACGTTGTTGGAGAAGCCGCACTGGGGCATCAGCTTGGTGCCCTTCATGAACACGAAGATCGGGCTGGATTGAATCAAGGCCTCGATTCGGGCCTGGGTCTGAGCATCCATGGCAAAAGAGATTGGCGAAAAAAAGCGAAAGGAGCGAAAGAGGACTTAGTCGGGTGTTGACGTGGTGAGTGCCAGGGCATGGATCGCCTCACTAGCGAGCTCGTCTCGCAGCGCTTTGTAGACGAGCTGATGCTGACGGATCCGGTTGAGACCGGCGAAACCAGAGGAGATCACCCGCACCTGAAGGTGGTCGCCACCGCCGGTGAGGTCTTCCACATCCACATGGGCGTCAGGAAGGGCACGGCGTATTGCCGCGGCCACCGCATCGGGTTGAACCATCACCGGGTGCTTCAGCTGGAGACTGATGCTGACAGATCAGGGAGACGAGCGGTCAGGCTCAGCTGCCGGGAGCGGTTTTGGCAGCGGCGAAGGGCGTCTCGACAAAACCCAATTCCACCAGGCTCTGATAGGCCTTTTGACCTTGGGCCTGGGAGGGGGTCATCAACCGCACCACCTCCACGAGCACAGGAACGGCAACCTCGGGTTGATTCTGACGGCGGAAGAGGGCCGCCAACCTGAGATTGGCCTCAGCCAGCAGACCCAGTGCAGCACGACCCTTGGCGTCCATTTCGCGGGGAATCCGAGCATCCAGACCTCGGAACGCACCACTCAGATCCCGGTAGAATGCCAGGAGTTGCTTGGCTGCTGCACGGGCATTGTCATAGTCCTTGCGAGCCTCGGCCAGATTGCCGGCGGCGACCGCCGCATCACCACGGTTGATCAGAGACTGAACAGCGGCCACGTTGAAACCGGCACCACCGGACGCCAGCACCTTTGAGGCCTGGCTGTCCTCGCTGGTCTGCGCGAGGCCGGCCGCGGGAGAAAGAGACAGACCAGCCACCAGAGCCAGGGCGGTCAGCGAGAGGCGGGAACGCATGATCAGACCGGAACAGTGGCCGGACTTTAGGGGGAGTAGAGGGGTCGACCCACTGCCTCCCTGGCCGCTTGTTCAGCTGATTGCATCCGCAAGGCCAGATCGGCATTGAAGGCACGCACCGCCTCACGGCCACTTCCCTCCACGGCCATCGCTTCGCCGAAACAGATTGCTGCGCGTCCGCAGAAGCGCGGCCTAGCTTCGCTGTAAGCAAGGCCAACAGGCAGCACGCGCACCGGAACTCCCTGTCGGCGCGCGAGCAGGGCCAAGCGGGCCAGCCCCTGCTGAAGGCGGATCGGCTCATCACTGCGATTAATACGACCTTCTGGGAACACCACCACTTGCTGCCCAGCCGCCAGCAGATCAATCGCAAAGCGCAAGGTGGTGAGCGACGGGCGTCCCTGGTCCACAGCAAAGCAACCGAGGCGATGGAGAAACCACCCCTGCACGCCGTCCATTTCCGTGCGGGTCACCATGAAGCGACAGTCGCGGCCTGTAATCCGTCGACCGGCAGCCATCGGCAGCATCAGGGCATCCCAGCGGGCCCGATGGGTCGGCGCCAGCAGGATCGGACCCTCCAGGGGCAAATTGTGTTCCCCAAGCACGAGTCGCTCGCGGAAATAACTGCGCAGAGCGAGATCCTGGGTGAGCACCATCGCCAGGGGAGCCCAAAAGGGATTAATCCCCGAACCAAGGGCACTTTCGCGTGTCGCCAGGCTTGAGGTCACCGCGCCCCGGTGGTCTTGGACTATCTCGGAACTTAAGGTCCGGCCCCTACATTTCCAGAGAAGGCTGGGCAGTTGGTTCTGCGGCCAGTGACGCCCTGACCCCTCGTTAGGGTTTTGGACCCAGGAAGCAACGGACGTGGCCAGCCTCGGCGTCAACATCGATCACATCGCCAACGTGCGCCAGGCACGACGCACGGTCGAACCCGATCCGGTGCCGATGGCGATGCTGGCGGAACTCGGCGGTGCCGATGGAATCACCGTGCATCTCCGCGAAGATCGTCGTCATATCCAAGACCGAGACGTGGAGCTGCTCCGCCAAACCGTCCGCAGCCGTCTGAATCTGGAAATGGCCGCCACGGCCGAGATGGAACAGATCGCAAGAAGAATCCGTCCTGACATGGTCACCCTCGTGCCCGAACGGAGGGAGGAAGTCACCACGGAGGGAGGCCTGGATGTGAGGGCACAGCTCATCAGCCTCAAAGGCGTGGTGGAGAGGCTGCAGACCGCCGGCATCCCCGTGAGCCTGTTCGTGGACCCTGATCCTGAGCAACTGGAGGCCAGCATCGGCTGCGGGGCACGCTGGGTTGAGCTCCACACCGGCACCTACGCGGAAGCGAACTGGAGCGCACAGCCGGCTGAATTAGCTCGACTGACGGAAGCAACAGCCCATGCCCGCAGCCTTGGACTCAGGGTGAATGCAGGCCACGGACTCACCTATCAAAACGTGGAGCCCGTGGCAGCCATCGAGGGCATGGAAGAGTTGAACATCGGCCATACGATCGTGGCGCGATCTCTTGTGGTTGGCCTCGAGGCCGCCGTCAGGGAGATGAAGCGGCTGGTCCAGAATCCCCGCCGTGAGCCGCTCTTTGGAAGCCTTCAGCCATGACCACCTATCACTTCGTCGCCGCCAGTGAACGCTTCCTGACCGAGGAGGAACCTCTGGAAGAAGTGCTGAGTGAGCGACGCCGTCATTACGCCGAGCAGGGCCGAGAGATCGACTTCTGGCTGATCCGTCAACCGGCATTCCTCAGCGCTCCCGAGCTGGCGGAACTCGCAGCACAGGTACCCAGCCCATCGGCTGCCGTGGTCTCCACCGATGCCAGCTTCATCACCTTCATGAAGCTGCGTCTGGAATTTGTGGCCGAGGGCCGCTTCGAAGCCCCGAGCGCGTCGATTCCCGATGCCCTCGCCAGCTGCGCCGGAACAGCGGCCTAAAGCCACGGCTGCCCACAACCGTGGTCATGCTGAAGACAGCCATCGGTCTGGAGCGATGACAAGGTCCCACCGGTTTCGTTTTGGCAGCGCCACCTTGCTGGCCATGCTCAGCGCGTCGACGGTCATCACCGTCAGTGCTGACTCGGGCGGCGGCTGGGACAACTGGGTGGAGTCCCTCACCCCAGAACAACTCTGCGCGGCGTATCTGAACGACATCATTGGCGACGAGGATCTGCCGGGAGGTCGGGCCTCTGATCCCTGTCCGGAGGGGGCGACCGCCAAGGAATTTCCTTGGTGATCTCCTCATCAATACAGGCTGGATCGAAAGCCTCTTGATCGCTACCTCAGCAACGCACCCTCAGCTACCGATCGTGAAGGGTGCCTGCTTCTTGTGCCACCACACCCAATCCCTAATCGGCGGTGTATTGCGCAGATGCTCGCGGGTTAGCCCCAAGCCCAGCTTGTTGGAAGCACCCACCAGCACATCGAGCATCTCCTCCCCATCGGCAGCCTTGGCTAGGGCCTCATTGGTGCGAGGGGCACCGTTGAGAGCCTGAACCAGCAACGCAACCCTCCGAGGCACCGGCAATGAACGTGGATCCACAGACCACCCCCTTTGAGCGATGCAACACCGTAGACAGGGTCGATGACAGGGGAGGGGGGCTCCGTCAGAATCCGATGCAGAGCGATGTGATGGAGCGGAAACGAGGTGGCATCAGCTGAGCGTCACTGGGTGATCGGTGATGTGCACGGCTGTCATGCCTCCCTGATCCAGCTGCTGGCCGTGCTCCCAACCCGGGACCATCTGGTGCTCTGCGGCGACGTGATTAACCGCGGACCTGGAATCGCAGACACTCTCCATCTGGTCTGGGAGCTGGTCTGCAACGGTCGAGCCACCTGGTTGCGGGGCAACCACGAGCAGAACCTGATCGAAGCCCTTGAGCAACGGTCATCAGACGCACACCAGAGCCTGCTGAGGATCGACACCTACCGCCAGCTCGGCGATGGCCTCACCCGCCAGTGGCTGCAGCGTCTCCAGACCCTGCCAGACCACTATCGAGGCAAAGGCTGGATCGCGACCCATGCAGGCTTTGACCCTCAAGGTCGCCCTGATCTACGCATCCGCGAACCCTTCTGGGAGACCTACGACGGCCGCTTCGGCCGCGTGGTGGTGGGTCACACCCCGAGGCCCAGCGTGGAGCGACGCCAACACATCGTGATGATCGACACCGGCGCCGTCTATGGGGGACGACTCTCGGCCTTCTGCCCTGAAACCGATGCCGTGGTGCAGGTGATGGGTCAGACAGCACTTCCGATTCCTGCACCCCAGCACCAGCAGGAACTCATTGCGTCCGCCTCTTGCTGACCATCTTCAGAAGCAATCGGGCGGAATGGCTGGCGCAGCTGCTGGCGGAACAGCTGCGCCTCGATCCCCCCTCGCCCTTCGAAGAAATCGAAGTGGTCGTCAACACCTGGCCCACCAGCCGTTGGCTCGGGGAACAGTTGGCTGTTGTCAACGGAATCAGTGCCCTGGTGCGCTTTCCGTTCCCAGGCGCCAGTCTTCGTGAACTGGTGCGAGCCGTTCTCGGTGAGGGCACGGGCTGCGATGGCACAGAAGGTGACCCCAGGGGCGGCGAGGATCCCTGGCGGGCCGAGCGGCTCGTCTGGCCAGTGCTGGAGGTGCTCCCCGAGCTGCTCCAGCAACCAGCCGCTGCCCCCCTGCGCCAATGGATGGAGCTCCATCCCTGCGAGCGAGGTCAGCTCAACCGCGATCACTGGCTGTTGGCCCGCAGCCTCGCCGATGCCATCGATGATTACGCGCTGTACCGCGCCGATGAGCTCGGACGCTGGCTCGCCCACGACTCCGATGCCAGCAGTGCACTCGCTGAGTCGCTGCGCTGGCAACCCGAACTGGCCCGCTTGCTCGCCGACAAGCTGCCGACGGCGCCCTTTGGGCTGCAGGTCATGGAGGCCGTGAAGCGCCTGCGCGCCGGCGAGTCCCCCGTGCTGCCCCTTCCCCGCTGTCTGCGGCTGTTCGGTCTAAGCAGCATGGCCCCGATCCAAGTAGAGCTGCTCCAGGCCCTCTCAGGCTGCATCGATGTGCAGATTTTTCTGCTCACCCCCTGTCCAGACCTATGGGAGCGCTCCGAACACCGACGACGTCGTCTGGGAGAACGCTGGCAGACCCCACTGGATGGCTCCTGGCTGTTGGAGTCACCTCGACTTGAAGCCATGCTTGGGCGGATGGGCGCTGAATTCCAGCTGCTTCTCGAAGGCAGCGGAGAGTGCCAGCTCGGAGCATGGGAACAGAGGGACCTGTTCGCGGCACCGGTCAGCATGGCCAGGGAGCAACAACAAACCCCGAGCCTGCTCGCCCAGGTGCAGCAGCAGCTGGTGGAAGGCAGCACACCGACGCTCACTCTCGAGACGAACGACCACTCCCTGCGTTTCCTCGCCAGTCCCGGTCGCTGGCGAGAGGTGCAGTTGGTGCGGGATCAGATCCTGCAATGGCTGGCTGCTGACCCGACCCTTCAACCCAGGGACGTGCTGGTGATGACGCCCCAGATCGACCGTTTCGCTCCCCTTCTGGCATCAGCCTTCAACGATGCTGATGCCACGGGCGTGCTGATGCCTTGGCGGCTAACCGACCGCAGCCAACAGGAGGCACCAGGCCTGATGCAGGGGTTTCTAAGCCTCCTGGCCCTGGCAGCAGATCGGTTCACAGCCACAGGACTGGAACAGTTGCTCGCCAACCCTGCCCTGCAGGAGCTGCAGGGACTGACGGCAGGCGAGCTGGATGCCATGCACCGCTGTCTGCAACGCACTGGGTTCCGCTGGGGGCTGAATGAACGGGAGCGTCACGGCGACCCAAGCCACAGCCTGCGCTGGTGCCTCGATCGATGGTTACTGGGTCTGATGCTGCCCGACCAGGAGGGCTGGCTCCTCGCCGACGCCGCTCCTTTTAGCGATGAACTGACAGCGGATGAGGTCGGCCGCTGGTGGACGCTTCTGGACAAGCTGGCCCGCTGGATCGACCGATTGCGTTCCCCACGACACTGCAGCAGCTGGATCACCACCCTCACGTCTCTGCTGGAGGAGCTATTCGGTGACGGTGGCCGATGGGGTTGGGAGCGCCAGGCCATTCTGGATGCCCTTGAGCTCTGGAGAGAGCGCAGCCTCGACTGTCCACTGTTGCTGGATGCCGCAGTGGTGCGAGCCGTCTTACAGGAAGCCCTCTCCAACGACAGCGGTCGTTTCGGCCATCGCAGCGGAGCCCTCACCATCAGTGCGCTGGAACCGATGCGCGCAATTCCCCACCGGGTCGTGGTGCTGATGGGACTGGATGCGGGCAGCTTCCCCCGCCAGAACGAGCGCCCAGGGTTCCATTTGCTGGAGCAGATCCGGCGGCTGGGAGATCCCTCCAGCAGCGATCAGGATCGCTATGTGCTGCTGGAGGCCCTGCTGTCGTCGCGCCAGCATCTGATGCTCAGCTGGAATGCCCGTGATGAGCGCAGCGGAGAACCGCTTCCACCAGCAGCCCCGGTCCAGCAGTGGCTCACCCTCCTGAGGGAACAACTCGGCGAGAACGCGATGGCCCAGGTGCTGCTGCAGCCTCCGGCCAATCCCCTAGACCCTGGCAATTTCCAAACGCAGTCAACGGGCGCTCTGCCTAGCTGCGACCAACGACTCCTCGCTGCCCGAAGGGAGCTTGACCGTGGAGGAGAGAGAGAAGCCGGCAGGAGAGGCCATGCCCTGGCCATGCCGCTGCAGTGGCCGGGCGGCCTTGCAGACAGCGGTCCGGCCCACAGCCATGAAGAGGACAGCTCCGAGGGGACTCGACTAGAGACCGAGCAACTGGAACGCTGGCTCCTGGCCCCGCAGCGCTGCTGGCTGGAGCAACAAGGGCTCAGGCCAGGGGAATGGTTGGAGCCCATCGAGGATCTTGAAGCCCTCGACCTGGGGGAACGCCAGCGTCAGGGGCTGCTTCAGCAACAGCTGGAGGAAGCGCTCCAAACCCTGAAGCAACCAAACGCTCTGCCCTGGCAGGAAGCAAAGCAGGGGGACTGGCTCAGTCGTTGTGCTGGCAGGGGAATTCTGCCGCCTGCGGCAGCGGCTTCGGTGGAGCAGGAGCGACTGGAACAGCGCTGGCAAGGTCTTCAGCGCTGTCTGCTGAGCTTCGGGACGCCACAGCTGCGCAGCGGTCGACTCCTGACAGGGCGCTGTCAGCTGCTGCCACAGGCCGGCAAGCTGCAAGCCCGCTCAGCGCTGCTGGGCTGGCTTCGCCACCTTGAAGCCCAGCTGGAAGGGTACGAATGCGAAACCGCTGTGATCGGTCGTTCAGATCGCCAGGGCAAGGGCGATCAGTTTGAGGTGCTTCTGCACTGGCAACCGATCGAGCCTGAGCTGGCTGAGCGTCATCTCGCTGCCTTGCACACTGCAGCCAACAAAGGCTTGAAACAGTGCTGGCCAGTGCCTCCAGCAAGCGGCCTGGCACGCCTGCGTCAATGGCAGAAAGGCCAGGAGGCCGCTGACCAGGCCTTCCACAAGAGCTGGCAGGGTGACTTCCAGGGTTGGCCCGAACGGGAGCGGGCGGAGATGCGTGCCTGCTTCGGCGATGGCTGTGAGAGCCGCGAGCTCCTCAATGCTCCCGGATTCGAGCGGGCCTTCTCCTGCCTCTACTTGCCGATGGGGGAGGCGCTGAAAGCGTGAGACGTTTTGAGCACAACGACTACCCCCTGGATGGAGGCGTTCGACTCCTTGAGGCCAGTGCTGGCACGGGCAAGACTTTCGCTCTGGCGCATCTGGTGTTGCGTCTGATCACGGAGCGGAATCTGCGCATCGAGCAGTTGCTGGTGGTGACCTTCACCGATGCGGCAGCTGCAGAGCTTCAGGATCGCATCGGGCGGCGACTGGATCTTGCCCTACAGGGGCTCACTCAGATCGAAAATGACCAGGTCCCGAGCGACGCTGATCCGGTGCTGCGCGCCTGGCTGGAACGCCACGGAGCCGATGGCAACCGGCGGCGGGAGATCGCCAGTTGCCTTCTCACCGCCCTCGACGGCCTGGAGAAAGCTGACATCACCACCATCCATGGCTTCTGTCACCGCACGCTCCGGCGTTTGTCCCTGCAGAGCGGTGCCGTTATGGATCCCGATCTGGAGAGCGACAACGCCGACCTCTGCCATGAGGTGGCCCATGACTACTGGCAGCAACAGGTGCTGTCGCTGGATCCAGAGGATGTGAAGGGGTTGCAGATGGCGCAGCTCTCCCCGGAGACCCTCAGCGAAGCCCTGCGGCGCCTCGATGGGGATAGTGGAGTGCGCATTGATCCGGGCAACGATCCACCCGATCCCAACGCCCCCCTCAAGGAGCAGTTCGAATCATGGATCGAGCAGCGCTGGCTGAGCGCCAAGAAGCAGTGGCAGGAGAACGGCGACGAGCTGGAAACGGCGCTTTGCGCAGCAGCTGCCGATTGGCGCAGCCGAGGCTGCAGCAGCAATCGCACCACCCCCTACAGCCCCAAACCGCGAACGCAACGAGCAAGCGCTCTGAGCGACTGGATGAGACAAGCCGGACTTGCAACACCCGCAGGACGGTCCAATGACACGCAAATAGCACGAATACGCTACGGCTACGTGCGAAAACAGCCCTTACTCGGGGGCTACTTCCATCCCGGCACCTTCTCTCGCGTGGCCCGAGCCTGCGGAGAGGCGCAGCCCCGCTTGCCCTGTCCGCAGACCATGGAGGCGATCGCCGCCCTCTGGGACGGCCCCAGCGAACAGGTTTGGCGCCATGCGCTGATCAGTGGTGCGGCCGCCCTGAAAGAGCGGCGCAACCGCCGGGGAGTGATTGGCTTCTCCGGACTGCTCGACGCCCTCGATCCAGCAAGCCAGAGCGAAGAACAACAGCAGCGGTGGATCAGCGAACTTCGCCGCCGCTACCGGGTGGCCCTGATCGACGAATTTCAAGACACCGATCCTCTGCAATGGCGATTACTGCGCACTGCTTTCGCCACCGGTGCGTCGCATCTGCTTCTGATGGTCGGCGATCCAAAGCAGGCGATCTATCGATTTCGCGGCGGTGACCTGAACACCTATCGGGAGGCGCGCCAACAGGCCGACCGGATCGATGCCCTGCTCGACAACTACCGAACAACACCTCCTCTGATGCTGGGACTCAACCAGCTCATGGCAACGGGTCTGGAGCAATCGCGGTTGGAGGTTCCAGCCCTGGATGCCAAGAGTTCTGCCCAGCCCCTCGCGGGTCCCGACGGCCCTGAACCACTCCAGGTGTTGAACCTGCCGGAATCAGGGGAAACCTCCATCGCCAGCAAAACCGTCTTGGAGGATCTGTTGCCCAGGCTGGTGGCTGGTGTGAGCAGTGAGCTCATGCATCGCCATGCGGAGCTCAGTCCTGCCGACCTCTGCGTGCTCGTCAGTCGGCACCGACAGGCCGAAGCGATCCGCGCCCAGCTAGCAGCCATCGGCCTGCCGAGTCGGTTGGTCAGCCGCGGCGACGTGTTCAACAGTGCAGCAGCAGAAGCGCTGCAGCGATTGCTCGACAGCCTGGCCAGTCCTGCCAATGACGGCACGCTGCGACTGTTGGCCTGCTCAGCCCTTCTCCAGTGGTCTGCCCACAAGCTTGCCAGCGCAGAAGCAGACGGGGGTCTCGATCAACTCGCCCAGCAGGTGCGAAATCTCGCCGATGCCTTGCCCACCCTTGGTCTGCTGGGCTGCCTGTCCCAGATCTTGGCGGGGGAAACCATGGCAGCACTGACGGAGCGGGGCCGATTTCTCGGAGACCTCCAGCAATGCGCACGCCTTGTCCAAGACACGATTCACCGCCTGGGATTGGATGCCTCCAGTGCCGCCGACTGGTTGCGACGACAGCGTCTCCAACCGGAACCAAGCCCATCCGACGAACGGCAACCCCACAGCGACCACGCCGAAGACGCTGTCGCCGTTGTCACGGTGCACCGCAGCAAGGGCCTGGAATATCCAGTGGTGATCTGCCCTTACCTCTGGCAGATGCCCCAGGAAGCCGAGGGGCCGCTCTGGCGCCGGAGCGATGGCTGGACCGTGGCCATCAACCGCCACTGGGGTTGCGGCCGAAGGGCCGCTGAGGAAGAAGAGGCTGAGATCGGCGCCGAAACCGAACGTCTTGCCTATGTGGCAATGACTCGCGCCGTTCGTCAGCTGATCCTCATCGACGCCCAGGCCGGCGGCCATGAACACAACCCTCTGACGCGCTGGCTGGCGACCGAGCCAGTCGGAATCAGCCGCCAGCTCCTTGACCCCGAGGCTCCCGTCAAGGCCTGGCGACGCTCCGTTGAACCGGTTGCTCTGCAACTGGGTCCAATTCCCGAGCGATCGCTGGACAGGATCTGGGGCCGGAGCAGTTACTCAGCCTGGAGCAGCAGCGGGGGAGGCGACCATGCCGCTGCCAGAACCGATGATCCCCGCACCCTGGAGGAGGGACGCGATCGTGATCCCATCAGCCCCGTTGATGCCCCCCCTGGAAGCCCCGCAAGCGACACGATTGATCACGACAAGGTTCAGGACGAGAGAGTGCCTGAGGATCCGGCCAGTCGCATGGGTCCCCTGAGTGGATTTCCACGCGGCCCTGCGGCCGGCGACTGCCTGCATCGCATGCTCGAAAGGGTGAATTTCGCAACGGCGGCGGCAGATCCCGGCAGCGCCGAGGTGATTGCCCAGGAACTGCGCCGGGCCGGCCTGGAGGCTGATCTGCAAGCGAGCGTGCAGCAAGGCCTGGCCCGACTGCTGAAGGTGCCCCTCGGCGGCCCGCTCGGTGCCCTGCGCCTCGAACAGATCGCTGACGATCGCCGGCGCCACGAGCTCAGCTTCGATCTGCCCATTGCCCATCGGGGTCGCGCCATCCAAGCCCACGCCCTGGCGGCCAGCTTTCGGATCCAACCCGAGCACAGCTTCTCGGGGAGCTATGCCGACCGCGTCGCGAGCCTGTCCATCCACAGCCGAGGCTTCCTCACGGGATCCATCGACTTGATGTTCTCCGACACGAACAATCCCCAGACCTCCCGCTGGTGGGTGGCCGACTGGAAAAGCAACTGGTTGGGAGAACGGGACGGCGATGGCCAGGTGCTCGCCTGTGGCCCATGTCACTACCAGCGAGAGGCACTCCTGGAGGAGATGGTCAAGCACCACTACCCACTTCAGGCCCATCTCTACATGGTGGCCCTCCATCGTTTTCTGGAATGGCGATTGCCGGGCTACGACCCGCAGCGCAATCTGGGGGGCTACGTCTATGTCTTTTTGCGCGGTGTGCCGGAGCCAGAACAGCTGAGTGCTCCAGCAGCACCCGAGTTCACTCCTGGGATTCTGGTGGAACCGGCACCAGTCGAGAGGATCCTGCACCTCAATCAACAACTGGAGGGAGTGATCCCATGAGAGACGCCAACTCCCTTCCAAGTGACTGGTCCGCCCCGGTGAGTCGCGGCTTGATCGAACTCCTGCGCCGCTCCCTCCCCCCCGATCAAGACGACCCGATGCTGGATCGAATCCTGGTGGATCTCACCGCGGCGCTGGCCCAAGGGATCACCTGGCTACCTCTGCAGCCAGAGCAGCATCTGCCTTTGCACCAGAGCGGATGGCTCAACGGACCCCGAAGCCCTCTGGTGCTCAATGAATCCAAGCTGGCCTTTCGGCGCTGGCATGAGGGGATGGAGACTCTGGTGCTGCGTCTTCTCGAGCGGGTTGCTGCATCGCCCGACATCCACGAGACCGATCCAGCGACACAGCCGACGCTGGAGCAGCCGACGCTGGAGCAGTCTCCCTGGATCAAGGGGCTGAACCCAGAGCAGCTGGCGGCGGTCGCGGCGATCCGACAGCACCGGCTTGTGCTGCTCAGCGGTGGCCCAGGCACCGGAAAAACCAGCACTGTGGTTCGGATGCTGGCTCAGGTCGTCAGCGACCAGCCCGAGCTACGCATCGGGCTTGCCGCACCCACAGGCAAAGCAGCCGGTCGGCTCCAAGACGCCATCCGCAACGGCCGAGAGTGTCTGCCGCAGTCCCTGCAACCGGCCCTGGCGGCCCTTCCCTGCGCCACCCTGCATCGCTGGCTGGAGGCAGGGTCCCGGGGCTTCGGGCGTCATCAACGCCGACCTCTCCCCCTCGACCTGCTTGTTGTCGATGAGATGTCGATGGTGGATCTCAATCTGGCCACTGCGCTGCTTGAGGCCTTGCCCGAGACTGCGCAACTGGTGCTGGTGGGCGATGCGGCCCAACTGCCACCAATTGGCGCCGGTGCTGTCTGGCAGCACCTCCAGGAGGATGCGCAACGGCAACGATTTGGATCTGCAGCAATCGAGCTGCATCGGGTGTATCGCAATCGAGGCGCTCTGGCCCGACTCAGCGGCGTGTTGCGGGATCAGGGAATCGAAGCCTTCTGGCGCGCTTGCCGCCACAGCACTGCGGCCTCAGGGTCTAGCGAGAATCTGCAATGGCAACAGGGGGATCGACGCGCCATCCCCCCTGCGGTGACCAAGGCCCTGCGAGACCACCTGAACACGCTTCAAAACGCCGTGGCTGCTCTCCCCCCCGGACCGACTGAGCCCATGGGCGACAACCTGGATGCAGCCGCCGCCGACCAGGCCCTCGATGAGCTGGACCGACTGCAGGTGCTCTGCCCGCGCAGGGTGGGCGCCTGGGGGGTCGACATGTTGCATCGGACCCTGCTTCCCGAAGGAGGTGTCGAGGCCTGGCCCCCAGGGGTTCCGGTGCTCTGTGCCGCCAACCAACCAGAGCTTGGGCTCGCCAATGGTGATCGGGGCCTCACGATCGGGGCAGGCCCTCAGCGGCGCGTGCTCTTCCGATGCATCGATGCCACCGGGACCGCAAGTCCACGGCTGCTGCACCCCGCACGACTGAAAGCACTGGAACCGGCCCTGGCCCTGACCGTGCACAAAGCCCAGGGCAGCGAGGCGGATCACGTCCTGCTGCTCTGGCCAGGAGCGCTTCGGGATCAGGAACGCCCCCAGCAGGAGTGCGCCCTGCTTTACACCGCCATCACCAGAGCCCGTCAACAGCTACTCCTGCTGACGGCGACAGATCCAGCCAAGCTGGAGTCGTCATCGGAGGCAGCGCTTTGATGGGGTTACTCCCTGAATCCCTTGCAGGCCAACGGGTAGAGCGCCCCTGGGGTTGGTACGAGGATCTACTCGAAGGCCCCGGTTACAAGCTCAAGCGTCTACTGATCCGCAACGGCCAGCGGCTGAGCCTGCAGCGGCATCAACACCGAAGCGAAAACTGGACGGTCGTGAGCGGGGAGGGCGAGCTCTTCTGCGATGGACACTGGCATCAGGCAACCCCTGGATCCACCCTGCACATCCCCTGCGGAGCCATCCACCGAGCCCGAGGCGGTGAAGGAGATCTGCTGATCATCGAGGTTCAGCACGGAACCCACCTTGAGGAAACCGATATTGAGCGTCTGGAAGATGATTTCGGCAGGGTGATAAGTTGAAGATCAAGCCTTTGAAGAAAGGGCAAGCAATACAGCACGGTTTCGACCGATTGGACGTTGCAAGCCTGATTTGAAGGATCAATCAGGCCAACGCCTTCCAGACATGACCAATACTGTTTCGCACGACGTTGATTCGTCGTGCTCGGTGGATCTCAGTGCCACCACGATGTCGCCCGCCGATGGGGTTCAGAAAGCTGAGGGCCAGGAGGACGCGATCTTCACCACGGTGATTGACGCAGGAGTGATAGACGCAGGAGCAATTGACACCGTTCCAGAGCAGAGCCCTGCCTCAGGGTTCGCAGGCTTTGGCTTCAGCGAAGCGTTACTCCAAACCCTGGAATCGAAGGGGTACAAGGAGCCCTCTCCCATCCAGCGAGCCGCCTTCCCCGAGCTGATGCTCGGACGCGACCTCGTGGGGCAGGCCCAAACCGGTACGGGTAAAACCGCCGCCTTCGCTCTTCCCATCCTCGAGCGCCTGCAGGCCGAAGGGCCCAGACCCCAGGCACTGGTCCTCGCTCCGACCCGTGAGCTGGCGATGCAGGTGGCCGACTCCTTCAAGGCCTATGCCGCCGGCCATCCCCGACTCCACGTGCTGGCGATCTACGGAGGCTCCGATTTCCGTTCTCAGATCAATGCCCTCAAACGGGGCGTGGATGTCGTGGTTGGAACCCCTGGTCGGGTGATGGATCACATGCGCCAGGGCACCCTCGACACCAGCAACTTGCGCAGCTTGGTGCTCGATGAAGCCGACGAAATGCTGCGGATGGGATTCATTGACGACGTCGAGTGGATCCTCGACCAATTGCCAGAAGAGCGTCAGGTGGTGCTCTTTTCCGCCACGATGCCAGCTGAGATCCGCAGGCTCTCGAAGCGCTATCTGCGTGAACCAGCCGAGATCACGATCAAAACCAAAGATCAGGAAGCGCGTCGGATCCGTCAGCGAGGGATCACGCTCCAGAACAACCACAAGCTCGAAGCGCTCAATCGGGTGCTCGAAGCTGTGACCGGGGAAGGTGTCATCATCTTCGCCCGAACCAAAGCGATCACTCTGACGGTGTCGGAGGCGCTTGAGGCTGCCGGCCACGACGTTGCCGTCCTCAACGGTGATGTCCCCCAGAACCAAAGGGAGCGCACAGTCGAACGGCTGCGCAAGGGAACCGTGAACATCCTGGTGGCCACCGACGTGGCAGCCCGAGGCCTGGATGTGGATCGGATCGGACTGGTCATCAACTACGACATGCCCTTCGACAGCGAGGCCTACGTGCACCGGATCGGGCGCACCGGCCGTGCTGGACGCAGTGGTGAGGCCATCTTGTTCGTGACGCCGAGGGAGCGGCGCTTCGTGAACAACCTCGAGCGGGCCACAGGTCAGCCGATCGAGCCGATGCAGATTCCCAGCAACGCCGAAATCAACCAGGCGCGACTCGACAAGCTCCGGCAACGGCTGAGCAATGCAGCCACTGGAGAGGGAAGCGAGCGCCAAGCTGACGAAGGTCCTCTGCTCCAGGAACTGCTGCAACGGGTGGGGCAAGAACTCAATCTTGAACCCTCCCAGTTGGCACTGGCAGCGCTCACCCTGGCCCTCGGCGATCAACCCCTTCTGGTGCAGGGGGATGAGGGCTGGCTGCAAACTGCCAACCGCCAACGTTCACGCGATGAGCGCGGCGGTGAACGCCATGGTGGTGACCGTTACGGAGATCGCCGTCGCCAGGATCGTCCTGCGCGTCCCCCTGAAGACAACATGGAGCGCTATCGGGTTGAAGTGGGTCACCGCGATCGCGTGAAACCCGGCAACCTTGTGGGCGCAATCGCGAATGAGTCCGGTCTGCAGGGCCGCATGATCGGACGGATTCAGATTTTCGAATCCCACAGCTTGGTGGACCTGCCGAAAGGGATGCCTCAGGATGTGTTTAATTCCCTGAAGCGCCTCAAAGTGATGAACAGGGAGCTTCAGATTCGCCCAAACGCCTGAACACTGGCCATGGTTTTGGTTCGTACCCTTCTGCTCACCACGGCCATGGGCCTTGGCTGTTCGGCCCTGATGCCCTCCTACGGGCATGCGGCTGGAGATGAGAGCACGATCAACCGCCTTTGCCTGGCGGGATTCAATGCCGCCATGAGCCATGCCGGAAAGACACCTCCTGCCGGCATGGGCACCTTCACTTGCAATTGCTTCCTTGAGCAAGTGAACGCAGGGGCTTCGATCCAAAGCGCCCAGGACATTTGCAAGCAGAAGGCCGCCGAGCGCTACAAGTTCTGATCGGCATCAGGGCGTCGCCCAGGACGCCCTCTGATCAGGAAACCGTGACCTGAACGGACACCTCACGCTCGCGCAAAGCCAAAGCTTCGACCGCACAAACGAGCTCATAACGCACCTCCGGGATGCTGGTCTCCAGGAGAGTCGCGAGGAGATCAAGTCGGTCCACCGTCGACAATTCCCCCTCAGGGGTCCAGCCAAGGGCACGAATCGAAGACACTCCCACCACTCCCTCCTGTCAGGGTCTTCTGACAATGGGGCATCTGGCGTGGAATCGCTCCGCTTTTCCACTTCCCTTCACGATCCAGTGAAGAAGCTGCAGGCGCCCCTGTAGCTTGGAGAGGCATCAGCTTCAGCGTTCGGCTCTGATCGGCTCGCTCCCCCAGGCTTCAGCTCCACGGCTTCAGCATCAAGGACTTTCCTTTTCGGACCACGGCTTCACTGATCAAAACGTCCATCGGTCCCCACAGGAATGACCATCTACATCGGCAATCTCTCCTTCCAAGCGGAACAGGAGGATCTGCTAGACCTCTTCGGCCAATACGGCGAAGTGAAGAGCGCCAGCCTTCCCCTCGACCGCGAAACCGGCCGCAAGCGCGGTTTCGCCTTCGTTGAGATGAACAACGACAGCGACGAACAGAAAGCGATCGACGATCTCCAGAACGTGGAGTGGATGGGTCGCATGATCCGCGTCAACAAAGCCACCCCCCGTGAAGGCGGCGGCGGCGGTCGCGGCGGTTACGGCGGCGGCAACCGCGGCGGCGGCGGCGGCGGCGGTCGTGGTGGTTACGGCGGCGGCGGCGGCGAAGGTGGTTACGGCGGCGGCAACCGTTGGTGATCAGCCAAGCTCCTCCGCATACAAGCGGCTGAGTTCAACAAAAAAGCCCTGGAGTCCTGCTCAAACGGCAGGCTCCAGGGCTTTCGCTTTTGAAGCCAATGCCTTAGCAGGCCGCTTCTTCGCGTTCATCGAGCTCAATCAAGTCGTGCAGCTGATCGAGCTGCCATTCCCGACAACGCAGGTCGTTCACAGAATGGAGTGGATGAAGCTCGCCCTCGCGAGGTTCAGGTAACACATTCCTCAAGCTGCGACGGCGCAGCTTCGCCGTCCAGCGTTGGAAGCGGTGAAAGTCTCGGGTTCTTGTCATGAACACCTCCTGGTGGTGACTCCTTTGGTCTAACCCAGCCGGAACAACTTGCACTGTTCAGATCAAGCACATTGACAGGCATCGCCCTGTCAGAGATTGGTCGACTCGCCTAGCAGGGCGTCGTAATCATCGAAGCCCACCAGCTCGCGCAGGGCCGAAAAATCCATCATGCGCTCGGGTGTGCGTCCCACCGCCAAGTCGTCAAGAGCCTCCTTCATGGCTGCTGCCGCACAGGCCAACAAGGTGAGGGGATAGGCGGCGAGATGAATGCCAATCTCTCCCAGAACAGCTGGCGGAAGCAAAGGGGTGAGGCCTCCCTCCAGCATGTTGGCCATCCGCCACCCCGGCACCTCTTCACAGAACCGTCGCAGCTCCGCTTCTGAGCGGGGGGCCTCAAGAAACAGCACATCAGCACCGAGTTCGGCAAAGGCCTTTAAACGCCAGAGAGCCTCATCCAGCGCCGCGCGATCGCCGTGGCTTGCCGCCAAGGCTGAGCGGGCATCAGTGCGCGCCACAATCACCAGGTCAGCACCATCAGCGCGAGCCGCCACCGCCGAGCGAATGCGCATGAGGGCTTCCTCACGCCCCACGACCTCCTTGACACCGGTGTGCCCACAGCGCTTTGGCGCCAGCTGGTCCTCGAGCATGATCCCTGCAAAACCGGCCCTGGCGAACTGGTGCATGGTCCGCTGCACATTCGCTGCATTGCCGTGGCCGGTATCACCATCACCGATCACAGGAATACGAACTGCATCGCAGATCGAGCGGCCCTGATCCAACATCTCCGCCACGGACAGCAAACCCGTATCTGGCAATCCGGCCCGTGCTGCCGAAACAGAAAACCCACTCATGAACGTGAGCGGGAAGCCAGCCCGCTCCACTAAACGCGCAGAGAGTGCGTCGAAACAACAGGGCATCAACAAACAGGCACGTTCCTCCATCAAGGAGCGCAAGCAATCAGCGGGTGTCGAGATTTCACGCACGCCTGGACTCACCACGCAATCCCATCAGGCTTGCACAAGCCGCTGAGGTCGCTGGCCTTGAATAGATCCATGCTCTCAACCGCTGCGCCACTCCAGCGACTGCTGGCTCACCTGGCCCCCCATCGCCGGCTTGTGCTGGCGGCCACAGCCTGTTCCCTCCTGAACAAGTTCTTTGATCTGGCCCCACCGGTGCTGATCGGCCTCGCGGTGGATGTGGTCGTGCAGCAGCAGACGTCCTGGCTGGCACGCCTGGGTGCGGTCACGGTGCCCAGCCAACTCTGGGTGCTGGCCGGCCTCTCATTCCTGGTTTGGAGTGCCGAATCCCTGTTTGAGTATCTCTACGGCGTTCTCTGGCGGAATCTCGCGCAGAGCACACAACACACCCTGCGCCTGGAGGCCTACGACCATCTCCAGAGGTTGGAGATGGCCTTCTTTGAAGGAGATAGCAGTGGCCGCCTGCTCACCGTTCTCGGCGATGACATCAACCAACTGGAGCGCTTCCTCGATCACGGGGCCAATGAGATCCTTCAACTGATCACCACCGTGGTGTTGGTCGGTGGAGCCATGGCCTGGATGGCCCCAGGCGTCGCCCTGTTCGCGTACCTCCCCATCCCAGTCATCCTCTGGGGCTCGCTGCGTTTTCAAAAACGTCTCGCCCCCCGCTACCGCGATGTGCGCGAAAGGGCCGGTGCCATGGCCTCGCGTCTCGCTAACAACCTCGGTGGCATGCTCACGATCAAGAGCTTCACCACCGAATCCTGGGAGCTCGAGCAGCTCCGAGAAGACAGTGACGCCTACCGCCGCAGCAACGGCCGCGCCATCCGTCTGTCCGCCGCCTTCATCCCCCTGATTCGATTTGCAATTCTCTTTGCCTTCCTGGCCATCCTGCTGATCGGAGGCCTCCAGGCCTGGAAAGGGGAGATCGCCGTCGGCACCTACAGCTTCCTGGTGTTCATCACACAGCGATTGCTCTGGCCACTGACCACCCTTGGCCGCACGTTGGACGACTATCAGCGCTCCATGGCCTCAACGCAACGGGTGCTGGATCTGATCGATACACCGGTTCGCATCACTGGAGGACAACAGCGACTCCACAAGCGAACAATTGAAGGGCGCGTGGACTTCGAGCGCGTGGGGTTTCACTACCAGGACCGCCCCATCCTGCTGGATGACTTTTCCCTCTCCATCGCTGCAGGGCAGACGATCGGCATCGTGGGAGCCACCGGTTCGGGCAAAAGCACCCTGGTGAAACTGCTCCTTCGCCTCTACCCACTGAACAGCGGCCACATTCTTCTCGACGGCGAACCGATCGACAGACTGAATCTTGGCGACCTACGACGATGCATCGCTCTCGTCAGCCAGGACGTGTATCTCTTTCACGGCAGCGTGGCCGCGAACATCGCCTACGGCGCCGAAGGAGCGAGCCAAGCCCAGGTGCAACAGGCTGCCGAACTGGCAGAAGCGCATCACTTCATCCAAGCCCTACCCCTGGGATACGACACAGTGGTCGGGGAGCGAGGTCAACGCCTCTCCGGAGGCCAACGCCAACGCATCGCACTCGCGCGGGCGATTTTGAAGGACGCTCCAATCCTTGTCCTCGATGAAGCCACCGCTGCTGTCGATAACGAAACGGAAGCGGCGATCCAGCGGTCGCTGATGCAGATCACCGCCAACCGCACCACACTGGTGATTGCTCACCGCCTCAGCACCGTGCGGCATGCGGATCGGATCGTGGTGATGGACCATGGACGCATCGCTCAGCAGGGCAACCATGAGGACCTGCTGCAGAGAGGCGGGGCCTATGCCGATCTCTGGCGCGTCCAGGCAGGCCTGCGACCCGACGAAGCTCTCCGCCTCTGATGAACGCCTTGCTCGCTGCAGCAGCGCCATCAGGCGCATCCATCGCCCATCTGACGCATCACCCCCTCGGCATCTTTGCCCTGCTGGTGGCGATCGCCATGCTTGTGCCACCGATCTTCCGGAAAACAGGCCTGCCTGATCTGGTCGGCCTCCTGATTGCCGGGATGCTTGTTGGCCCCAATGCCCTGAATTGGCTGCAGCCCAATGGCGAAACGATCACCCTCTTTTCCGACATTGGCGCCATCTACCTCCTCTTCATTGTCGGGTTAGAGATTGATCTTGACGAGTTCAATCGAGTCAAAAGTCGCTCATTAACGCTGGGAGTTCTCCACTTCCTATTTGGCATGGCCACAGGTATTTCCATTGGCCTTTTATTCAACTTTCCGATGGTTCCCTCCATTTTAATAGGAACCTTAATCGCCACTCATACCCCCCTAGGCTACCCAATCATTCGCAGCTATGGCGCACAGCGCGATGAGTCAGTCATTGTCAGCATTGGAAGCACAATCCTCACTGACATCGCATCTCTATTGGTCCTGGCAATCGCGATGGGACTTGGCAAGGGTTCATTCTCAGCCACAAACCTCGCCTCACTGATTGCCAGCGTCAGCCTCTTCGCGGTCATCGTCGTCTTCAGCATCCGAACGATTGGAGGCAAAATTTTCAAACAGAGCATCAACGACGAAAACAGAATATTTCTCGCCGTCCTGCTCACCCTTTTCATTGCTTCCCTTGGCGCCGAACTCGCTGGCGTCGAAAAGATTGCAGGTGCATTCCTTGCCGGCCTTGCCATCAACTCTGTCCTTCCAGAAGGAAAAGCAAAACAACAAGTCATTTTTGTTGGCGGGGCTTTATTCATCCCGATCTTCTTCATTCACCTTGGATTACTCATTGATTTCAACAGCCTGCGAAGCAGTTTTAGCAGCATTGAATTAACAGCTCTCATGGTGGTTGGAGTGATTGCCTGCAAGGGCCTCGTCAGCGTCATTGCCGGTCGAGGCTTTGGCTACAACGGCAACCAGATGGTCATGATGTGGTCCTTAGCCATGCCACAGGTCGCCGCCACTCTTGCCGCGGCTTTCGTTGGCTATGAGGCAGGCCTTCTGAATGCGTCAGTTCTCAATGGCGTTCTCGCCATGATGGTCGTCACGGCATCTCTTGGGCCGGCATTGACAGCCCGCTCGGTCACCCAGCTGGTTGAACCCGAAGACAGCATCAAAACATCATCAACCAACACGTCAGACGAGCGGAACCGATCGAATCCAGAAGCGGCCGATTTCGCGCTGCCAGTGGTCAGCCGCCCCTTGAAAATCGTGGTTCCCGTGGCGAATCCCGCCACCGAATATGGGCTCCTGAGCATGGCGTCCCGTCTTCTGAATGGGGGCTCAAGCGCTCCGGGCCAGCTTCTGCCGATGGCTCTGGTTTGCCCGAGCCTGGAGGAGGCACGCGGAAGTCTCAATCGGGCTGTTGCTGCCGCCAGAGATCGCCTGAACGAGGCCGCCTCGATCGGAGAGGACCTGAAGGTGCCCACTCGCTGCCTGCTGAGGCTTGACGAAGACATCGCCGGCGGCATGAGCAGAAGTGCCTTGGAACAGGGAGCGGATCTCCTTCTGATCGGCACAGGCCAACCCGACAAGCTCCGCAACTGGTTATTCGGAGATCTGGTTGATGGCGTCTGCCGCACAGCTCACTGCCCTGTGGTGGTTGTGAATCTGGCCGGGCAGGGCGTCGATGATCTTCAACGGATCCTGGTGCCGATCAAAGACCTCTCCGCCAGCGCACGGGAGCAGTTCGAACTCGCTCAACGCCTGCTGGCGAGCGCCGAAGGGAGCTCTGGAGTGATCACACTCCTGCACATCGTTGACCCTCGCTTTAGCCGCCACGATCGCCAATGGATTGAGCGCGAGCTCCGTCGCTGGCAGCCTCCAGGTGAGTCAGAAGAGCGGATTCGCATTGATCTTGTCCCTGGCCCAGGAATTGACCAGACCATCCAGCGTTCAAGTCGGCACCACGACCTCGTGATCCTGCGCTCCCAGCGTCGTCGCGTCGCCGGACTGCCGATCCCCGCGAGCGACCGAACCAGCAGCCTGATCCGCCAACTCAAGTGCCCCACGCTGGTCATCAGCGAGCCGCTGCTCTGATTGCGTCACCCCACGAAGACAGCAGCAATCCTTAAGAGAACGCAAAGGGCGCCCTAAGATCTGCCAATGACCAGCCCTCTCCCTCATCCCAGCCAGCCACGATCGTTATTGATCGCCATGGCGATTGGGCTTGGGGGAGGTCTCTTGATTTCGGTTCCGCTGAGCCGATCACTCAACCCTAATGACATCGAGACAGGGGGCTCGATCCTCCCTATAAGCAATCCCTTCTCCGCTTGGACAGGATTCGGAGATCGGGAAGTTGTGGTGCTCGGCATGGATGCCGGTGGCGGCAACACCGATGCGATCTTCACCATTCGAGTCGAGAATGGCGAAACCAAGATCACCCAGATTCCCCGCGATAGCTACATCGACTCGAGAAGCTTCGGGCCGATGAAAGTGAACGCCCTTTATGCACGAGGAGGGCCGGAAGCTGTGCAGCAGGAACTCAGCAGGCTGATGGGCCGCCCGATCCAACATCACATCCTTGTGAACCTGGAAGGCATCCGCACCATGGGCGACCTTGTAGGGGGCGTGATGGTGGATGTGCCCAAACGTCTCTACTACCAAGACCGCTCTCAAGGGCTGTTCATTGATCTCCAACCAGGGCCTCAGCTGCTCAAGGGAAGGGATCTCGAGGGCTTCCTGCGCTGGCGCCATGACGGGGAAGGTGATTTTGGTCGACTGAAGCGTCAGCAGATGGTGCTCAGAAGTCTGTTTGCCTCTCTGAAGCGGCCAGAGAATCTGGTGCGTTTGCCCGCACTGATCACCGCCGCCGGTCGCAATCTCAAGACGGATCTCGGTCCCATGGAACTTGGTGGCCTGATCACCGCCATGGGCACCACCAACCTCGAAACCGAACGGTTGAAAGCCACACCCTTCGATCGCGATGGCATCAGCTATCTCAACACCGAGTGGCCCAGCAAAAAGAAGGGGGGAGCAGAAGCCAGCGAAGCCAGCAGCTGGCGCTATCGGGTGTTGTTCTGATCACGTCCGTTGCGGCCTGCAAAGGTGAGCACGACCAACGCGAGAATCAACGCGATTGCAGCTACCGAAGGACGCGAGGTGGCCACGGTCACTCCAAGGGCGGCGGTAAACCAAATCGAAGCGGCGCTGGTTAGACCGCGCACCTGGGCAGGTTCTCCGCGTTTGCGCGAGCTTGGCTCTTGGAGAATTTCACCAGCCCCGAGGAAGCCGACTCCGGTGGCGACCCCCTGAATGGCTCGACTGCGGCTGTCAACTTCAGCACCGGCGGCCAGCACCAGTAGACAGGCACTTAACCCCACCAGCACATGCACACGCATTCGGTGGGGGTGGTGCCGCCCAGAATGGGAACGGTTGAAACCAACGGCAACTCCGCAAACCACCGACAGACCCATCCGCCAGAGCACATCGAGATCCAGCTCTGTGGTCGTTAGCAAATCGGACGGAAACACGAGCCGCATCGACGGGTTCCCCGCACAATGGCAGCGATCAGCTTCCTTGGCGTGAACGGCAATCTGCTGCGACAGAGCCTGCGACTTGGGCTGAGTGTGCTGATCACCTGCGCGATCGCCCAGCATTTTCAGCGGATCACCTTTCTCTGGTATCCCCTGATCGCCGTGATCTTTGTGGTCGACGACCAGGACGACAACAGCCTGCGGGCCGCAAGAGGTCGCATCCTCGGCACGATGACGGGTGGACTGGTGACGTTTGTTGTTCACACAATCCTGTCGGGCTGGATCGGCATCCTGGTGAGTTTGTTGATCACCATTCCCCTGCTGAGGCGACTGGGCTGGACCAGCGGCCTGGGCACCGCCTGCACCATCACCCTGATGTTTCTGGCGATTCCCGGCTACTCGCTCCTGAACTGGCAGTACGTGTTCAACCGCAGCGTTGACACTGTGGTTGGCATCGCGGTGGCCCTACTGATGGGCCGGCTGTTCTGGCCTAAGAACCGCATCGCCCGCATGCAGGAGCTGGATGACCAGCTCAGAGCCATCCTGCTGCGGCGTCTCCAGCTGCACAGCGCAGCCCTGCAGGGACATGGACCGAAACCAGACGCAATCAAGCCGGACTCCATCACAACCATGCTGCTGGAACTGCAGCGGCTGATCAATGTTGAAGAAAGCCTTGGTGCACGCCAGGTTCTGCGCCTGCGTCGCCAACGCTGGCGCCAGCGCATGAGCCTCTGGCGCTGCCAGCAGGTGCGTTGGCTCCTGGTGGAAAGGCTGCTGGAACGCCTACACCCCGAGGAAGGCACGGTGGTGCTGCGAGAACTCGGAAGCCACCTCGACCTGAGCAGCCCGATCCGCTGGCAGCGCCTAACCATCGCCGATAGCAGCGCACTGCCATCACTTCCACAACGCATTGCCCTAGAGGAAGAGGTCACACGCTTCCGTCGTCTGATCAAGAGCCAGCAAACGCTCAATGCGGTGGTGACGTCATGAGCAACGCCGCTCGACCAGTGAAGCAACAACCCTGGCTGCTTCGATCCGATCTACGACTCGCCCTGGTCACAGGCTTGAGCGCCGGATTTGGCCTACTCAGCCCAATCCCATTTGGTTACTACCTGCCGATGACCACGGCCGCCGTGCTCAGCGGCAGCTATGGCAGCTCCATGAAGCTGGGCATTCAACGCCTGATGGGCTCCCTCATGGGGGTCTTGCTGCTTCTGATCTTCTCCCGCTGCCTCGATCTCCCACTCGCCCTTGGCCTAGGACTGGCCTTAGGCACCACACGACTCCTGGGCGGAGCTCTCGGACTCAAGGTGGGCTACAAGGTCGGCGGCAACATCATCGTGATGGGTTGGCTGGTTCACAACGATGTGGAGAGCAGTTGGGGCGCACTCCGACTCGGCTGGACGGCTGTGGGGATCGTGGTGTCGCTCTGGGCCGCACGCTGGGTCTGGCCCAGTCGCGCCATCCCAGCGTTGCATCGGCAATTCGCCGACCTGTTCGACACCTTCTCAAGTGAATTGAGCCTCGATGCCGATGTGCTCAGGCAAGACAACCCGCGACGCTTACCCATCGAGGAGCGACGTTCGCGCCGCACCCTGATGCTCAATCAACTGAATGGCCTGCGTCAGCAGCGCCAGGCAGCGCAAGTGGAGTTGGGCGGTAACCCGGAAAATCATCCGCTCCATCAGCTCTGGAGCCAGCTGGACCTGTTCGCCTCACAACTCGTCAGCGTTCACGATGGCTTCCGTGGACTTCCAGCCCCTGTGCAGTCCCCACGAGCCGTGCGAGAGCTGCACGAACAGGAGGCCCGAGTTCTCGACAATCAGATCGCAATGTTGAGCCAGCTTTCGGAGGAGCTGCGGCGCCCGTCGCTGCTCGACCGCCTTGAGCTACCGATCAGAGCTCTGCAGAACGCATTGAACACCCAACTTGGTGAAGTCCATCAACTGCGGACCGTCCTGGAGCACGCCACAGAAAGCAGCGAGGGGTTGGTGAGTGAGCAACGCCTGCGTCAGATCGTCCTGCGCGCGTCCCTACTCGGACATATGGCCATGGTCACGAAAGACGCCATCCCTGGGCTGGCCGGATCGACACCTGTCCTTGAGAAGCGATGAGCAGGTCCAAGATCGCCAGAGTCAAGCCTTCCGCGCCGACCCGCACAGGACCTGTGCTGCAGTCTTCCTTCCGTCCCTTCGGGCTGCTGCCATGCCTGGCTCTGATCTCGGCTGCGACCCCGGCCGTTGCCCAACCGGTGCAGCCACGGGCAGATGCGGTGCCACCTCTGAACACCGGCGGCAGCACGCGCCAACTGGAGCGGAGCTGGAATCAGCTCAACCGCCAGATGGAGGACCTGGATTCCATGCTGGGTCCCGCCCCTGCCCTGCAGAGCAGTGATGACCTTGAGGCGCCGAAGCTTCCCGCAAATCTGCTCGATGCCAATGCGCCGGCCTCCGGCCCGCTCACTCCAAGCGATGCTTTGCCCGATCCGCCTTTGGGCCTCCCCAAGGGCGAAGCCAAAAGCAATCCCATCAAGGCGGTGAGCCTGAAGGAGGCGATTGCGATCGCCTTTCGCAACAACCCCAACCTGCAGCTGCAACGGGATCAGATCGCGGCCCAAGCAGCGATCGTGGCTGCCGCTGCCGGCAGTTACTGGCCAACGATCAGCGTCTTCGCCAACGTCGAAGGATTTCAGAGCGGCACCACCACCTATTCGCCCTACGCAAACAACAGCTACGGGTTCGGACCGTCGTTCAACGCCCAGGGCCAATTTCCAAATGTCGCCCTCACCGAAAACGGCTCAACAGTGAGCGGCGATTCCCCAGGCCCCTTTTACGTACCGGCCGGTGGCGGACTCGGTGCTGTTGCCAACGGCGTCTCCGCCGACGCAGGGCTGCAACTCGAGTACGCGGTGATCGACTTCGCCCGCACCCCAAGAGTGCGGGCAGCCCAGGCCGTGCTCGAGCAGCAGGAGAAGGCCTACGCCAATGACCTGCGGGCCCTGCAACTGGCGGTGAGTGAGGCCTACTACGACCTCCAACGCACTGAGCAGCTGGTGCGGATCCGCGATGCCGTGGTGCGCACCGATCTGGTGGTGCTTGAAGACGTTCTCGATCTCAAACGGGCAGGCCTGGTGCCCCGCGTGGATCTTCTCCGCCGCAGTGCCGTTTTATCCGCTGATCAGGAGGATCTGATTCAGGCCATGGCAGACCGGGCTGTCGCCCGCCGTCGTCTCTGGAGTGTGCTGAACCTGCCCGCATCAGTGACCCCCAGCGCTGCTGATCCGATCAGCCTCCAACCTGCCTGGCCAATGAATCTGGAGCAAACCCTGCTGGCGGCTTACGACAACAACCCAGAACTGGAGGCGATTCTCGCGACCCGGCGGGCCCTCGCCCTCCGCCAGGACGCCACAGCCGCACAGCTGCTACCGAAGCTGAGCCTATTCGCCGCCGCCGGCGGTCTCGGATCCGTGGAACGACTGTTCAATTTCACAGTCATTGGCGGAGGCTGCTGTGGTGCCACCTTCCTGCCCCTCGAACAAGTCAGCGGCTATGAATGGTCCGTTGGACTCGCCTTCAACTGGTTGATCTTCGATGCAGGCACGACCAGCAACAGCATGAGGGCTCTCGCCCTTCGAGAACAAGCGGAGGCCCAACGGTATGCGAACACCCGCAACACCATTCGTCTGCGCTTGGAGCAGGCCTTCCTGAACCACGAAGCCAGCCTGGCCAAACTTGTGTCCGCTCGCCGCGGAGTGGGGGCCAGCAAGGAGGCCTTCCGCGACACCAAGCTTCGCTACCAGACCGGCCTGGCCAACGAAGTGGACCTTTCCGTCACCCAGGAGCGATTGGTGAACGCTCTGGTGCGGCGTCTGTTCGCCACCGTGGACGTGAACACCACCTACGCCCGCCTCCTGCGCGAGCTGCTACCGATGCCCAGCGATCCCACCCTGGCGGTGCCGACGCAACTGACCCTCGACACCTCACAGCGTCCTTGAAGACCACCAGCGCTCGATCCGGTAGCCGAACACCACAAGAAACACCACAAGCCAGAACCAAAGCTCCGGCGGATTGGCATTCATCAACACGATCAGAAGAACGATTTCAGCAATCAACCAGGGCAGTTCCTGGCGAAGCAGCGGGCGAAGGGACATCAGAGGATCAGCGAGGGGTGCCGGGTTGCCGGAGGAAGGGCAGATCCCAGAGTCTGTCAATGCGCAGTGAGCGATAGCCACCGGTGAGAGAGCGCACGCCAGGCAGGATGTAAGTGATCGGTGAGCGCCATTCCACGTAGGCAAAGGTTTCGACGGTCAAGCCATCGCGGATTGGGAACACACCACTGCCCTGGGAGAGCGTCCAGCGATAGCCGTCATCAGCGCGGGGGTCACGATCAAGACTGATCTCAGCTCGCATCACCGGCCCCTCTTTCACCAGCGCTTCGGCCAGTTGGGTGTTCCCCACCGTGGTGGTGATGTCTTCAGGAGTCGCTGGCAGGGTGAGCACGCTGCGCACCTTGCCCTCAATGCCACCAAAGCGACCGCGCTGGTTCCAGAGGGGAACCACCTCCACCGGCAGACCGAGTGGCAACCTGCGGGCATCGGCGGGGGGAAAGTAGGCGACAGCGATCAGACCGCCACCATCTTTTTTCTGAGCTTGGGCAGGGGTTGAGGAGCGACCGATCGTGCCCAACCGATCTTTGGCCTTGATGGTTTGTCCGGGAATCACTTGAAGATCGAGCACAGTTCCGGTGCGCTCTGCCGTAATCGTGCCGTCGTAGGCGATCTGAGCCTCAGTCACCTTGATCTGACGCTTGAGATCGTCGATCTGGTAATTGCGATTCAACTGTTCGGTTTCGATCGTCAGCTTGATCTGCTGGAAACCCGTGACCGCCTCTTTGCGCTGGATCTTGATGTCGTCGAGCTGCACGCTGGTGCTGGTGAGCCCCTGTTCGGCAGACACCACCGCAGAGGAGAGCGGCGCAACAACGGCGCGCTTAGCGAGCCAATTGAGGTTCTCCACCTTGCTGCCATAGGTGGCCTGCAACTGACGCAGCCGAATCTGATCATCAGCGAGTTTGGCCAGGGTGGTGTCGAGAGCAGTGCGAGCCGTTCCAATCCTCAAGGCATCGCGCTGATTGAGCTCCCTGTTCTGACGCATCAGCTGAGCAAGGTTGCCTCGCTGCTGCTCGAGCTGACGCTCCAGAACCGGCAGGTAAAGGGTCATCAACACCTGACCCTGACGCACCTTGTCACCCACTTGAACATTGACATCCAACACTTGGCCGCTGGCACGGGCATTCAGCACACCGGCGTTATCTGGATAGATAAGAACTCCCTGTCCCTTGACTTGCGTGGGGACCGGCCAGAACACCAGCCAGGCAGAGAAGAGACCACCTACAGCCAACAAGGAGGCTCCCACCTGCTGGTGGTCTGAAAGGCCGTTCCAACGGCCCCTTAAACGCTCAACCCGCGACGTGCTTGTCATGCCTTCCAGCTTGGCGGCATTCAAAGGGTGAGACCGTGCTTCAGAGGACAGTTACTGACAACGGCCTCGAGTGGATTCAGATCAGCAACGTGAAGGAGCTGATCACCCGTTCGAAGAGGTTCTGAACCTTGGGCCAGCGTTCTTCGTTGGTACTGGTGGCCAGGGTGTAGAGCCGGCCACGATCCACCACAACGGTGGCGAGTTCGTGACGATCCCGATCAGCAAGATGAACCGCGAACTCAAGGTCGTAAAAGGTGCGGCCGGAGGCGTCCCGTTCCCGAGCCTCCACCAGATCAGCTTCACGGCCACTTCCCTCTGGTGCAATCACATCCCGACGCAGACGCTCTCCGACGGCCACGGCGCTGCCCAACTGCGAGAGATCGTCGTCTCCATCCACTTCCGACACCACCAGGCTGACAGTCTCATCGCTGTTAATGAGGTCGTGAAAGACCACCTGGGGACCGTTGCTGACCGAGACCCGCGTCCAGCCCGTGGGATAGAGAAAGGCATAACGACCATCTGGGCTCTGAAAGGAATTAAGACCAGCGGTGGATCCAGAACAAGCGGTCAGCGTCAGTGCACAGAGAACCGCCAGGAGGGCACGCCAGGTCTTGGACAAGTTCAAGCGCACAACGGGAACAGCTCAGCTGGAGACATTCTGCCTCTGGGCAGCGTGCCTAGATTCCTGGCACTTGCGGCAGACCCCTGAGCGGCTTTACCCGACCGCTGGCCCGGTTGATCGATCAGTTCGAGCGGCTGCCCGGGATCGGTCCCCGCACCGCCCAGCGCCTGGCCCTGCATCTGCTGCGCCAACCGGAGGAGCAGATTCAAAGCTTTGCCGAAGCCCTGCTCGCGGCCCGGAGCCAGGTCGGCCAGTGCCAGACCTGCTTTCATCTCAGCGCCGACACAAGCTGCGAAATCTGCCGCAACCCAGAACGCAGCACAGGTCTCCTCTGCGTCGTCGCCGACTCTCGAGACCTGCTCGCCCTGGAGCGCACCAGGGAATACGCGGGCCGCTATCACGTGTTGGGCGGCTTGATCTCACCCATGGACGGGATCGGGCCGGAGATGCTTCAGGTGAGCAGCCTGGTGCAGCGGGTGGAAAACGAAGCGATTCGCGAGGTCATCCTCGCCCTCACACCAAGCGTGGAGGGGGACACCACAAGCCTCTATCTGGCCCGCTTACTACGACCCTTCACTCTGGTCAGCCGCATCGCCTACGGCCTGCCGGTTGGGAGCGAACTGGAATACGCCGATGATGTGACCCTCAGCCGGGCTCTGGAAGGCCGTCGAGAAGTGGTGTGAGCAAAACCACCCGTTACAGCAGCATTCGGCCCCAGCAGCGGCTCCCCCAATGGCTTCGAAGGCCAGTGGGCAATGTCAGCGCCCTGGAAGCCGTACAGGGTGTGGTGAAGCAGGGAGCACTGCACACGATCTGCGAGGAGGGGCGTTGCCCGAACCGTGCCGAGTGCTACGCAGCTGGTACGGCCACCTTTCTGCTGGGTGGGGCGATCTGCACCCGAAGCTGTGCCTTCTGTCAGGTGGAGAAGGGGCGTGCCCCCATGCCGGTCGATGCCGGCGAAGCCGAACGGGTCGCGGATGCGGTCGAGCAGATGGGGCTGCGCTACGTGGTGCTCACAGCCGTCGCCCGCGACGACCTCAACGATCACGGTGCCAGCCTGTTCACGGCAACCATGGCTGCGATCCGTCAGCGCAACCCTCTGATCGCCATCGAGGTCCTCACTCCCGATTTCTGGGGGGGCCACCGGAACGAAGAGGAGGGGCTGAGAGCCCAGCGTGAGCGACTGCACACCGTTCTGGCTGCATCACCGGTCTGTTTCAACCACAACCTGGAAACGGTGGAGCGACTTCAAGGGGAGGTTCGGCGGGGAGCCACGTACACCCGCTCGCTGGGTCTCCTTGCCGCGGCCCGCGAGCAAGCACCTGAGATTCCAACCAAAAGCGGTCTGATGCTCGGCCTGGGGGAAGACCGCGCGGAAGTCATCGCAACTCTGGAGGATCTGCGCAGCGTCGACTGTCAGCGACTGACCCTCGGGCAGTATTTGCGACCATCCCTGGCCCACATGCCAGTGGAGCGTTACTGGCAACCATCAGAGTTCGAAGAGCTGGCCGTGATCGCTAAGGCGATGGGCTTTCGCCAGGTTCGCAGTGGCCCCCTCGTGCGCAGCAGTTATCACGCCGCCGACTGACGCCACCGACGGATCGCTCGCCTCTGCACCTCCTCGCAGTCACCCACCATCAGAGCGCCGGCACCACCCCAGACCATGCGCAACGGCAGATCCCAGGCCGCTGCATTCAACTCTCGGGCCGTACGAAATCCGCGGCTCTGGAAATAACGCACCAAGCGTCGATGTTGTCGCTCGTCATCTCGGATCGCCAGCAGACGTGCCCGACGACAGGGGGTGGTCTCAAGGGCCCAGGCCATGACGGCAGCCCAGATCAGATCCCCGGTGCCTAAAGGGGCATCAGGACTCACTCGCATCGTGTCGAGCTGAAGACCCGAAGACGCCCCATAGGCCCACCCCTTCAGTTCACCGAACAGCTGAAGTCGCTGCTCCCCTAAGGGCCTGGCCACCACCAGCCGCAAACTCCACAAGCCCAGGGGACGTCTCACCTGCAAACGCAGCAGCAGGTCCCTTTGACGGGACTCAAGCTCCAACTGATTCAGCATCGGTTCATCACACATCGACAGGCTCAGAGATCAGCCCCCTGCTCCACCGGTTGCACCCGCTTCACGGCTGAACAGGGCAGGGGGCCATAGAGATGAGGAAAGAGCTCACCGGTCACGATCGCATCAGCCCGCAGGGGAGCCTTCACGAGAGCCGGATCGATTTCCAGCAGCAGCACAGCCTCCGCGTCCGCGTAGTAACGCCGATAGGTGCTGGCCAGCTGTTCACGCCAGGAACAATGGATGAACCCCACCTCCTCCAACGTGAGTCCCCGGGTGGAGATGCGGTAAGTGCCGCAGGCCTGGGCTGCGGTCCAGTCCTCTAACAAGGCGAGATGAAACAGAGGTTGATCGCCCGGCACAGGGATGGCATCAGCAGGGAATAGGGGCTGCAAGCCGCCTGGGCTCCAGGGATCGGCCCGTTGCATTAGCCGTTCGAACGCAGGGGCCTGCACCAATCGCTTCAGCCAGTCCCGTAATGGCGCCAGGGCAGGCTCGGCATCGAAGCGCTCTGGATCGGCAATGCGCCACTGCCGCACGAAGGGCCAAAGCGCCCCATCGGCAAGGGACGGTTGGTGATCGAGCAACCAACCACCCTGCGCAACCTGATCACTCCAACGGCACAGGATGGTGAGACCGGCATGGTGATGATCCTGCTGCCGCTCCCCGGGATACCGGTCGGCGTACTTGTATCGATCGAGATGGTGCTTAAAGGGTCCGTCGTTGCACGCGAGGAGGGCCGCAATCTGCTCTTGAGCACTTCGATCACCAACCCGCAGCAGGTTGCGCGGATCCGACTGTTCCAGAGCCCAACGCATCAGATCCAGGCTCTGTTCGAGCACAGTGCCATCGGCAAGCACCAGGACTGGCACCGTGCCCTTGGCAGAGGCCACGAGCATTGCTGAGGGCTTGGCCTTGAGTTCAACCTCACGCCAGGAGACCAGCAACCCCGCCTCCAGCAAGGCCCAGCGAGCCCGCATCGCATAGGGACAACGTCGGAAGCTGTAGAGGATCGGGAGATCGCTCATCGCGCTGTTTGCTGTTGGTCACGCTCTTGGCGCTGACGAATCTGGCGCTGGCGTTCGGAGAAGCGAGCCCGATCGGCATCGCTGAAGCGATCAACACAATGCAGGCACTGCACTCCCGGCACGTAGGTCTCCAACGCCCGCTGGGCAGGGGTCAGCGGCAGCCCACAGGCATGGCAGAGACGATGCACACCCGGCTCGAGCCGATGGTTCAGGGCCACCCTCTGATCGAACACAAAGCATTCACCACGCCAACGACTCTGGGCCTCCGGAACCTTTTCGAGGTAATTGAGAATGCCGCCGCGCAGATGATGCACAGTTCCGAACCCCTGTTGCTGCAGGTAGCCACTCGCTTTCTCGCAACGGATTCCTCCGGTACAGAACATGGCGATGCGCTTGGGAACCTGCACCTCAGTGCGGGGTCGTAGTTCCCGTTCCACCCAGTCGGGGAAGTCCCGAAAGCTCTCTGTACCCGGATCGATCGCCCCCTCGAAGCTGCCGATGGCCACTTCGTAGTGATTACGGGTGTCGATCACCAGTGTTTCGGGATCATCAATCAGAGCATTCCAATCCTCAGGCTCCACATAGACACCCACACTGCGGCGGGGGTCCACTTCAGGACATCCCAGCGTGACGATTTCCTTTTTGCGACGGGCACGAAAACGACGAAAGACCTGGCTGTCACTCCAGCTGCGCTTCACATCCAAACGCGCATAAGGTTGCTCTTCGAGCGTCAACGTCTGACGCAAGACCTCCAGCAGGCTCTCCACTCCCTGCTCAGGACCACTGATGGTGCCATTCACCCCCTCCGTGGCGATCAGCACCGAGCCGAGCACGTCCCCCTTCGCGGCCAACCGGGGAAGCTCCTCGAGCAAACACTCCCGCTCTGCCTCAGGCAGAGGCGTGAAGGAATAGAAGGCGGCCACCAAAAGCGACGGCGCCATCAGGCCGCCAGCTCCTGCCAACTGACCTGGACTCCAGCCGCGGCCAGCAATGAACGGTCGGCCTCCACCTGAGGATTGGAGGTGGTGAGCAGAGTCTCGCCATAGAAGATCGAATCAGCCCCTGCCAGGAGACAAAGAATCTGAGCTTCACGATTCATCTGCTCCCGTCCAGCACTGAGGCGGACACGGCTCTGGGGCATCAGGATGCGTGCAGTCGCCACCATCCGCACAAGCTCAAGCGGATCAACCGGCTCCCGCTCTTCGAGCGGCGTGCCTTCCACCGCCACCAGCGCGTTGATCGGAACACTCTCGGGGTGTGGATTCATCCCAGCCAGCACCTGAAGCATGGAGGCGCGATCGCGCTGGCTTTCACCCATGCCGATGATGCCTCCACAGCACAGGGTCACCCCAGCCCTGCGCACCCGCTGGAGGGTCTCAAGCCGTTCCTGGTAGCTGCGCGTGGTGATGATCTGGTCGTAATGCTCGGGACTGGTGTCCAAGTTGTGGTTGTAGGCCGTCAACCCTGCCTCGGCGAGGCGTTCAGCCTGATGATCTGTGAGCATTCCGGCGGTGACGCAGGCTTCAAGGCCCAGTTCACGCACGCCGCGCACCATCGAAAGCATTGCTTCGAAGGGGGCACCCTCGCGGATTTCCCGCCAGGCCCAGCCCATACAAAAGCGATCGGCCCCTGCCGCCTTGGCAGCACGCGCCCTCTCCAGCACAGGCTCCACATCCAGCTCAGGCTGGCCCGTGACATCACTGCTGTGATGCATGGACTGAGGACAGTAGGCACAGTCCTCTTCGCAGCCCCCGGTTTTCACACTCAGAAGGGAAGCCAGCTGGACCTGATAACCGGGATTGGCGGAGCGATGGACAGCCTGGGCCTGCCAGAGCAAATCCATCAGTGGCTGATCCAGAAGTGCCTGAATCTCCTCGACGCTCCAGTCATGGCGAGGGGTTGTGGGCTCATTCATCAACGCCATCTCTGATCTGATGTTCAGGATCCCAGAGCGCCGGGATCCGTCAGGCCATCCAGTCCACCGAAACGACGGCTTCGGCTCTGAAAATCACGAAGGGCTTCCAACAGGGCCAGCTGGTCGAAATCAGGCCAGAACACATCGGTCACGTGAATTTCGGCATAGGCCAGCTGCCAAAGCAGAAAGTTGCTGATCCGCCGTTCACCACTGGTGCGAATCAGCAAATCGGGATCCTGCTCCCCAGCGGTGAACAGTTCAGAAGCCAAGCGATTTTCGTCGATCTCATCCGGACTGATCTCACCACGCAGCGCCTGGGCAGCCAACTTGCGGGCGGCCTGAACCAGCTCCCGGCGTCCTCCGTAGTTGGTGCAGACATTGAAATGAATGCCACTGTTCTCCGCGGTGCGGGCCGTGGCCTCCTCAATGAGAGCCTGCAGCCGATCGGGAAGCGCCTGAAGATCGCCAAGAAAACGAATCCGCACTTGTTCGGCCTCGAGGGCCTGAAGTTCCCTCTGGAGAACCCGCTCAAACAAGGCCATCAGAAAATTCACCTCATCCCCGGGCCTCGACCAGTTCTCAGTGGAGAAGGCGTAGGCGGTCAGCGCCTTGACGCCCCAATCGCTGCAGAGGCGCAAGGTGGTTTTGAGGGCCTCGACACCGGCGCGATGTCCCATGACGCGCGGCAGGCCTCGGGCCTGAGCCCAACGGCCGTTGCCATCCATGATCACGGCAATGTGGGCGGGCAGACGCGCAGGATCGAGGTCAGCCGGAAGGGACCTGATCTTCGAATCGTCAGAGCTGGCGGCCAAGCGTTGGCTCACGAAAGCGGATCCTGAGTGCCGACCGACACGCTACGCCCTGAGCCAAGGCTCGCCGACTTGGCTGATGATGCCCCCGATGGCACCCCCATCAATTCGGTTAAGAGGTCCTGGAGGCGACTGCTGGTGATCGGACGCTCCAGACGTCCCTGATTGGCCAAGGACAGGGTGCCGGTCTCCTCGGAAACAACGACACAGATGCAGCGGTCAAAGCGTTCCGTGATCCCCAGGGCAGCCAGGTGGCGTGTTCCATAGCGGCTGATCCCTTGGCGGGAGAGGGGGAGGATCACTCCGGCCGCGAGGATGCGGCTGCCCTTCACCAGCACGGCACCATCGTGCAATGGCGTATCCGAAGCGAACAGATTGAGCAACAGCTCGCTACTGAGCTGTGCATCGATCGGCACACCAGGATTGAGAAAATCCTCCGGCCTCAGATCACTGCCAAGGTCCACCACGATCAGGGCACCTCGACGGCTCTGGGACAGCCGTCCAGAGGCATCGGTGAGCTGAGCCACCGTGCTGGCAGTGGCTCGCTGCTTGGCCTGGGGATTACCGACCAGGACGGCCAGGCGACCCGTACCGAGAAGCTCCATCAAGCGCCTGAGTTCGCCCTGCCAGAGAATGGCGAGCGAGAGTGAACAGGCCAGCACAAGGGCGTCGACCAGCTTGGACGTGAGGGGAAGGTTGGCGAAACGCTGGACAAACCAGGCCAGAGCCACCAAAAAGAGATAGCCCCTCAGCAACCAAAGCGTTCGCTGCTCATTGACCCTGGAAAAGAGCAGAAAACCGATGGACGAGGCGAAGAGAACGTCGAGAAGAAGGCGTGGATGAAACACCCCCGACACGTTCACATCAGCCTCCCGTTCAGACCTCAGCCTACCGGGCCAGTCGAGCGGGTAAATCGTCGTAGCGGAGCAGATCCTCAGGCCGCTCCCGTCGCTGAATCAAGTCGGCATCCCCGTCATGAACCAGCACGGCTGCTGGTCTTGGAATGCGGTTGTAGTTGGAACTCATCGACGCGTTGTAGGCCCCGGTGGCCAGGACAACGAGAACATCACCACTGACGCTTAGGGGAAGCGACAGGTCTTTGAGCAGAACATCACCCGACTCGCAATGCTTGCCCGCCAGGGTGACCGTTTCCTCCCCTGCTGCCAGAGGCTTGTCCGCCAGACAGGCCGTGTAGAGCGACTGGTAAGTGATCGGCCTTGGGTTGTCGCTCATGCCTCCGTCCACCGAGAGGTAGGTCCGCAAACCAGGCACCTCCTTGCGGGAACCCAGGCGATAGAGCGTCACCCCTGCGGATGCCACCAGCGATCGACCGGGTTCACAAAGAAGACGCGGAAGGGCAAGCCCACGGTCGTGACATGCGGCGGCAACGGCCGTCGCCACCACTTCAACCCAGGCGGCGATCGACGGGGGATCATCGGAGGCGACGTAACGGATCCCGAGGCCACCTCCGACGTTGAGGTCCTCCACCGGATGGCCTAAATCTCTTGCCAGCTTGAGAGCATCCGCCATGACGGACGCCAGGTCGCGATGGGGATTGAGCTCAAAGATCTGCGATCCGATGTGGGCATGCAGTCCGGTCACCCGAGCCCATGAACAGTGACGAAGGCCTTGAAGAACCGGCTCGAGCTGATCGGGATCAAAACCGAATTTGCTGTCGAGGTGGCCCGTGCGGATGTATTCGTGGGTGTGGCATTCAATGCCTGGCGTAAACCGAAGCATCAGCCGCGCCGGTTCTCCGCCGGAGGGGACCAGCTCAGCCAAGCGGTCAAGGTCATGCTGGTTGTCGGCCACGATGGTGACACCGCTGCGGTAGGCCAACAACAGCTCCTCATCGGATTTGTTGTTGCCATGCAGAACGATGCGCTCCGCAGGCATCCCACCTTGCAGGGCAGTCAGCAGCTCACCGGCTGAGACCGCATCAAGCCCAAGGCCCTCTGAGGCCACCAGAGCCGTCATCGCAAGGGAACTGTTGGCCTTCGAGGCGTAAACGGCTAGGGAGTCGCCGGGATAGTGCTCGCTCAGGGCCTCTCGATAGGCCCGACAAGCGGCACGCACTGTGGCTTCATCCAAGACATAAAGAGGCGTGCCATAACGCTCTGCCAGGTCGCTGAGCCGGCAGCCACCGACCTCAAGGCGACCCTGCTGATCAAGGCCCGCACTGACAGGCGCGAGGTTCCGGTTAGGACTCTGGGGATCACAGCCCGACTCGAAGGGGTATGGCATAAAGCAGGTCAGCAGCGCCTGAAGCGGGCAATGTAGGAAGCGGGGCGCCCGGTGCTGACGTCACGATGGAGAGCCAAACGACCGTGACCACCCTCAGCGCGGGGGATGCCAAAGCCTGTCGAGATTTAGACGAAGCTGCCCTGGGCGGACTCTGGACCCTGCAGCAATGGACCCACGAGCTCTCAGAAGCGCAACGGATTTGCCTCGGTCTTTTTGACGGACCGCGCTTGCTGGCCCTCGCCTGTGGCTGGATGGTGGGGGATGAGTTGCACATCACGGCAGTGGCCGTCGCTCCAGAGCGACGGCGTTGCGGTTTCGGCCGGATGCTCCTTGAAGCGCTCTTGCAGCGCGCCGCCGCTGGCGGCGCACGTCACGCCACCCTGGAGGTCGCCAGTTGCAATGCTGCGGCACTGGCCCTGTATTCCAACTGCGGCTTCGAGACTGCCGGCTGTCGTCGCGATTACTACAGCGACGGACGTGATGCTCTGATTCAGTGGCGAAAATTGACTTGACCGTGCCTGGCAATTCAGGGGTGCAGGCAGAAGCATCGGAGTGAGATCACGGGCATTTGCATCAAAAATGATCGCAAATTTACGGATTTGGTTAACAACTTCATCCAGGCTCACCCCCCACTGGCGCTGGGAAGTTGCCGGTACGGCAATCCGCTCACAGCAATGCTCCGGCCCTGATAAGTTGGTTGTATCTGCATCCGGCCTGGACGATGTTTGAGCGGTTTACCGAGAAGGCCATCAAGGTGATCATGCTGGCCCAGGAAGAGGCTCGCCGCCTGGGTCACAACTTCGTGGGCACTGAGCAAATTCTTCTCGGCCTGATCGGCGAGGGAACAGGCGTGGCCGCCAAGGTTTTGAAGTCAATGGGCGTCAACCTCAAGGACGCCCGGGTAGAAGTCGAAAAAATCATCGGACGGGGCTCCGGCTTCGTTGCCGTCGAGATTCCCTTCACCCCCCGAGCCAAGCGCGTCCTGGAGCTTTCGCTCGAGGAAGCCAGACAACTGGGCCACAACTACATCGGCACCGAACACCTCCTGCTCGGCCTGATCCGAGAAGGTGAAGGTGTCGCTGCGCGCGTGCTCGAAAACCTCGGTGTTGATCTGGCCAAGGTCCGCACCCAGGTGATCCGCATGCTCGGCGAGACCGCCGAAGTGGGGGCCGGCAGCGGAAGTGGGGGCAGCAAGGGGTCGACCAAGACACCGACCCTCGATGAATTCGGTAGCAACCTCACCCAGCTCGCCAGTGAAGCCAAGCTGGATCCCGTCGTCGGTCGACAGAACGAAATCGAACGGGTGATCCAGATCCTCGGCCGGCGCACCAAAAACAATCCGGTGCTCATTGGTGAGCCTGGTGTGGGCAAAACCGCGATTGCCGAAGGTCTCGCCCAACGCATTCATCAGGGTGATATCCCTGACATCCTCGAAGACAAGCGTGTTCTGACTCTCGATATTGGCCTGCTCGTCGCCGGCACCAAATATCGCGGTGAGTTCGAGGAACGGCTGAAAAAAATCATGGAGGAGATCAAGGCGGCCGGGAACGTGATCCTGGTGATCGACGAGGTGCACACCTTGATTGGTGCAGGTGCAGCCGAGGGCGCGATCGACGCTGCCAACATCCTCAAGCCGGCCCTCGCCCGTGGTGAGCTGCAATGCATCGGTGCCACAACACTCGACGAGTACCGAAAGCACATCGAACGGGATGCTGCTCTTGAACGGCGCTTCCAGCCCGTCACGGTGGGTGAGCCGTCGATTGCCGACACGATCGAAATCCTGCGCGGTCTGCGAGAGCGCTACGAGCAACACCACCGCCTCAAGATCACGGATGAAGCCCTTGAAGCGGCCGCAACCCTCGGCGACCGCTACATCTCGGATCGCTTCCTTCCTGACAAGGCCATCGATCTGATCGACGAGGCCGGCAGCCGTGTGCGCCTCCTCAATTCAAAGCTGCCACCCGCTGCCAAGGAGGTGGACAAGGAGCTACGCCAGGTTCAGAAAGAAAAGGAAGAAGCTGTTCGCGATCAAGATTTCACGCGCGCCGGTGAGCTGCGCGACAAGGAAGTGGAGCTGCGCGAACAGATCCGCACCCTGCTTCAGAGCAGCCGCTCCGACAGCAACACCGACAGCAACACCGACAGCAACGACTCGCCTGACGCTGAAAGCCAAACAGCCGAGGCTGGATCTCCAGCCGCAACAGCTGTGGCAGAGGGTGCATCGGGAGAGGTCACCAGCGAGACAAAATCTGAAGGTGGTGAACTGACCACCCCGGTGGTGAACGAGGAGGACATCGCCCAGATCGTTGCCTCTTGGACAGGCGTTCCAGTGCAGAAACTCACCGAGAGCGAATCGGTGAAACTGTTGAACATGGAGGACACCCTCCACCAGCGCTTGATCGGTCAAGACGAAGCCGTCAAGGCCGTATCCAAAGCGATCCGACGGGCTCGCGTTGGTCTCAAAAACCCCAATCGCCCCATTGCAAGCTTCATCTTCTCCGGCCCGACAGGGGTGGGTAAAACCGAGCTGACCAAAGCTCTGGCCACCTACTTCTTCGGCAGCGAAGAAGCCATGATCCGGCTCGACATGTCCGAATTCATGGAGCGGCATACGGTCAGCAAGCTGATCGGTTCTCCCCCGGGCTACGTGGGCTTCAACGAGGGTGGACAACTCACGGAGGCCGTGCGTCGCCGTCCCTACACCGTCGTTCTCTTTGACGAAATCGAGAAAGCGCACCCCGATGTGTTCAACCTGCTTCTGCAGCTTCTTGAAGACGGCCGACTGACCGACTCCAAAGGTCGCACCGTCGACTTCAAGAACACCCTGGTGATCATGACCTCGAACATCGGTTCGAAGGTGATCGAGAAGGGCGGCGGTGGCCTGGGCTTTGAATTCTCAGGAGAGAACGCCGAAGAGAACCAGTACAACCGCATCCGCTCCCTCGTCAACGAAGAGCTGAAGCAGTATTTCCGTCCTGAATTTCTCAACCGCCTCGACGAAATCATCGTGTTCCGTCAGCTCAACCGCGATGAGGTGAAGGAGATCGCCGAGATCATGCTGCGAGAGGTCTTCTCTCGCATCGGCGAGAAAGGCATCACCCTCACAGTCTCCGACGCCTTCAAGGAACGTCTCGTGGAAGAGGGTTACAACCCCGCCTATGGAGCTCGTCCCCTGCGTCGTGCCGTGATGCGACTGCTCGAAGACAGCCTTGCCGAAGAGGTGCTCTCAGGTCGGATCAAGGATGGTGATGCCGTCGAGGTGGATGTGGACGAGAAGAAACAGGTGGTGGTGAGGCACGGCAACAGCAGTGCCCCAGTCACTCCTGAGCTCGCCAGCGCTGGACTCTGACAACGGACATGGTTGAACCCGCTGCATCGGCGGCTTACGCCAGCCATGCGATCGCCCCAGCAAGGGTGATGAGGGGTGAGGGGGCCTGGTTGCAGGCCCTTCCACACATTGCATCCCTCTGTCACCGACCGGCCCTGCTTGGACGAAGCTCCGCCACGAGCTCGCTTCGTGAGCAACTCAAAGATGATCTGAACCGCTCGGGGCTCTCCCCCCACGAGCTCATCCTGGAGTTCGATTGCTGTGAACGCGATCTGAAGCGTCTCGAGCAGGAGCTGCGTGATCACGCCTGCGATGGTTTGATCGCTGCCGGCGGCGGCAAGGTTCTCGATGCCGGAAAACTGCTGGCTGATCGCCTAGGCCTCACCTGCATCACCGTGCCGCTAAGCGCTGCCACCTGCGCCGGTTGGACTGCACTCTCCAACCTTTACTCACCCAGTGGTGCCTTTGAAGGAGACGTCGCCCTCAAGCACTGTCCGGATCTTTTGATCTTTGATCACAGCCTGGTGCGCCAAGCACCAGCCCGCACCCTGGCCAGCGGAATCGCCGATGCTCTCGCCAAGTGGTACGAGGCTTCGGTGAGTAGCGGCGCCAGCAACGACGGCGTGATTCAGCAGGCCGTGCAAATGGCTCGAGTGCTGCGCGACCAGCTCCTGATCGATGCCGAAACCGCTCTCACCGATCCTCAGAGTGAAGCCTGGGTCAGGGTGGCTGAAGCCTGCGGACTGACGGCAGGGGTGATTGGTGGTTTGGGTGGAGCTCAATGCCGAACCGTGGCTGCCCACGCCGTCCATAACGGACTCACCCAGCTGCCGGCCTGCCATGACGCCCTTCACGGCGAGAAGGTGGGATTTGGGATTCTGGTGCAGCTGCGTCTTGAAGAACGCTTGGGAGGTAGCCAGTTAGCAGCCCAGGCTCGCCGTCAGCTTTTCCCCATTCTCCAGTCAATGGGGGTGCCGGTCACCCTGACGGACCTCGGCCTGGCCAAGGCCGGTCTTCACGAGCTGCGGAGCGCCAGCCGTTTCGCCTGCCGCCCCGGATCGGATCTCCATCACCTGCCCTTCGCAGTCACTGAAACCGATCTGCTTGAAGCCCTGATCAGCACCGACAGTGGGATCACCAGTGGCCAGAAACAACCGAAGGAGCAAAAGGCTTGAACAACCAGCAGCTGCTGGAGAAGGCCGCACCCACCCTGCTCGATCCTCAGGCCCGCGAGCTGATCGCATCGGTGCAATGGCTGCCTCTTGATGGCCCTGTAGCGGATCGCTATCCAGTGGTGCGTCAAGGCCAGGGACCACTGGTGCTGATGCTGCATGGCTTTGACAGCTCACACCTGGAGTTCCGTCGACTGGCCCCGTTGCTGAGCAGAGATCACACTCTGCTGATCCCGGATCTCTATGGCTTCGGGTTCTGCCCACGCCATCCCGAAGCCAGCGTCGGCCCCAATGCCGTCATGGAGCATCTGAGCCATCTGCTGGATCAACTTCCAGCCAACGAGCCGATTGGGGTGATTGGCGCCTCCATGGGTGGGTCCGTCGCCCTGGAACTGGCCCGTCGTCATCCGCAGCGGATCAACAACTTGCTGTTGCTTGCCCCAGCAGGTCTTGATGGCCGACCGATGCCCCTTCCTCCGGTCTTGGATCAACTAGGGGTGTGGTTTCTCGGGCGCCCCGGTGTCCGCAAAGGGTTATGCCGGCAGGCTTTTGCAGAGCCCGACACCAGCGTGGGTGATCCGGAGGTGCAAATCGCCTCCCTCCACCTTCAGGTGCCCGGCTGGGCCAAGACCCTCGCAGCCTTTGCCCGTAGTGGAGGGTTCGCGGGCTGCGGTGAGCCACTTCCCCCGCAACCCCTCCACGTGCTCTGGGGACGCCAGGATCGGATCCTGAGAGCGCCGCAAAAACGAGCTGCTATGACGCTGCTGGGTTCACGGCTTGAGGAGGTTGACGCTTGTGGACATCTGCCCCATCTCGATCAAGCTGAACTCGTGGCCGAGCGATGGAGATCCATGGAGGTCCAGCGATGAGTGAGAGCAGTGCCAGCTCCGGTCCGATCCTTCAGCTGTTGGCCAATGGCCTGGGGCTCTGGATCCGCAGTCAATGTGACGAGGTCGGCGAGCTGAAGCTCAATCTGCACGGATCAGCCTTGCAGCTCCTACGCGGCCGACTGGATGCGGTTGACCTGAAGGCCAGGCGGGTGAGTTTTCAGGGACTGCCGATTCAGCACGCTGAACTGCGTAGCGGAGCGTTGAAGGTCAACCTGCGGCCTGGATTCCCGCAACAGGTTCTGCAGCTTCAGCAAGCCTTTTCACTCACCGGTGGCGTCACCCTGCAGGGCACGGATCTCAACCGAGCCCTGCTCAGCGATCGCTGGCGATGGCTCGGTGACTGGCTGGCTGAACAACTCCTCGGACTGCCCACCCTGGGGAGCCTGACTGTGAACAACGACATTCTTTTGCTGGAGGCTCCAGTCATCAATGCCGGCGACTCGATTCGTCGTCAGTTCCGACTCCAGGCGGATGCCGGCACCCTACGCATTGAACATCTGGATGCCGATGAGGCTGTCCATCTGCCCATGGACCCAGGCATCCGTATTAAGGAAGCCCGACTCCAGGCAGGCCAACTCCACCTCCTTGGTGAAGCCACAGTGAAGCCTTGAGAGGGCGGTGCTGTTTTGAGGATTACTGCAGCACCGGCAAGACCAACGTGACGGCATAGAAGACCACCGCGGGGGTGAACAGATAGCTGTCGATGCGATCAAGAATGCCGCCATGGCCAGGCAGGGCATCACCGGAGTCTTTAAGGCCTGCATCCCGCTTCATCATCGATTCGGTCAGATCCCCCACCAGGGCGAACAAGGCCACCAAGGCACCCAGCCCCCCGCCTAGCCAGAGAGCCAGGGGCCATCGCAGCAGCAGTGCGAAGGCAACACCCATCAGCACTGCGGCCAGGAGCCCACCGATGGCACCCTCCACGGTCTTGCGCGGTGAAATCGGCGACAGGGGCATGCGACCAAAGCGGCGCCCGATCAGGAGCGAGCCGATGTCACTCGCCACGATCATCAGACAGGCCATCAACGTGATCACCAGGCCGCTGCTGATCCAACCACCACACCAGGCGGGAAGATCCGAAAGGCCCGGCGCCAGGGAAACGTCGGAGAGGTTGCGCAGCCTGATCCAATGGCTGGGCAGAAAGCCCAGATAAAACAGGCCGAAAATCGAAGCCGCGATATCGGCGATCGATCCGGTCACGGGTTGAAGCAACAACCAGCCGCAGATCGCTGCGCCAGAGAGGGGAAGAACAGCCGCGGCAAGGTGCGAGGGCAATCCGCCTTCCACGCCCCACTGGGTGCTGATCAGCATGAGCTGGCAGGCCACCAATGTGGTTTTGGTGGCTGGACGAATGCCGGTGAACTGGGCCATGCGGAAGAACTCCAGCAACCCCAGATGCACGATCACCCCAAGCGCCAGGGTGAACCACCAGCCACCTAAGCCGACGACCACGAGCCCAAACACGCCGGCCAGCACACCACTGCTCAGACGCTTGCGATCAACGCCACTGCGCCTCAACGCCGTCTCACTGGTTGTACCTTCAGCAACCACCCGTTGGATCCCGCGGCCTGTCAGGCCAGAACTTTCACCATACCGGGCACCTGCTCAGGCCAGCGCACGTGCTGCCGTTGCAGCCATTGCACCCGGGCCTGATCAATGCGCTCTCCAGGCACGAGCAAGGGAATCCCCGGGGGATAGGGACAGATCATCTCCGCAGCGATCCGATCAGCACATTGCGACAACGGACACGCAAAACTGGACCGATGGGAGACAGCCGCGGGAGACAACTCCACAACGTGCACTGAATCAAGAGGAGGTGCCGCGACGGGGGCGAGGGGCGGCCCACCCCTGTCCTCGAGAAACAACTGCCAGAGGCGCTGAAGCCGCGCTGAAAGCCCGCGATGCCGGGCAAGCCCCAGACAAAGAGTCAGGCAAAGGGGCTCCGGTAGCTCGGCAATCACCCCACGGTTCATGAACCAGGCGTCTGCCTCCAAACCGCTTACGCCAACGGAAGCTGTATTCAGAATGATCCGGAGGGGGTCATCGCTCTCATGCAGGGGCACACCCTGGCGACGCCAACGATCCTTCAACCTGCGGGCTGTCTCCAGCCTTTGCTGCAGAAGCCTGGTCCATCGGGTTGAAAGCATCCAATCCAGGGTTGCTTCACAGGACGCCAGCAGCAGCGCACTGGGACTGCTGCTTTGCAGTCGCTGGAGGGACAGACGCAACGCTGTTGAGGAGATGCGTGTCGTCCGCTGCCAGAGCACTGCGGTCTGAGCCAGTCCAGGCGCTGACTTATGCAGCGAGTGCACCACGAGATCGGCCCCGGTTGTGAGAGACGACGGTGGCAATCCCAACCCTGGGGCAAAGGCGAGATGGGTGCCATGGGCTTCATCCACCAACACAGGCAAACCATGGGCGTGCAGGCGATCCACGAGAGGGGCAATCTCTGCGGCGTATCCGTGATACGTGGGATGAACCAGCACGGCTGCTGCCAGGCGACAGCCGAGATCGGGTAAGGCGTCGAGAGAGCGGCTCAAACCATCGGCGGTCATCGCTCCGGGATGGCCCCGGACCTCATCGAACGGAACCGGCAGGAACACCGGCAGCAATCCCCCCAGCTCACACGCGGCGATCAGGCTGCGGTGGACATTGCGTGGTAGCAAAACAGCTTCGCCTGGAGCGGCCATGGCCAGCAGTGCTGCCTGCAACAGGCCCGTTGCTCCATTCACGCCGAACCAACAGCAGTCCACACCCATCCGCGCCGCAAGCCTCGCCTGCGTTTCTGCGACCGCCCCATCCGCTTCCAGAGGGCCACCGATGTCTGGAAGTTCAGGAAGATCCCAACGTCCCGGCTGCTGACGCAGCAGACCTCTGAGAGGAGGTGGCAAGGCTTCACCCCGGCCATGCACCGGTAGATGCAGGGCGAATCGCTGGTCTGAAGCGCGCAGGAGTCTCAGCAGGGACATGAGCACTGAATCGACAAGACCGCAGCCACCCGCGCGAACTGCGGCTAGAAGCTGAATCGTGGCATCACCCTGTCCAACCAATGGCGCAATACAGGTACACCAAAGCCATCGCCGGGAGCTGTGCCATCGGCATCGGCCTTGGCGTGGTGCGATTTGACTTCGCGATCGTGGGGCGTTTGATGATCGAGAGCGGCCTCTTCAGCGCATCATCGATCGGAGAGCTCTCCTCGTTGAATCTGGCCGGATACATCCTGGGCTGCCTGCATCATTCCCAGTTGCGCATCCTGCGGCACCGGCGCTTGATCCTCTGGATCGCCCTGCTCACCATCCCGATCTCACTCTTTGCAGAGGGGCTGAGTAGCACCCTGGCGATGCATTCCTTCTGGAGAATTCTGGCCGGCTGGGCGTCCGGGCACCTCATGAGCGGAATCCCCCACCTGGCCACCCTTGGCTGTGCCGATGGACAACGACGAGGGGCGAGTGCCCTGGTGATGTCAGGTGCGGGAATCGGTGCGCTGATCGGGGCCTTGAGTGTGGGAAGCCTGCCCATGGAAACCGTGGAACTCGGTTGGGTGTTGCTGGGAACGGTGGCTGCGTTTCTGGCGATTCCGGTGGGTTGGCTGTTGCTGGTGGGGTTCCGAGACGAAGCAAGGCACGACCCCGAGGCACCGCTGGCCCGCGGAGAGGCACCCAAGATCCCTTCCTCGTCCCTGCTCCCCCTGGCAGGGTTGACGCTTGGCTACCTGCTCCTCGGGGCTGGGCAGACACCAGTCGCGCTCTATGAACCCCTGCTTGTTAGTGAGCGCCTGGGGGCGTCGCCCATGCTGAGCAGCACATCGCTGGCCGTGTTTGGCGCTGGCTGCACAACGGGATCCTTGCTGGCCAGCACCTTTCCGCGTCGCTGGCCCACCGTGGTGTTGCTCCCCATCGTGGCCTGCCTTGGTCTGCTGGGGAACATCCTGTTCCTCACTGGAAGCAGCGAAACCATTCTCGGTGCGGCAACGTTCTGCGTGGGTGCCTGGATCTGGCTGACGGCCAGCCTCACCTTCGACCGTCTCAGTCAGTTAGTGGATCCCAGCGAACTACGACCGACCTGGTCGTTGATCACCATGATTCTTGGAATCGGTTTCGCTCTGTTTGCATTCGCAACCTCGCCTTTGGTCTCCCAACGCATCGATGGGCTGATTCTGATTGGCGTTGTTGTCGTGGTGTTGCAGGTGATCGCTGAACTGATCCAGTGGCTCGGCGATCGCCGCCATCGGCACCCTGTTTAGGCGAACTCTCTAGGATTTCCAGGAGGAAGCGAGATCTGGGCGTGGAGTCTGTGCGTTACAACCCTGGCCGAGATGCCCGTTGGCTGCTGCTGCGTCCGTGGATCGCCGTACCCCGCATTCTCCAGATTGTGTGGGCGTTGTCTGGATTGGTGCTCAGCCTGCTGATCCGTGGCAACAGCAGTGATCCCAAGGTTCAGAAAAACCTGGCGCGCTTGCTCCTGCGCACACTCACGAATCTGGGTCCTTGCTTCATCAAGGTGGGGCAGGCTCTGTCCACCCGTCCCGATCTGATCCGACGGGACTGGCTGGATGAACTCACGAAACTTCAGGACGACCTGCCTGCGTTCAGCCATGCCATTGCCCTGAAGACGATTGAAGCCGAGCTGGGATCTCCGGCCGATGCGCTGTTTGAAGAGTTTCCTGACTGTCCTGTTGCCGCAGCCAGCCTGGGCCAGGTGTATCGAGCCCGGCTGCACGGCCAGCACTGGGTGGCGGTCAAGGTGCAGCGCCCAAATCTGCCCTTCATCCTGCGCCGGGACATGGTCCTGATTCGCACCCTCGGCGTGCTCACAGCACCGTTTCTACCCCTGAACCTGGGCTTCGGGCTGGGAGAGATCATTGATGAATTCGGGCGCAGTCTGTTCGAGGAGATCGATTACGGCCTTGAGGCGAACAACGCCGAACGCTTTGCCGCCCTGTTCGCCGACAATCCAGCGGTCACGATCCCCAAGGTGGAGCGCTTGCTCTCCAGCCGGCGCGTTCTCACCACCAGCTGGATTCATGGAACGAAGCTGCGGGACCGCCAGGAACTGAAAGCCCAAAGACTCGACCCCGCGGCACTGATTCGCACGGGCGTGATCAGCGGCCTGCAGCAACTGCTGGAGTTCGGCTATTTCCATGCCGACCCCCATCCAGGCAATCTCTTTGCCCTCAGTGGTCGTAGTGGCGATCTGGGCCATGTGGCCTATGTGGACTTCGGAATGATGGATTCGATCAGCGATGCCGATCGGCTCACGCTCACCGGAGCGGTGGTTCACCTGATCAATCGCGACTTCGCCGCCCTGGCCAAGGATTTTCAAACCCTTGGATTCTTGGCCCCGACCGCTGATCTGACCCCGATCATTCCTGCCCTGGAAGAAGTGCTGGGGGGCAGTCTTGGAGAGGAGGTCGGCTCCTTCAACTTCAAAGCGATCACGGATCGCTTCTCAGAGCTGATGTTTGATTACCCCTTCCGGGTGCCCGCTCGCTTTGCCCTGATTATCCGCGCGGTTGTGAGCCAGGAGGGATTAGCGCTGCGGCTCGATCCTGAATTCCGGATCATTGCCGTCGCCTATCCCTACGTGGCCAAACGCCTTCTGGCCGGTGACACCCGCGAGATGCGCGAAAAACTTCTGGAGGTGATCTTCGATGCCGAAGGCCGACTCCGCATCGAACGCCTCGAAAGCCTCCTCAACGTTGTCGGAGACGAAGGCGGTGGAGCCGGCCTGGAGCTGCTGCCTGTGGCAGGGGCGGGGCTGCGCCTCCTGCTCAGCCAAGACGGATCCGACCTTCGGCGTCGCCTGCTGCTGACGCTGATTCGTGATGACCGGCTCAGCACAAGCGATTTGCGTGCACTGCTGGGCCTTATCCGGCGCACCTTCAGCCCTCGGCGCGTGGCAGGTGGTGTGCTGCAGAGCTTGAATCCACTCGCTGTCGCCTGAGTCCCCTAAGGTCGGCGCTACCAGCAACCCTGCTCAGGGAGATCGGCCCGCCATGGCACTTGAACCGGACGTCGCGCCTCTTGATGCCCAGCAGGCCGGCCTGGATCTGCTCACTGGGGCTTTCGGCGACCTGAACGCCGACGAAATCCTGCTCGAATATGCGCCCCTCAGCCAGCCCCCCTACCTCGTGGCAGGTCTGGGCCTGGCCATCGGCGTACTCTGCGGCCTCACCTTTGCCCAACTGGTGCAGGACCGGTTGAACGGTTGGAAGCAGGATCGCCTGGCCCTGCTGCCACTCGGCACGGCGGAGACCACCATGAGCTATGCCGGAACCCTGATCGGGATCACCCTCTTCATCGGAGGTTCACTGCAGGTGTTCGGCTTTGCATCCGGTGCTGCCTACCTGGTTGCCCTGCTTCTATCACTGTTGACCGGAGGAGCCCTCTGGGTTCAGCTGGAAGGGCTGATGCAGCAGGTGGAAAGCGGCAATTTCAAAGCTGTCGACTTCGACAACTTCGACGAGTTTTTCTAAAAACATCCGATAGCAAACTTGTTACAAAAATAAACTTGCATATCAGGACATTAGCGAGAGCGAGCCGCCAAGTTTAACTAAATTACGTGCAATAGAGTTCCAGAATCCTTGGATCAGCTGTACCAGCCAACCCAAGGTTCACTTAGTGGCAAGGATCCACTGGATCCGACGACGACCACAGGAGCCGATTCGCTCCTTCAGCCGATTCATCCGTCGTGGAACCCAGGTGAGCCTCTGGGCGCAGATGCTGAGCTTGGACGAAGCCTGGAGAAGGTGGTCCAGCAGCTGCAGTGGTTGGAGACTCAGAAAGACGCCACTTCCATAGATGGCCATGCCCTACAAAGCAGTATCAATGAACTGCTGATCCCAGGAGGGGGCAAAGGGAGCGCGGGACGACCAGAAACCACGAGCAGCAAGAGCGATCAGCTCGGCCGTGTTTTGGTGGCGATCGACACCGCCGTGGGCAACTGGCAGGAGCTGTCCTCCCAGCTCCCTGCCAACTCCGATCTGTTGTTGCTGGAGAGAAAAAACAGTGGCCTGCAGCAGCTCGGAGAGCTACTCCAGCAGCAAGCCCCCGCAGAGGGCTATCAGGCTCTGATCCTCGTCCTTCCGGAAGCCCCTGAAGGTACCCTGCAGCTCGGCAGTGACAGCCTCTCTCTGGAGAGCCTCCATCAGTGGAGAGATCAGGTCGGCCTTTGGAGCCGAGGCCTCATCCCACAGCCTCAGCTGGAAATCTGGCTTGATGAAACAAACGACGGTTTAGCCCCTTTAGTGGCGGAGCTGTCGGAACTCACCGACGCAGACGTTCAACTGTTCAAGGAACAGGCGAGAGAAAAATTCCCAGTCAGACCTTCCACAGCCCACTCCAGAACAGTTGTCGAGATTGGCGCCGCGGCTCCCGACCTACTGGAGGGTGTGCGCCAGCAGCTACTGGAGGCCCAACAACAACAACGGTTACTTCCGGCCCTGAAGCTCGCCTACGGAGAAGCCGCGGCTCTTGAGGTGGCAACCACCCTGGAGCTGTTCCTCAAGGGTGAACTCCAGCCCCAGCTGCACCGCGCCCGCTTTGAAGCCGAGAACATCCACGGTGCCTTTGTTGCCAGCCACAACCTGATCCTGGTGGATCAGGACCTGGAGACCGATCCGACCTGGCGTCAAGCCGTTGTGCTCGAGGAGGTCGGGCACTGGCTGGAGCAGCGCACAGGCCTACTTGATAGTGCTGGAGATGAGGGTCAACGCTTGGCGCTGGCACTACTCGGCGAAGGACTCCGCCGGCAGATGGGCGATGGCGAGAACAGCGACCACGCCTGGCTGCAGATCGGAAGCGAGCGAGTCGCTGCGGAACTCTCCAGTGAGAACGAAAGCGAGAGTGATGACCTGCTGATCCCCCAGGCCAGTTCAGAACCGCTGAACAGTGTGGTGGAGAGCAGTTGGCAGGAGGCCTTGGATGCAGCCCAGAGCCTTCTACGTGAGTTTGCAGCCAATCCTGAACAAGCCACTGCACTCCTGAGCCAAGCCCTCAGCAGTGAGGCGCCCCTGGATCCCGAGCAAGTCAACAACCTGCTCAGCGACATTCAAACTGGCTCCCTTCAGATCAAGGTTGAGCTGCGCTCGTTCAGTGAACTGAACGGCTACCTGGCGGCATACACGGCTGAAAACGGCTCCGGTGAGGAGCGGATCTATGTGAACCGTGATTGGCTGAAATTGGGCATTGGCAGCCAGGCCATTCGCAACGCCCTGCTGGAGGAATACGGCCATGCCATCGATCGCCGCCTGAACCCCGATGGCGATAGCCAGGGAGACGAGGGTGAGCGCTTCTCGCGTTTGCTCGTGGGGCAAGACCTCGATGAATTAAGCGCATCGGTTGACGACCACGGGCTGCTCACGATCGATGACACAAGCGTGAGCGCAGAGTTTGCCACTGTGACCTTCAAAACCGCCTATGCAGATAGTGACAACACCAGCTACCAAGCCAACACCAATAGCATCGCAATCAATACGGCAATCGCAAGCAACAGCTTCAGCTTCACTTCAGCGAACCCAGCACAAACAAGCTTTTCCGGCAACGACATTCCCGGCCAACTCAACTACACAGCCGACGGACTGGACAGAACGATTAACGGCGTCATTTCCCGACGCGTGACGTCTGGAAGCACCATTGACGCCTTCTATTTCTATGAGACGGCAACCCTGGGCGGCTCAACCAGCACAGGCAACGCTTTTCTACTGGTCATCCCCGGTCGCGAGGCCTCCATCAGCGCTGGAAGCATCGGCAGCAACTCAGCTGGGGTTGACGACGCACTCAATGCATTCATAACCACACAGTCACTGAATAGCCCACCTGTCATCACCTCCATCGGAGGGGGCAGCGCTGCAACGATCGGCATCAATGAAGGCCTAACAAGCGTCACCACGGTGGCTGCCACAGATGCCGATTCAGGAGACACCAAGACGTTCACCATCTCCGGAGGTGCCGACAAGGACAAGTTCAGCATTGACACCAGCAGCGGAGCCCTGAGCTTCATCTCCGCACCCGATCACGAGGCCCCAGTCGATGTTGATCAAGACAACATCTACGAGGTAGAAGTCAGTGTTACCGACAGCCAGGGCGCGAGCGATAAACAGCTGATCAGCGTATCTGTTCTCAACATCAGCGACAGCGCACCGGTGATCACCTCCAACGGTGGAGGAGGCAGCGCAACGATCAATCTGCTCACCGGTGCCACGAGCGTGACAACCGTGAGTGCCACTGATGCTGATAGCAGTGACACCCTCACTTACAGCATCAGCGGAGGAGACGATCAAGCGCTATTCAGCATTGACTCCAGCACTGGCGCTCTGAGCTTCATCAATGCCGCCAGCAACGGCACCTACAGCGTCACGGTTCAAGTCACCGATTCCACGGGTCTGACCGATAGCCAAGCCCTCACGGTTGGCGTATCCACAAGCGACGTCACCCCTCCAAGTCTTGTGATCACCGCTGCAGACACCAACCTTGCGGCTGGAGATAGCACCACGGTGCAGTTCCAGTTCAGCGAGGCCATTCAAGATGGCAGCTTCACCGCGGACGACATCACCGTCAGCGGCGGCAGCATTAGCGGTCTGACCAAAGTTACGGACGATCTCTATTCCGCCACCTTCAGCCAAAACGGCAGCACCGCCAGTGCCTCAATCACGGTGAGCAATGGCGGTGTCTATTCCGACCTAGCAAGCAACGTCAACACCGTTGCCAGCACCTACAGCTTCAACGTCGACCTCACAGCGCCAACGCTGGCGATTGACATCGAGGGCACGGATATCGCCTATGGCCAGAGCCTGCCGGTCACATTCACCTTCAGTGAAGCGCCCGTCGGTTTCACGGCCGCTGATGTGAGCATCAGCAACGGCACACTCAGCAATCTTCGCCCCACCAGCGACCCCAAGGTCTGGCAGGCAATGGTGCAGGCCACCAGCGCCACCAGCGCTCCAGTGATCAGTGTGGCCAACAACCTCTACACCGATGTGGCGGGAAACCTCGGCAGTGGTGGTTCAGCAACAGCAACTTTGGTGGGTCCCAGCATTGACCTCGCCAATACCAGCACTTCTGACACCGGCACCTCCAGCAGCGACAACATCACCAGCAATCGCAAACCCGTTCTCGAGGGAACCGCCCCCACTTCGGTGAGCTCCGTCACGGTCACGGTGACAGATACCACCGCGACGTACACCTACACGACTACGACGTCGAGCGGTCTCTGGAGCCTTGATCTCTCCAGCACATCCGTTTCATCCGGATCCGCGCTCCCCGATGCGGGCTTGAGCGAGGGGACTGTCGCCCTCAGCGTGAATGCCGGTGGCGCCACCGCTGCGAGCAGCTTCCTGATCGATCTCACGCCTCCAGGCGCGCCCACCGTCAGCAGCCTCTCGACCCTCGACACCACCCCCAGCATCAGCGGCACCGCCACGCTCAGCGACACCGACAGGCTGACGGTGACGGTCAACGGCATCACCTACACCACCGGCGATGGCCTGGAGATCGATCGGGTCAACAACACCTGGTCGCTCACCATCCCTGATGGCGATGCCCTGACCCCAGGCACCTACCAGGTGGTGGCCAGCCTCAGCGATACAGCCGGCAACACAGCCACAGACGCAACCACAGGGGAGTTGGTGATTCAGTCGCCGAATCAGGCGCCAACACTCACCACGATCACCACCCTCAACGGCGGCCTTGAAGACAGCTTCCTTGAAATCAGCTATAGCGACCTCGCCGCTGCTGCCGATGCAGCCGATGCAGACGGGGACAACGTCAGCTTCCGAGTGGAAGCGCTGTCGTCGGGAACCCTGGAAAAATGGAATGCCAGCACCAGCAACTGGGACCCGATCACGGCCGGTTCCACCCTGCTCTCCAGTGGAGAAAAGCTGCGCTGGAAAGCGACGAGCGATGCCAACGGTGAGCTCAATGCCTTCACGGTGAAGGCCTGGGACGGCACCCAAGCCTCTAGCAGTGCGATTCAAGTCAAGGTCAACGTCGGGGCCGTTAACGACGCGCCAGTGCGCACCAGCTCTGCACCGGCCGCCATCTCCGTTAACGAAGACTCCAGCAACACAACCGCCACATCCCTCGGCCTCTCATCACTCGCCTACGCCGCAGGTGGCGGCTCTGATGAATCAAGTCAAACGTTCACCTACACCGTCAATTCCATTCCCTCATTCATTGAGGTCTTCGAGGCGGACGGCACCACACAGGTCACAGCTGGCTCTTCCCTCACCCTCTCCGAACTCCAGGGACTCACCTACAAAACAGTTGCCGATGCCAATGGCTCTGGCAACCTCACCTGGACTGTTCAAGACTCAGGCGGCACCACCAATGGCGGCAGCGACAGCCTGAGCCAATCCCTTTCGATCACGGTCGGAGCCGTTAATGACGCACCGGTCCTCACCAGCTCTGCACCGGCTGCCATCTCCGTTAACGAAGACTCGAGCAACACAACCGCCATATCCCTCGGCCTCTCATCACTCGCCTATGCCGCAGGTGGCGGCTCCGATGAATCAGGCCAAACCTTCACCTACACCATCAACGCCATCCCGGCCTTCATCAACCTCTTCAAGGCCGATGGCAGTACTGCTGTTTCTGCGGGCGCGTCCCTAAACCTCTCCGAACTCCAGGGACTCACCTACAAAACAGTTGCCAATGCCAATGGCACTGGCAACCTCACCTGGACCGTTCAAGATTCCGGCGGCACAGCGAATGGCGGCAGCGACAGCCTGAGCCAATCCCTGGCGATCACGGTCCGCTCCGTAAACGACCTGCCCGTTGTCACGGGAACCAGCAAGACGATCAATCAGGGCGGGACCCTGAACTTCAGCAGCGCTGACTTCAACTTCAGTGATGCCGACAGCACGGGTTCCGGTGACACAGGTCTCGGCAAATCCCTGCAGAGCATCAAGATCACAGCCCTGTCGGCCAACGGTGCCGTCTGGCTAGATGGCGATGGCGATGGTCTCCGCTCCGACTCTGAAACGCTGGCGGTCGGCGGGGAGGTGCTGGCCGCCGACCTCAGCAAGCTGCGTTTCACCCCTGAGGGATCCTTCAGCGGCAGCACCAGCTTCAGCTGGGATGGATCCGATGGGATCGCCTACTCCGGCAACGCCGTCAGCACAACCATCACGGTGGGAGCACTCACCGATCGCCCACCCACCTTCAGCAGTTCGGCGGGGCGCAGCCTGGTGGTGCGACCCAGCGCCGGGGCGGCTGTCACGACTGCTGTTCTGGTGGACCCCGGCTTCCTACTGCTGGATCCCGATGCCGCCATCACCTCTCAAGCGGCCTACGACACGATCCACAGCGCCAACGTCACGCTGGTTGATCAGGAGACAGGCAGCTTTGTCAGCGGTGATCTGCTGGCGGCTACTGGCATCAGCGGCAAGATCAATGTCAACTACAACAGCAGCACTGGGGTTTTAACCCTGAGCGGTGATGCCTCAGCCGCGGAGTATCAGCAGGTGCTGCGCACACTGGCATTCAGCACCAGTAACACCAGCAACGACCATCAACGCAGCATCAATGTTGTCGTCACGGCCAGCTACGACGACACCCGCCAAGCGCTCCATCTCGATGGGGTTGATGACTACATCGAAACCCTGCGCCCAGTGGTCCCCATGGCTGGCGATTGGACGATCTCGGTGTGGGCCCAGGCTGACAGCAGCATCACCGCCGGTGGCAACAGCAGCACCTACACAATCTTTGCCCAGGGCGGAGGCGTCAATGGCGAAAGCATTTCGCTCGAGAAAACCGGCAGCGGTGACCTCCGCATCGGAGACAACTGGACCATCAGTAGCGGCATGCCCAGTGATGGCAAATGGCACCAGTACACCCTGATCAAAAGCGGCACGGGCGCCAGCAATGGCACCCTCTATATCGATGGCATCCGCGTGGGCAGCGGCCAACTGAGCAATGCCATTTCGGGCAGCAGTTTGCGCATTGGGCGCGATTTCCGGATCGACAACAACACCGATCAAACCAACTACTGGAAAGGTGCGATCAGTGACCTACGGGTCTGGAACCGCAGCCTGAGCGCGCCTGAAATCGGTGCATCTCTGGATCGCAATCAGAGCCTCAGTGGTTATGAAGCGAATCTGGTCGCCTGGTATCAACTGGCCAACGACGCCAGTAACCGCGCCACCAGTAGCTGGAATCTGGGCCGTGACTACGACCCTCGCTCAGCAACCGTGGCGCAGGGGGTCTGGGACCTGGGGGTGATGAACACCAGCAGTGCAGATGATTTCACCGCCATTGCTGGACTGGCCTCCTTTGATCGTGACGGAACCGGGGCCCGCACAGTCAGCAGCCAGGGGGAACTGATCCGCGTCTACGCCGCCGACAGCTCTTCCAGTTCCTACAGCGATTGGGGCACCGTCAGCTTCTTACCAAACACCAGCAGCAGCTACAGCGATGGCAGCGCCACCTATCGCCCCGGGGAAGTGACCTTCTCACCGGGCAGTCGGTATCCCGCAGTCGCGCAATTCACCGCACCCGTCGATGGGGTGTACGGGGTCGATGCCAACTTCTGGAAAACGCGAAGCGAGACCAGTACGACCTACAAGGTCTTCAAGGTGGCACTGGATGGAGGCATCACCGAGCTGGATTCAGGCTCTGCAGTCGGCGGATCCGATCCAAGCACTGCCACCCATTCCAACTTGGAGCAGATCCTGCTGGGCCAGGGAGAAAAGTTGCTCTTTGCCGTGCACAAGGGAGGCAGCGGCAACGACAACAGCAATGACGAAACCAGCGCGGCGCTGCATGTCGACCTGCTGGCCAGCAAGGTGATCTCCGGAGGTAAGGCCTACTACTACAACCTGGCCACAGGGCACTACCTCGGGCTATCAAGCGGGACAGCCACCTGGAGTGCGGCAGGGACAGAGGCCGCTCTTCTCAACGTCGACGGCAACCATGGCTACCTCGCCACCCCAGCTGACGCCACATCACTGCAGATCGCGAAGGCCTTGGTCACCGATGCAGGCCTCAGTGGAGCCTGGACAAGTGGCCAAAGTGTCGGGGGAAGTCTGTTCTGGAGTGGGGGGCCACTGCAGGGCCAGAGCATCAACAGCGGGGGGAACGCCCTCAACGCATCTGGATTCACAAACGCCGATACCAGCACCAGTCAGCGCTATCTGGTGGAGTTTGGGCAACTCCCTCTGGCCTTGCCATCGAGCCTGAGCAGCAGCCTCAGCCAGAGCGCTGTTGCCGGCAATGCTCTGATCGTTGATCAGGCTGGTCTGGTCTATAGCAGCAGTACAGGCCACTACTACAGCGTTGACAGCACGCTACGCAGCTTTGATGCCGCCCTGAGTGCTGCAGAGGCGAGTAGTCAACGCAGCCAGAACGGCTACCTAGCGCGCCTGGGCAGCCTCAATGAACTGGAGATTGCGGGTTGGTTTGCTCGCCAAACGAGCAACGCCAACCTCTGGTTAGGGCTCTATCAAACCGATACCAGCAATGAACCCGCCCAGGGTTGGCAATGGATCAGCGGTGATGGCGGGACAACGACCAACGATGCCAACTACAGCCTCTCGGGATTCCAGCAATGGCTGGCAGGCCAACCCGATGGGAGCACCCCACAGACCACCGTGTCCACCGAAACCTTCACTTCGGGCACCAGCTTTGGCAGCGAGACCGTCGCGGGCCTCTACGGAACAGGTGAAACCCACACCACAAACCTGTCGCTGAATAACAAGCACAGCCGCATCAGCTTCAACCTGTGGCAAATCGACAGCTGGGAGAATGAAAGCTTCCAGGTGTATATCAACGACAGCCTTCTGTTCACCTCTCCCGCACTGCAGGCAGGAGTCAGCAGCTTGGTGGGAACGCCCTACAGCGGAAGCGCCTCAATCAACGGTGAAAGCATCACGTTTGTGATGCATGCCACGGGTTCTTCCGCAGATGCCGGTGCAGGTTCATCCGCCGATCAACAGTTCACGGTCTCGATCGATCTGCCCAAAGACTTTGGCACCAGTGTGGCACTCAAGATTGGCTCCACCCTTGATTCAGCAAGCAGTGATGAAGCCTGGGCCCTCGATAACCTCAGCCTCTTACAGGGATTTGAAGACGCCGGTGCGTTAAGTGGTTACGGAGCTGGCCTCAGCGATGCGCTTGAGACAGCGACTCTCGCCAGCCTGGTCGAGTTCGGTGGCGATGGCACGTCGCTGGCGGCTCCAAGCTTGTTCAGTGCACCGAATGTCGAGCGCAACACCAACTTGAGCGCCAGCCGCAGCCTGACCCTGAGGAACAGCAACACCGCACCGACTGCAGCTGACATCACAGTCCATACCAATGAAGACACGGCTTATCAGTTCAGTCTCTCGCAGTTCAATGCCGGCTACGACGATAACGAACAAGATCCACTGGCTTCGATCAAACTGAGCTTTACTACTGATGGGTTGCTCGGTAGCCTCAAACTTGACGAGACAGTTCTGAGCAGTGGAGATGTGATCGCTGCTGCAGACCTTGATCGACTTGTCTATACGCCATCTCTAAACTCGAATGATATTTTGGCTGGACTCTCAGCCGAATTCAGCTTCCAGGCGAGTGATGGTTCGAGCTGGTCGGATTCTCAGATCGTTCAAATCATCGTGGCGGCCGTTGCCGATGCCCCGGCCCTCGATCGCAGCGCAAGCCCTGCACTTACGACGATCAGCGAAGACGTCGCCGATGCCAGCAACCCTGGCAACACGATCGCTCAGATCATTGTGGATGGGAGCATCAGCCGCCCCGGTGATGAGGGAACTGCCTCAGAAGCCATCGCGATCACCCTGATCGACAACAGCAAAGGCAGTTGGGAATACAAGGTCAATGGCAGCAGTAGCTGGGTCACCATCAGCAGCGGCTCTGGCCTGGTCAACCTCAACAGCAACGCTCTGTTGCTTGGACCGAGCGACAGCCTGCGGTTTGTTCCCAACCCCGATGCCAATGGCAGTGCCAGCTTCCGATTCCGTGCCTGGGATGGAGCAACAGGGACGGCGGGAAGCCACGCCGATGCTCGGACTGTGGGCGGGAGCAGCGCCTTCAGTGCCGTCGAAGACAGCGCCAGCATCACCATCACGGCGTTGAACGATGCGCCGTTGATTCAAGTCCTCAACAGCGATACAGATGCAGCAAGGCTCAGCGAAACCAATGCTGGTCTGAGCGCTAATGGAACCTTGAGCGTCAGCGATATCGATGGCAGCGATACGGTCAGCGTCAGTGTCGCCGCAGCAAGCCTCAACGGGAGCAGCAATAGTCGTCTGAGCGGCATCAGCGCAGACACCCTCAAGAGCTGGCTCACGTTTGGATCAACCACGGTGTTCAGCAGTCCAGCCAGCAGTGGCAGCTTGAGCTGGACCTTCAACAGTGGAAGCGAAGCCTTCAACGAACTTGCCACAGGCCAGGAGTTGACCCTGAGCTACACCGTACGGGTGAGTGATAGCTCAGCTAACGACGATCACACCCTCACCGTCACGATTACAGGCAGCAATGACGGCCCCAGCCTGAGCGTCGGCAGCCCATCAGCCACCTTGGTCGAAGCAGGTGGTCTGAACAACGCCGCGGCGGGAACCGCGAGCAGCAGCATCACCCTCACCCCTGCTGATGTGGATGGCACCGTCAGTTACGACGTCAGCTGGTTGACGAGCAATGGCTGGAGCAGCGCTGACGGCGGCCTGACCTACAGCAAGAGCGGAACCTATGGCAACGCGACTTTGACCATTGCCACCAATGTGGTCCGTTATGAGCTCAACAACAGCGCTACCGCCACAGACGCACTGACGGGTGGCAGCAGCGTGAGCGAAAGCTTCAGCGTGCAGGTGAGCGACGGATCTGCCACAGCTCAGGTAGCTGCCGTATTCACGATCAACGGCAGCAATGATGCACCCGGCGCGACGGTGGCGGCAGCAACGGCCACGTTGGTAGAAGCGGGCGGCATCGCCAATGGCACGTCAGGCACTGCGACCAGCAGCATCACACTCACCCCCACCGATGTGGACGGTACAGCCAGCATCGACGCCGCAGCACTTGGGGTGGCTGGCTGGACCAGCGCGGATAGCGGAGCCACCTACAGCAAGAGCGGGGTCTATGGAACAGCGACACTGACTGTGGCCACGAGGGTGGTCAGCTACCAGCTCGATGACAACAAGACTGCGACGCAGGCGTTGACAAGTGGAGAAAGCGCCAATGAGACATTCACCATCAGCCTCGTGGATAACGATGGGCTTGCTGGCACAGCAAACGCAGTCTTCACAATCCAGGGAACCAACGACACACCGACACTGAGCGCAGGAACCTCCTACACGAGTACGACGACGAGTATTGGTAGCAGTACTTACACCGGAAGCCATGCTGACAGCAGCGCCGGTAACGCCTACATCCAGGAGACACCTGCAGGCAAAACAGGGACAGTCACGCAGTGGAAATTCTACAAGCCCAATAGTTCTGCAGGTCTATGGGTCACACCCGTAATCTATGAGAAAACAGCGGACAATACCTACGTTATCCGGGGAATTGGGAGATCAAGAAGTGCCGCTGGCGCCGCTGGCGTTTACACCTTTGACTTTGAGCTTGTTAGCGGAAGTGCGGAGTTTGCCAATAGCAGCTACACCTACGGCCACATTGACGCGAACCTAAACAACACCGCAGGGACGCTTGGCCAGACCAGTACAGGGAGCATCTCAGAGGGCACGGTGGCTCTGGGAGGTGCCAGTGGGACCTGGGGCTTCATTAACACCCAAAATCCAGCAACGAGCGTTGGCAGTAGTCAGTCGCTTGGCTACCGCAGTCAGCGCAATTACGCGTCTGAACTGGTGTTCGGCAGCCGCGGTAGCGGCGGATTGGTCGAGGCAGGAGGAGCCAACAACACAACAGCCGGCCAATCGAACAGTTTCATTGATCTCAGCAAAGCCGATGTTGATGGCACAGCCAGCTACGACACAAGCTGGATGACAAGCAATGGCTGGAGCAGTGCCGATAGCGGAGCCACCTACAGCAAGAGCGGAACCTATGGCAGCGCAACCTTGACCATTGCGACAGGCGTCGTCAGCTATGCCCTCGATAACAGCCGCTCCGCCACTGAAGCATTAGGCCCCGGCGACAGCGTGAACGACAGTTTCACGATTCAGGTGAACGACGGGAGCGGAACGGCCTCTGCAACGGCCCAAGTGGCAGCCATCTTCGCAATCACCGGTGCCGATGACCTCCCAGGAATCAGTGCAAGTACGACAGCACCAGCCCTGGTGGAGGCCGGGGGGATCAGCAATGCCACTCCAGGAACACCGACCAGCAGCGTGACCCTGACACCGCTGGATGAAGCCGACCCCACCGCGGCAGAATTTGATATCGACTGGCTGGTCGCCAATGGGTGGAGCGCTGCCGATGACACAGGAGCGACCTATCAGCACCTCGGAACCTATGGCGCAGCTCTGCTAACGCTTGCAACGGGCCAGCTGACCTACACCCTGGACAACTCGGCATCAGACACCGAAGCCTTAACGGCTGGTGCTGTGGTGACGGAGGATTTTGTGATTCAGGTCAGAGAAGTAGCGGATACCACCAGAACCAATCAATACACAGCAAGCTTCACAATCAACGGCAGCAATGATGCGGCAGTCATCACTGGCGACGTATCGGGCTCCGTGGTGGAAGCTGGCGGAGTGAATAATGCGAGCAGCAATGTAGCAACGGCAAACGGAGACCTAAATAGCAGTGATGTAGATGGAACAGCAGATAAGTTCCAGACAACCACAACGACACCAACCTATGGCACAGCGACGATTTCGGAATCGGGAGTGTGGACCTACACACTGAACAACAACCACGCAGTTGTTGAGGCCCTACAGGTTGGTGAAATCCTGAGCGACAGCTTTACAGCAACAGCAGAAGATGGAACCAATCAACTCATTAGCATCACGATCAACGGGTTTAATGACCTCCCGGTGATCACCACATCGGGGACGGCCAGTTACACAGAAGCCGCCACTGCCATCGCAATCCAGCCGGAACTCACGCTGGCCGATATCGATAACACAAGCCTGGTTGGCGCAACAATCACGATCACCAATCGCCTCGTTGGTGATCGACTGAGCTTCAGCCCATCAGCTGGGATCACCGGAAGTTTCAATAATGACTCTGGGATCCTGACCCTGACTGGGTCCGCAACGGTCGACACATATGAAGCGGTCCTGCGCACAGTGAGCTTCAGCAGCACAAGCAGTGATCCGACAGAAAACGGAGCACGTAACAGTCGAACCATTGAATTTGCCGTCAATGACGGAAACACGGCTGCTCTGACCAGTGCGTCAACAGCGACGGTCAACATCACAGGACTCAATAGTGCTCCGGTTCTGACGGACACTGACCTCAAGATCTATGCCCAGGCGGGTGCTGCGGTGCCTATTGGTGAGACAGGCGTTCTGCTGAGCTCGCTGTTGGGAGGGATCAGCGATACAGATGGCTACGCAGTAAAAGGAGTTGCCATTACGGCAGCGGCTACAACCTACGGAAGTTGGTACTACAGCACCAATGGGGGCACAAGCTGGTCCGTTGTCAGTGGCGTCTCGACAAGCACCGCCCTTCTGCTAGCAGCCGACAGCGAGACGCGACTGTTCTTCAAAGCGACCAATACGGTAAACAACGGAACCTATGCAAGCCAACTGACGTTCAGAGCTTGGGACCAAACAAGCGGTTCGGCGGGCAGCAAGGTAAATCCTGGAAGTGGCGGGGGGTCGAGCGCATTTTCGTCAACGACCGAGACGATTGCCTTGGTGGTTGCGCCCATGAACAACGCTCCGGTGGTAACGCCAGGGCCATCAATCAGCTATACAGAGCAGGCTGCAGCCAAGGTGATTGCACCCTCTCTGACGATCACGGATGTGGATGCAGGTGAAACAATTAGCGCAGCAGGCGTCAGCTTCAGGAACGGATATAGCCCTGGGGACACGTTAGCCATTGCAGATGGAAATCTCCTGAGTGGCGTAAGCGCGAGCTTCGACGCTGTGACAGGAGTGCTGAGTCTGAGCGGTACAAAAACAGTGGCTGAGTATCAAACGATGCTGAGAGCTGTGACCTATGCAAACAGCAGCAATGATGCTCCGACAAGCATCCAGGCCACGAGAAGTCTTTCCTTTAGCGTCACCGATAGCAATACCAAAGGGGCAAGCAACGGACCACAAACAAGCACTGGTGTAATTGGCATTAACATCTCAGCCGTGAATGACTTGCCGACGTTTACGAGCCTGAACGATGCTGTAGCGCAGACATTAGAGGACACAACAGTCGAGATCAGCTTTGCGGATCTCGCGGCGCAAGCCAACACATCGGATGTCGATGGAACCATCACAGGCTTCGACGTGATCAGCCTGAGCGGAGGAACGCTAAAGATCGGAACAAGTAGCGCAACAGCATCGAATTGGAGTAGCAGCAACAAAACGGTTGATGCAAGCAAATTCTTCTATTGGACACCTGCGGCCAATACAAACGGCCTGCTCAATGCCTTCACCATTAAGGCTCGAGACAACCAAGGTGGTCTATCAACCACTGCAATCCAGGCCATGGTGCAAGTGGGTGCCGTTAACGATGCACCAGTGGCGAGCGGAGCCAGTGCGGCCTTAGCAAGTACGATCGAAGATCCAGCGAAAGCCCAACAAGTCAGCACAATCACACTGATCGGTGCCTACGAAGTTGGTGACACTGTCACGGCAACGATTAATGGGGCGGCATTGACACATACAGTCGCCGCTGACGAGATAGGCGTAGACGAAGAAACAACACGAGCCAATGTTGCTAATGCCTTGTCAACCCTGATTGCAGCAGACGCGGCAACAGCGTCGCTATTGGGTACTGTTACATCCGGGAATGTCTTAACGCTAACAGCCGCATCGTCCGGCGTTTCCTTTAGCCTAACGAGCACAACAAGCAATGCTGGAGTTGACAACACGCAAGCTGCAGTATCAACACTGGTGACAGCTGCCGAAGGCATTAATGGGCAGACTGTTAGCAATCTCATGGGTTCAAGTTTCTCTGATAGCACCGATCAGGTCAGCGGAGGATCGAGTGCCAATACACTGGCAGGTATAGCAATCACCTCCTATACAGAATCGGCAGCCAAAGGTCAGTGGGAATACTTCAATAGGGATGCAGGTGTATGGACGATCATCGGCAGTGTGAGCAATGCCGCGAGCGCCTTGTCACTAGAGGCCGACGACATTGTGCGGTTTAACCCTAAAGCCGACTTCTTTGGCGAGACTCCCGCATTGACCGTTGCGCTGATTGATTCGTCCACAGAAGTGACCAGTGGGGCAATCATCAATGCTGCCTCACGCGGCGGCAACACTGCACTGAGCCTTGGAACACTAACGATCATCCAAAGTTTTACAGCATCAGGTGACATCGTTGCTGATAGCTACACAGTGAATGAAGACTCCTCCATCAGTGGCAATGTCTTTAGCAATGACACATTTGATGGAACACCAAGTAGCTTCGAGCTAGACACAAGCCCAACAAACGGAACACTGACCTGGAGCGGCACCGGGGGATTCACCTACACGCCAGCAACAAATTTCAACGGGAACGATAGTTTTACCTACAGCATTTATAGCGGCGGCGTAAGAGAACAAGCAACTACGACAATATCTATCACCGCTCTCAACGACGCGCCTGTTGCTTCAGGGGCGTCGAACCTGACAGCGATTAATGAAGATGCAAGTTCCATCACTGGCGAAACCATCAGCGAGCTGGTTAAGGACAATTACTCAGACCAAGCAGATGGAAGCGGAAATTCGAGTACATTCTCCGGCACAACTGACGGCTGGAACAACGGAAAGCAAGACACGTCAACAGCTTGGGGGCAGTTCTTAGGCCGATATACGACAGAAACAATCAGCAAGAGCTTTGTCCTTGGAGGAGATTCAGCAACAGTCGAATTTGACTTTTTGCGAATTGACTCCTGGGATGGTGAATATTTCAAAGTCAAGTCCGGCACGCAGGACATCCTGAGCTATCGCTTCAGCCATGGTGGATCGAGCTCTGGTGTTCTGGGATATGCATCAACAGGCACCGTCACGGGCTCAACAACAATCGCAGGTGAAGGCACATACACATGGTCAATTGAATCTCTGGATTACGGCAGCGGTAGAAGCAAGGGGGTCGGCTCGGCCAGCTGGAACGACCAGAAATACCGCATCACAATTAATACACCAACAGGCCTATCAGATCTTGATCTCAGGATGACATCAACGCTGAATCAATCGGTTGGTGATGAATCCTGGGGCATTGATAATTTTAGCCTCACAAAGTCAACGTCAAATATCGGACCCACCGGGCATGCTTTATCGGCTATCGCGGTGAGCAACTATGCAGCTGATAGCGCAAAAGGAGCTTGGGAGACAAGCGCAGATGGAACAAACTGGACGAGCATCCCCTCAGTCACCTCTGCCAGCACGGCCTATGTGATCAAAGCAAGTGAGAAGATTCGCTTCGTGCCAAGCCTCGATTACAACGGCTCGGCACCGGAATTGAGCGTTGTATTGGTGGATGCCAGTGATGGCCTGGCTTACAACACCGGTAGCAACGTTGATGTCAGCGTGAGGGGAGGCACAACACCCTATTCGGCCAACACCGTTACCCTCAGCCACACAGTTAATCCAATCAATGACGCCCCAACGCTGACAATCACGCCAGCGGGAAGCAGCTACAGCGAAGGCAGCAGCACATTAGTGCCATTGGTAACCACAGCGCTAGCTGCCGATGTGGACAGCAGTGATTACAGCAGCGGTTCGCTCACCGTTTCCCTGGATACCTATGTAGCAGGAGATATTCTGGATCTGATCACGACTCCAATCACTGGTGTAGGTGCGTTCAGCCGCAGCGGCAACACAATCAGTTTTACAGCTGATGGTGGCAGTTCTGTCGTCATCGGTAGCGTAGATACAACCAGCACCGGTGTAGCCAAAGCACTAAAGATCAACTTCAGCAGCACCGCTGTAACAGATAGTCTTGTTAACCAGCTGCTTCAGAATATTGGGTATCGCTCGACAAGTGAAAATCCAGCCAACAACAATCTGAATGCACAGCGGCTGTTCAGTGTCAGACTGACAGATACGGCTCCAACCAGTGAAGGCGGTGCCAAGAGCGCGACCTTGACTGGGAGCATTGGCAACCTTCAGACACTGACCATTGTCCCGACAAATGATGCGCCTGTTCTTGATCTGAATGGATCTGGCAGTGGAATCAACAGCGCAGTCACCTGGACAGAAGCATCAGGAACAACCGATACGGCGAAAACGAACGCTGCTATTGCTGTGTTCGCATCAACCGTCCTTAGCGACGTTGATAACAGCAAAGCCAGCTCGATCACCATTGATCTGCATGGAATCCGAGATGGAAACAGCGAAGTCCTAAGTATTGGCGGCGCGAACTTCCAGCTCGACACAAGCTATTCCGATGCAGCAGCAGGGAGCAACTTCAAGTTGAGTTACACCCCTGACACACGACAAATCACAATTGTTCCAAGCAGCGGCAGTGTTGCTCTTATCAGCGATTTCCAGGCACTGCTACGGGGTATCACTTACAACAACACCTCTTCAAGGCCAACAGACAATCAATCACTAACCCTGAATGGAACGAATGACAAGGTCAGCATCGCCGATAGTGATGCCCTGGATGTCAGCAGCACATTCACGCTTGAAACCTGGATTAATCCAACATCAGTAGGGAGTGAGCAGCTTTTTGTAGAGAAAGCTGGGCAGTACAGCCTGGCCATTCTTGCTAATGGGAATGTCGGCTACAAGTTGGGAAGCGATAGCAGCTGGAGCGACAGTGGTATTGGCGTGACTCTAAGTGAGTGGAATCACATTGCAGTCGTTAAAGATGGAACGTCGCTTCAGGTCCACCTCAACGGAGGTGGTGGGGGGAACAGCAGCACCAGTTTCAACGTAGCGGCAACCGTTGCTGGAGGCAGTAGTGCGCTGACTCTTGGGTCAGGACTGGCGGGGTCGATGGCCGATGTTCGGCTATGGAACGTGGCTCAAAGCCAAACCAGCCTGAGCACAAATTACAGGTCAACGTCTCTTTCCAGCGAGACGGGTTTAGTGGGCTACTGGGATCTGCGGGAATCATCAGGGACAGTCGCGAATGACAGGAGCCCCAGTGGAAATAGTGGTGTGATCACAGGTGGTACCCACACAAGCGATTCGCCCGATGGAGCCAAGCGTTTTGTCGTAGTCCTCACGGATGCGGGTCTCGACAACGCGACTGCGACAGGCTCGAATCAACTAACCAGCACGGTGGCGACAGGAACTGTATCGCTGGCATTGAGCAACGACACGCCAATCGTTTCTGGCTTCAGCTTCAGCTACGCGGACACAGTTGCCGATGACAGCTTTGCGGATACGGTTGGGACTCTGACGGCGAAAGATGTCGAGACAAACCGGAATGATCTGAGATTTAGCCTGTCAGGAGCAACATCTGGAAACTGGACGATTGGTGGTGTCACATATGACCTGAGCAAAACAAATTCATACGCACAAGGTGGACAGAACCATGACTTTGGAACTCTATATCTAAGCACAGTCACCGGAGACTACCGATTTGTAGCAAATGACAGCGGAATAGAGCAGCTCTTCAGTGGCACGAGCACAACCTGGTCGGTTCAAGTCACAGATAACAACCCGACACCCAAGACAAGCACAGCTGCAACCATCACGCTGAATATCAGTGCAACCGACGACACGAACCTGATTACACTTGGAGCAGTCAGCAACTTTACAGAGCAGACTTCTGTACAACTGTTACCGAATGCGGTTGTGCAAGCCGATCGAGACGGCCTTCAGGAATTAAAGATTCAGATTGAGAATAACAAGACTGGTGACACACTGGCCGCAACTGTTGGCACAACAGGAATCACATCAAGCTTCAACAGCTCAACCGGCACCCTCACTCTCTCCAAAGCGGGGGGCGGTACCGCCGCTCAATTCGAGGAAGTTCTCAGGACAGTTACCTTCAACAATGCAAACAATGCACCAGATCCCGAGGCCAGAAGACTTGTTGTGTCCACTGGGGCAGTTGTTCCTTACTTCTCGCATCCCGACAATGGTCTCCGATACTACGAATACGTCAACTCAGGAAACATCACCTGGCACGATGCGCTCGTTGCAGCGAGCCTTAGAAGCTACCAGGGATTGACAGGTTATCTGGCAACGATCACATCACAGAACGAAAATGATTTCATCAAGTCGAAGGTTGGAAGCGACGCATGGATTGGAGGAACTGATGATTATCTGTTCATCAACGAGGCGTTAGGCACTAACCTATATTCCTCACAAAGTGAATCTGAAAGGAAGTGGACCTGGGTTACAGGACCAGAAAAAGGACAGATCTTCTCAATTGGGAATTCTACGCAGGCTGGCATGTTCTCCAGCTGGAATGGCGGAGAGCCGAACAACGCCGGGAGCGAGCATGTTCTTCAATTCTACACAAATGGAAGATGGAATGATCTCCGAGATGAACTATCAAGGTACAATTTAGGGCACACAAGAAACAGCGCCCATAACCTGCGTGGTTATGTTGTTGAATATGGTGGCTTTAGTGGCGACCCAAGCACCACTGGTTCATCTTCAGGAGTTGTAGTTGCGACAGCAGAGTTCACCATAAACCGTGCCAATGATGCTCCTACATTCAGCGGCTTCTCGACACTTAGCTACACAGAAAATGATGTCGCAAAAGCGATTGCGCCTAGTGCAGTCATTGGAGATGTTGATACAAGCACAGACTTCAACCAAGGCTTTATCAGAGTTGATTTCACCGCTGGAAACGAGACCAGTGACCAGCTCTCTATTCTGACAGCGGGGGGAATATCTCGCTCTGGTTCCAACGTGAGCTATCAGCCAAGCAGCGGGTCCGCCGTTGTGATCGGCAGTGTTGATGGCATCCTCGATGGAGTCAATGGTCAATCACTGAAGATCCTGCTGAACAGTAATGCGACTCTTGCTGGTTCTCAAGCACTGCTTCGAGCGATTGCCTACCAAAATGACAGTGAAGATCCAAGCAGCGGTCTAGCCAATAACAATCGGTCGCTAAGAGTCACATTTAATGACGGTGGCAACACATCAGGTGTGGCACCCATCACGCGCGCAGATTCAGCACTCGAGGTCACAAATGACATAACCATTAATTTTACGAGTGTGAATGATGCTCCGACACTCAGCTTCTCAGTTGGTGGTACTTGGACTGAACCGGTCTCAGGAAGCCCGTCTATTCTTCAATTCCTCAGCGGAGTTAGCGCAGCTGATGTTGATGGTGAGCATTACAACGGCGGCTATGTTCAGGTCGATCTCGCGGCGTACAACCCTGGCGATGTGCTGAGCATCGTTAATGGGAACGGAATCACAGTCAGCAGCGGGAGCATCAGCTACAACGATGGATCGGTTACGACTACCGTCGGCAGCATCGATAACGTCAATGATGGTGATGCCACTGCGTTGAAGATCAACTTCATCAGTACTACCGTCAACGATGCAGTCATCGCGGCTCTACTGCAACAGATCGGCTATACCTCAACAAGCGAAAACCCAACTAATTCAGCCAGCATGCCGACACGCGCCGTCAGCATCACCCTCAATGACGGTGGAAACGAGGGAGATAGCGGTGGTACCAAGGCGGTAACGGTGAGCCCAAGTGGGTCCAACACGTTTAGCCTGATAGCGGTTAATGATACCCCTATTCTTTCTGGGTTAGACAGCACAAGGTCTGAGCCAGTTGTTCAACACCGTGCACGAGTAGTCATAGATGCAAATGCCTTACTTCAAGATGCAGATCTAGAAGCGGCTCTGAGTCAAGTATCAAATTCATCTGGCAACTGGGGCGGCGCGACACTTGAGGTTGGACGCGATAACGGCTCTGGAGGCATTACCGGCAATAGCAATGATTATTTTGAGACTTCCAGCACTAGCAATGTTTCACTGTCTGGCTCCAGTGTAAAGGTGGGGAATACATCGGTTGGCACCTACACTCTGTCAAACGGAAAACTATCAATCACTTTCAACAGTAATGCCACAACCGATGCAGTTCAGAGCGTTCTTACAGGCCTCACCTATGGAATTGGCGAGGAATGCCTTGCCGATGCCGGAACATCATTCCTGATCAATGCACCATACAAGCTCAGCACAAATGGGAGCAATCCATATATCATCACACAAGACCTCGGCAGCAATTGGACTTTCGAAGCCGATTACACGATGGGCTCCAGCAATGGATTGAATACGATATTCTCCTATGGCAACTACACTGACGGAGTCCTGGTTAGGACACTCAGAAGTGATGGCCTCTATTTGAACGGCAGCAATAATGGCGCCCCGGATCTATTCGGAACCACCAACACGAACGGCGCCTATACAACCATCAAGATTACCTACGGAACAATAAACAACATTGGAACGTTAAATGTCTACGCGAATGGCGTTCTCAAAGGAACACATACGACGTCAACCACACTAAACCCTTCCGACAAAACGATTCGGCTAGGGTCAGCGCACCATGCGAATGATGAAGGCCTAGATGGATTCATTAAGAACATAAGGATAACCAGTGGATCTTCCGCCTCCTCTACATCGTCACTAACAGCACCGGCAACGATCCCAGAAGACAATGTCAATATCCGCCTGATCTTTAGCGATCAGAACAGTAACGGCAGCGCTGGCGGATCTGGTCAAGACCAGGGGTTGGGCAGTGTAGGCACCACATCAGGGGTGATCAACATTAGTGTCAATCACCTACCAATTGCGACCTCAAATACCAATACCCTCAATGAAGGACTGACTACTACATCTAGCAACTCAGCAACTGGAAATGTCCTACTAGATGGAACTCAGGAAACCGATCCAGATATCTATTCAGGATCAACAAGACCAGATAGCCTTTCGATCTCAGGAGTGGTTGCCGGCACGGTTGCTAGCACCTTTATCGTAAGCAACACCGGTGTCAATACACCAGTCACAGGCCTGTACGGAGCAGCCTTAATCAGTGCAAACGGAAATTATACTTATACCCTTGACAATGCGAACACAGATGTTCAGTCACTCGCAACAGGAGAGACATTGTCTGATGTCTTCACTTTCACAGTCAACGACGGCCAAGGCGGCTCGACAAGCAGTAGTCTGACTTTAACAATTGTTGGCACCAACGACTCTCCAACCATAACTATTGGGGCCAGCAATAGCAATTCTGTAAACTTAAACGAGACGAACACAGGTCTATCTACATCTGGAACACTGACGGTTTCAGATATTGATAAAACAGATGTCATTAGTACTACTCACACCCTCGTCGTATCAGGCACATCTAATCGCTCCGATCCAGCTGCACCCTCCGACACCGAACTCCTCAACATGCTGTCCCTGACAGCCAATCCCATCCTTTCGGCCGCCGAGCAGACAGACACCCTCACCTGGAGCTTCAACTCAGGTTCAGAAGCCTTCGATTACCTCGAAAAAGGCGAAACGCTCGTCCTCACCTACACCGTCACGGCAACCGATGACGACACATCTGCCCTGAGTGACAGCGAGACCGTCACGATCACCATCACGGGAACCAACGACACCCCCGTCATCACAGGTGGTGCAGATACCGATTCCCTCACTGAAACCGACACCACGCTCACAGCAGGCGGTGCGATCACCGTCACCGACGTCGACACCACCGACACGGTGACGGCGGCGGTTACATCGGTGGCTCTGAGCGGCACCTTCACCACATCCGGCAGCACGCTCCCGGCCTCCCTCGGCACCAGTGCCAATGGCTACGCCGCTCTCAAGGCCATGCTCGCCCTCAGCAACCCAGCCGCCGGCTCCGCCATGGCTGCCGACACAACAGGCGGCGGCAACACCTTCAACTGGACCTTCACATCAGGAGCTTCCAGCGACGGCGCTTTTGACTTCCTGCGTGACGGTGAAACACTGACCCTCACCTACACCCTCACCCTCACTGACGACAGCGGTGCCACCGGCGCAGAGGCCTCGGCCACGACAACAACAACCGTGGCAGTCACCATTACCGGCACCAACGACACACCCTTCATCACCAACGGGGCGGACAGCTCAGCCCTCACCGAAACCAACGCCTCCATCACCGATACCGGCACCATGAAGGTGACCGATATCGACCTCACCGACACCATCTCCGCCACCGTTGACTCTGTTGCAATCACGGGTGGTTCCTTTAGTGCTGGTCAGATCCCCCTCTCCAACGACGAGCTCAAGGGAATGTTGAGATTGAGCTCTCAAGGTTCTGGTGGGGCTGTCGATTTTGACGGATCAAATGATTACATTTCGATCGCCAACACCAACGCGCTCCCAAGTGGTAATTCAAGCTACACACTTGAGGCATGGATTAAACCTGATAACGCATCCGGAGCGAGAGGCATTATCGGCTGGGGGCCTTGGGGTTCAACAGGTCAAACAAATGCCTTGCGCCTAGATGGGCCTACTCGCATCATTAACTACTGGTGGTCTCGTGACCTATCAGTAAACGTACCGAACCTTGCCGATGGAGCTTGGCACCACGTTGCGGCCACGTTTGACGGAACGACAAGGGCCATCTACCTGGACGGAGTCCTAATCGGATCCGATACACCCAGCGCACGCAATAGCCCTGCAACATCAACAAATATCCGTATCGGCTCAACCAATAACGGCGAATATTTTGACGGTTCTATTGATGATGTTGGTATTTGGAATCGAGCACTTTCACAAGCCGAAATCACAGCAAGACAATCAGCGGCTCCAACAGGTGCGGAAGGCGGACTAATAGCTTTCTATAACCTCAACGAAGGAAGCGGTTCTACTGCCAGTGCTGTTGGCAGCTCAGGGAGCAGCCTGACTGGATCCTTAACGAATTCACCAACGTGGACTACCCGAGTTAGTGAGAGCACTACTGGAATCCCCGCTAACCCCTCGCCTGGATCGGACTTGACCTGGACGTTCGCTTCAGGACCCTCCACTGGCGGTGGCAACAAAGCCTTTGAATTCCTTGCTGTTGGTGAGACCCTTGAGCTGACCTATACCGTCAAGGTTCAGGACAACTCACCGGAGCGCGCAGGACAAGAATCCGACTTCACCACCTCCACAGTCACGGTCACCGTCACCGGCACCAACGACAGCCCCGACATCACCGTCGTTGATGTCACCGGTGCTGTCACAGACGATGCCAGCACCACTGCATCCGGTACAGCAACCGCTCAGGTTAATACCCTCACCCTCTCCGGCACCTACGAAACCGGCGACTCCGTTACCGCCACCGTCAATAACGTCGACGTGGTCTACACCGTCACCGCCAACGACACCACACTCAGCGCGATCGCAACCAACCTCGCCGCAGCCATCAACGCCAACCCCAACCTCGTTGATGCCGTCAATGCATCCGCTTCTGATGCTGTGATCTCCATCACCTCAGACACAAATGGCGTTCCCTTCACCCTCTCCACATCCACCACTAATGGCGGCAGTGACACCACGCAAGCCACTACAGCTGCTCCTTACACGCTCAACGTCTCCGGTGCTCTCCTTAAAGACTACGGTTCAATCTCCTACAAAGATCTCGATCTCACCGATACGTCTGTTGTAACGCGCTCCTTCATCTCAGCTACATCCACAAACGCCTCTATCTCAACAGCTCTCGACGCCGCGCTACGCGACATCGATTCCTCCTTCACTATCACAGGCGCCGGTGTCGCCTCACATAGTCCCGCAAGCACCACTGACACACCTGTCACCAACACCGTCAACTGGACCTTCTCCATTGACAACGCTCTTGCCCAATACCTCGACGCCGGTCAAACCGTTACCGCCGTCTATCGCATCACCGTTACTGACGACTCCACCTATACCTCCGCTTCTGGCAGCAACGAAATCGACGTCCGCACACAAGACGTCACCGTCACCATCACCGGTGCCAATGACGCTCCTCTGATCTCCGTCGGGTCCGCGAACTCAGACGCAGAGTCACTCCCAGAAACCGATACAACCCTCTCCACATCAGGCACCCTCACCGTCTCTGACCTCGACCTCACAGGAACCGCCTCCTCCTCTGTCGTCTCCGTCTCCGCATCCGACTCCATTACCGGAAGCTCCACGACAGGGCTTCTCTCCGATAACGCCGCACTGCTCGCCATGCTGTCGGTCACGCCGACAAGCACGCTCTCCTCAACAGAGGTCGTCGATCAGCTCTCCTGGTCCTTTAACTCAGGTTCAGAAGCCTTTGATTACCTCGCTGCTGGTGAATCCCTAACACTCACCTACACCGTTCGCGTCACCGATAACAACACCACCTCTGACGATCACACCGTCACCGTCACCATCAACGGCTCCAATGACACTCCCGTCATCTCAGGTGGTCCTGACACAGCCAGCCTGACAGAAACAGACGCTGGACTCTCCACCTCAGGCACCCTCACCGTCAGCGACATCGATCGCACCGACCTCGTCAATACCACCCACAGTCTCGTTGTATCTGGCACTTCCGCTCTGGCCGCCGATGCCAATGGCAATCAGGCTCCAACCGATGCAAACGCGCCTGACCACGCAACCCTGCTCTCAATGCTGTCCCTGACAGCCAATCCAATCCTTTCGGCCACTGAGCAATCCGACACTCTCTCCTGGTCCTTCAATTCAGGCTCAGAAGCCTTCGATTACCTCGCGGCTGGTGAAACGCTCGTTCTCACCTACACCGTTACCGCAACCGATAACGACACTCAGGCTGCAACGGGTAGTGAAACTGTCACCATCACCATCACCGGTACCAACGACGCACCGACGGCGCTGGTGTCCTCAGTTGGGCTGCCGGCACTGGCGGAAGACACCTCGGCGGAAGCAACTGTTGCGTCTCTGTTTAACTCCGCAGGCTCCAATGATGCCTACACAGACCGAGACAACACAGGCACGGGTGATCCCTTCGCCGGTGTCCTGGTTGTTGGAAATGCAGCAACCTCAGCACAGGGGACGTGGCGTTACCAACTCGCGGGTGATTCCCGTTGGTCTGCAATTCCCAGTGGGGGACCATCTGCTGTTTCGCTCTCGAGTGGGCTGTTCATTCCAGCCGATGCGCTGATCCGCTTTGACCCAGCCGCCAATTGGAACGGCAGCGCTGGCGCTCTCACGACTCGGCTAGTGGATGGCTCCATCGGGGCGCTGCCAGCTGGTGGTTCTCGAGTTGATCTCAGCGGAACTGGAACGAGCGGTGGCACGAGCCGCTACAGCGACAGCAGCAATGCCGTCGCGCTGACCGCCACGGTCAGTGCCGTCAACGATGCACCTGTGGTGAGCATCGCCACAGCGACCCTTGCTGGCATCACAGAAGACACCTCGAGTCCCACTGGAGCCAGCGTGTCCAGCTTTGTGGCGAGCAGCTTCAGTGACGCTAAGGACCAGGTGGCCGGTGGCTCCAGTGCCAACAGCTTTGCTGGGGTCGCCATCACCGCCTATAGCGAAGACAGCAGCCAAGGCATCTGGCAATACTCCAGCGATAGCGGCAGCAACTGGAGCCCCCTTGCATCTGTTGCAGGTGCCGCCACTGCCTTCACCTTGCAGAGCAGTGATTGGATCCGCTTTGTTCCAGCTCAAGACTTCAATGGTGCAGCACCACAACTTGATGTGGTACTCATCGACAGCAGTGCATCCGTCACCACTGCCGCCACCATCAATGCCAGCACCAGAGGCGGGACAACAGCCTTCAGCAGCGGCACGGTCGTCATCAACCACAGCGTCAGCGCTGTCAATGACGCTCCACTGCTGAACCCTCCAGCGAGCTTCAATCTGGTGGAAGACACCACTGGAAATCTGGTGTTTGGGGCAAACACCTTTGCTGATGTCGATGCCGGAAGCGGTTTGCTGAAAGCAACACTTTCAATTGCCGATGGCTACCTGCAAATCTCCAGCGCCAATCTTGGTGGTGTCAGTCTTGATCCAAGCAGCACACCAACCAACCGGATCTTCAGCGGCACGGTGGCCTCGCTGAACAATTTCTTCTCCACCGCCGGTAATATCAAATACACACCTGCACTCAATAACGACACCCAGCGAACCCTCACCCTGCATGTCAGCGACCAAGGCAACACCGGCAGTGGTGGAACCCTCACGGCAAGCACCACCTCCACGGTGCTGGTTCAGGCCGTGAGCGATGATCCGGTCATCACATCCACCAATGTGATCAAGATCGATCTCTCCGCTGCTGGCAATAGCGATGGGGGTTCGCTGAGCGATTGGAACACCCTGAGCAATGGAGCCTCGAGCTCCTCCGTCAAGCGCTATGGAGATGGATCCATTCTCAGCGGCGTCAGTATTGCCGTGAATGGAACAGGTGCCAATAACGACAGCAACGCAGCCGATTGGCCTGGCTCTGACATTGATCCTTACTACATCAGAGCTGCCGATGATCTGATCTATTCAACGAACACAGGCCTTGGCATTACGGGCCAGGCGAACGAACTAAACATCACAACAAGTGGACTTGATTCAAACCGTCCCTATACAGTTAGAGTCTACACACTGATCAATGAAACGAATAGCAATATCGATGTTGGGGTCACAAATGGCAGCAGCACAAGTTTCCGCCGCAATCTCAATCGGATTGCATTGTTTAATACTGTTCCACTCAGTGACGATCTGATCTTCAGAGACGTCAAACCAGACAGCAACGGGAAAATCATTGTTTCCATTGGATCCTCGTCGGCAGTCTCTGCCGAGGCGGTTGTCATTGAACCGGTCGCGACCGAATGGATTGGCCTAACCGAATCGAATTCAGGTCTCAGCAGCAGTGGGAGTTTCCGCGTCAACGATCCTGATCGTTCAGACACAGTCGTCAGCAGTTATGGCTTAACGATCAGTGGCACATCCGATCGGACCGATCCTGCGGCACCAAGTGATGCCTCTTTGTTATCGATGTTCTCTGTGACGCCGGCGACGGTGCTTGAGAGCACGGAAACCACTGACCTGATGAACTGGAGCTTCAACTCCGGCTCGGAAGCCTTTGATTACCTCGAGGCTGGTGAAACTCTCATCCTCACCTACATGGTGACTGTGACCGATAACAACGCTATTCCTTTATCCGACAGCGAAACGGTCACCATCACCATCACTGGTACCAACGACACTCCCGTCATCTCAGGTGGTGCTGACACCGCATCCATCACTGAAACCGATACAACCCTCACCACCACTGGCTCCTTCTCCGTCACTGACGCAGACACCAAGGACCTCGTATCAGCAACCGTTTCCTCCGTTGCTCTAACAGGAACCTTCATTGACGGTTCCAGCACTCTTCCCTCAGCACTGAGTGCCAGCAGCTACCAGGCCCTGATCGACATGCTCGATCTCACCATCGCCTCCGGCAGCACTGGCTCTGACTCCGCCACCGACAACACCATTGAGTCGCTCCACGCCAATACCGCAACCTCCGGTTCCACCGTCGATTGGACATTCACATCCGGCTCCTCCGGTGACTCCGCCTTTGACTTCCTCCAAGAAGACGAAACTCTCACCCTCACCTACACGCTCACTCTCCAAGACAACAGTGGTGTCAGCGCCTCCGACACCACAACAACCACCGTTGCCGTCACCATCACAGGCACCAACGATTCGCCCGTCATCTCGGGCACTGACAACACTGCAGGTGATACCTCTTCCCTAACCGAAACCAACGCCTCTCTCTCCGATACCGGCACCATGACGGTGACCGATATCGATCTCACTGACACCATCAACGCCACCGTTGAGTCAGTGTCCATCACCGCAGGGGGGTCCTACTCAGGAACCGTTCCTTCTGCTCTTACAGACAGCAGCAACGCAGTTCTGAAATCCATGCTGGCTCTCTCCGTCGGCTCTGGCTCCACCTCTGCAATCGCCGCAAACCCCACCGCAGGATCAGATTTCACCTGGACCTTCACATCAGGTCCCGCGACAGGTGGCGGTGACAACGCCTTTGAGTTCCTCGCCGCTGGCGAAACCCTCGAGCTCACCTACACCGTAAAAACAACCGACAGCTCTGGTGCCACAACCGGTGAACTGACAACCGATACCTCAACCGTTGTTGTCACCGTCACCGGCACCAACGACACACCCGACATCACCGTCGTTGATATCACCGGTGCTGTCACAGAAGACTCCAGCACCACTGCCTCCGGCACTGCTACACCTCAAGTCAATACCCTCACACTCTCTGGCACCTACGAAACCGGCGACTCCGTCACCGCCACTGTCAACAACGTCGACGTTGTCTACACCATCACCGCCAACGACACCACACTCAGCGCGATCGCAACCAACCTCGCCGCTGCCATCAACGCCAACCCCAGCCTCGTTGACGCCGTCACCGCTAACGCCTCTGGGGCTGTTCTCTCCATCACCTCAGATTCAGCTGGCGTTCCCTTCACTCTCTCCACATCCACCACAGACGGCGGCACCGGCAGCGACACCACGCAAGCCAGCACCGCTGCTGCATCCACACTCAACGTCTCCGGTGCTCTGCTCACCGACTCCGGCTCCATCTCCTACGACGATCTCGATCTCACCGATACCTCTCTCGTTACACGCTCCTTCATCTCAGCCACACCATCCACAGGTGCTTCCGTCTCAACAGCTCTTGATGCAGCTCTTCAGGACATCGCCAACTCCTTCACCATCTCAGGCGCTGGTGTCGGCTCAGCCGCTCACTCCGGCACTGTCAACTGGGCCTTCTCCATTGACAACGCTCTTGCCCAATACCTCGACGCCGGTCAAACCGTTACCGCCGTCTATCGCATCACCGTTACTGACGACTCCACCTATACCTCCGCATCTGGCAGCAACGAAATCGACGTCCGCACACAAGACGTCACCATCACCATCTCCGGTGCCAACGACGCTCCTCTGATCTCCGTTAGTTCACTGCAGAACTCAGAGGCAGAGTCGCTCACCGAAACCGATACAACCCTCTCCACATCAGGCACTCTCACCGTCTCTGACCTCGACCTCACAGGCACCGCCTCCGCCTCTGTCGTCTCTGTCTCCGCGTCCGACTCCGTCACCGGCTCATCCACAACAGCGCTGCTCTCCAACAACGCCGCACTGCTCGCCATGTTGTCGGTCACACCGGCAAGCACGCTCTCCTCAACAGAGGTCGTCGATCAGCTCTCCTGGTCCTTCAACTCAGGATCCGAGGCCTTCGATTACCTCGCCACTGGCGAAACTCTCACGCTCTCGTACACCGTTCGCGTCACCGATAACAACAACATCTCTGACGATCACGACGTCATCATCACCATCACTGGCACCAATGACACTCCCGTCATCACAGATGGGCCTGATACAGCCAGCCTGACAGAAACAAACACAACACTCTCCACCTCAGGCACCCTTACCGTCAGCGACATCGATCGCACTGATCTCGTCACCGCCACTCGCACCTTGGCTGTCTCGGGAACCTCCGATCGCTCTGATCCGGCCGCACCCTCCGACGCAGAGCTCCTCGCCATGCTCTCCCTGGATGCCTCCACATCCAGCTCCATCCTTGACGGCACAGAGCAATCCGACACCCTTTCCTGGTCCTTCAATTCAGGCTCAGAAGCCTTTGATTACCTCGAGGCTGGTGAAACTCTCGTCCTCACTTACACCATCACCGCAACCGACGACGACAGCTCAACTGCATCGGACAGCGAAACGGTCACCATCACCATCACCGGCACCAATGAGACACCGGTCGTATCCCATGACAAGGCCTATGGCTACAACCTGGCAAGCATCTATGGGAACAATGCCAACTGGCCAGGACACACAAGCAACTTCCTAGACAAGAAGGATTATCCAAACCTGAATGATGATGAGTTCATCGCTCTTGGCCTAACACTACTGCAGCAGTCCTCAAACGTTGCCGCATTTATAGCCATCTACACCGACAACAGTCAAACAGAAATCGTAAGCCTAAGGGCCAAATCAAGCATCAGCGGTCTTCGAGACAATTCCGGCAACGGCCCCTATCCAGCAGCAACAGATGGCAAACAAGTCTTTATCAAGGACTCTCAGATCAATGCCGCCACTTCAATTCTTGGTGCACCACAAGTACTGAGATCCAATAATCACTTCTTGGCTACAGAAACCGACACCACCCTCACCATCAACGGCTCCTTCTCTGTCACTGACACAGACACTAAGGACCTGGTCTCCGCCACCGTTTCCTCCGTTGCTCTAACAGGAACCTTCACAACATCGGGCAGCACTCTTCCCTCAACACTGAGTGCCAGCAGCTACCAGGCACTGATCGACATGCTCGATCTCACCATCGCCTCCGGATCCACAGGCTCTGACTCCGCCACCGACAACACCATCGAGTCGCTTGACGCCAATACCGCAACCTCCGGTTCCACCGTTGATTGGACCTTCACCTCTGGCTCCTCCGGTGACTCCGCTTTTGACTTCCTACAAGAAGACGAAACTCTCACCCTCACCTACACGCTCACTCTCCAAGACGACAGTGGTGTCAGCTCCTCCGACACCACCACAACAACCGTTGCCGTCACCATCACTGGCACCAACGAGTCACCTGTCATCACCAACGGCGATGACACCTCTGCCCTAACCGAAACCAACGTCTCCATCTCCGATACCGGCTCCATGACGGTGACCGATATCGATCTCACTGACACCATCAACGCCACCGTTGATTCCGTTGCAATAACAGGCGGTTCCTTCAACTCTGGATCGGTTCCGCTCACCAACGACCAGCTCAAAGCCATGCTTGAACTCAGCGGGCAAGGCTCAGGACAAGCATTGGTCCTCGATGGAACAAATGACTATGTCAAGGTTCCTAGTAGCGATGCAATCAATCTTGGAACAGGCCCAATGACCATTGAAGCCTGGGTCAATTTTGATGCCGGCTCTCAACTCACTTATCCAATCATTGTCGGAAAACGCTCCAACACCGACAACGGCTTTTTGATTGGCACAGAAAATGGAAGACTCTTTGTTCAGGTTCAAGGAATCAATTATTTTGGCCCTAGCTCCATAGCCAGCCTTCACGACCAAAACTGGCATCATGTAGCAGTCAGTCGAGATGGCAATAACTTCAGCAGCTATGTGGACGGGGACCTCAAATACACCTTCACAAGCAACAACTCAATGAGCTCTAATGCCGACTTGACCATCGGCCGGGACGTCGTCAACCCAACTGCGACATATTTAAAAGGAAGAATTACAGATGTTCGGATTTGGAATATCGCCAGAAGTGCCAGCGAAATCTCGACTGGCAAGGACACGATTCCAAGTCCGACAGCGAACGGCTTGGTTGCCAACTATCTATTTACAGACTCATTTACTGCGACGAATAAGGCATCAGGCTCGAACAAGGCAGGAAGTGGAGCTTATATGAATGGAGCGACCACAGCATTAGTCTCTGACCTGCAAGCAAGCTCCAACATTTCAGCACTGGCGGCAGATCAAGAAAGCGGCTCAGACTTCACCTGGACATTCACATCAGGTCCCGCAACAGGTGGCGGTGACAATGCCTTTGAGTTCCTCGCCGCTGGCGAAACCCTCGAGCTCACCTACACCGTAAAAACAACCGATAGCTCCGGTGCCACAACAGGTGAACTGACAACCGATACCTCAACCGTTGTTGTCACCGTCACCGGTACCAACGACACACCTGACATCACCGTCATTAGTGGCGGCGACACCGGTACTGTCACAGAAGACTCCAGCACCACCTCCAGCGGCACTCCTACAGCTCAGGTCAATACCCTCACACTATCTGGCACCTACGAAAGCGGTGACTCCGTCACCGCCACTGTCAACAACGTCGACGTTGTCTACACCGTCACCGCCAACGACACCACACTCAGCGCGATCGCAACAAACCTCGCCGCTGCCATCAACGCTGACCCCAACCTCGTTGATGCCGTCACAGCATCAGCTTCTAATGCGGTGATCTCCATCACCTCAGATTCAGCTGGCGTTCCTTTCACTCTCTCCACATCCACCACTGATGGCGGCAGTGACACCACGCAAGCCAGCACCGCTGCTCCTTCCACACTCAACGTCTCCGGTGCTCTCCTGACCGACTCCGGCTCCATCTCCTACGACGATCTCGATCTCACCGATACATCTCTAGTTACACGCTCCTTCATCTCCGCCACACCATCCACAGGTGCTTCCGTCTCAACAGCTCTTGATGCGGCTCTTCAGGACATCGCCAACTCCTTCACCATCACAGGGGCTGGTGTCGGCTCTGCCGCTCACTCCGGCACTGTCAACTGGGCCTTCTCCATTGACAACGCCCTTGCCCAATACCTCGACGCCGGTGAAACCGTCACCGCCGTCTATCGCATCACCGTTACTGACGACTCCACCTATAGCTCCGCTTCTGGCAATAACGAAATCGACGTCCGCACCCAAGACGTCACCGTCACCATCACCGGCGCTAACGACGCTCCTCTGATCTCCGTTGGCTCAGCTAATTCTTCAAGCGTTTCCCTAGAAACTCAAAAAGCGACACTAACGAGCACTGGGTCCCTAACGGTGAGCGATGCAGACCTCACTGATTCGATCACAGCCTCCATTCAAAGCGTCAGTGCAACGGGAACAACAGCAGGTCTGACCTCCGATAACACGGCTTTAATGGCAATGCTCTCGATCAGCCCCAATACACCGAATGAGGTGATTGAGGGATCAGAAGTGATGGACCAACTGAGCTGGAGCTTCAATTCTGGAACTGAAGAGTTCCGGCACTTAGGTGCCGGAGAGGTTCTCACACTTGACTACACCCTGCAGGTCGTCGATGACTCGGGTGCAACTGACGAGCAGACCCTATCGATTCAAATCACGGGCACCAACGAAGCTCCAGTGATCACAGCTGGTCCGGATACCGCAGAACTCCAAGAAACCAACGCAACCCTCAGTGCAACCGGTGCTCTAACGGTCAGTGATCAAAACCGCACCGACATCATCACCATGAGCCATGCGGTAACCGTCTCGGGTACATCCGATCAAAACGATCCCGCGGCACCATCGGAGGCCGAACTGCTGGCCATGTTCAGCATGGCTCCGACTCCAATCCTTGATGGTACCCAAGTCAGCGGAAACCTGACTTGGATCTTCAATTCAGGATCAAAAGCCTTTGATTACCTCGCGGCTGGCGAAACGCTCATCCTCACCTACACCGTCGCTGCCACTGACGACAATTTGCCTGCTCTGAGTGACAGCGAGACCGTCACCATCACCATCACTGGTACCAACGACACTCCAGTCATCACCGGCACCGACACCCCTGCAGGCGATACCGATTCCCTCACAGAAACCGACACCACCCTCACCATCAACGGCTCCTTCTCGATTACCGACGCAGATACCAAGGACCTGGTCTCCGCCACCGTTTCCTCCGTTGCTCTAACAGGATCCTTCACAGCATCTGGCAGCACTCTTCCCGCAGCTCTCAGTGCCAGCAGCTACCAAGCGCTGATCGACATGCTCGATCTCACCATCGCCTCCGGCAGCACAGGAACAGATTCGGCCACCGACAACACCATCGAGACCCTCGACGCCAATACCGCCACCTCGGGCTCAACGGTTGATTGGACCTTTACCTCTGGCTCCTCCGGTGACTCCGCCTTTGAATTCCTCGCTGCAGGTGAAACGCTAATCCTCACCTACACACTCACACTCCAAGACGACAGTGGTGTCAGCTCCTCCGACACCACCACCACAACCGTTGCTGTCACAATCACCGGCACCAACGAGACACCCGACATCACCGTCGTTGATATCACCGGTGCTGTCACAGAAGACTCCAGCA
>NZ_PHQU01000006.1:0-267734 GCF_004332405.1 Synechococcus sp. BS56D | reverse complement strand
CCTTCCGCCCTTCGGCTTCCTGCGCAGTCCAAAAACATAACCCACTAACTCCCCTACGCGCAACCTCAGGGGCGTCTCCAGATCTCCAGACTTGCTTCCACTGGCCAAAACGCTTGCAATCACTACGGTCTGATCAGGATCTCCTGAGCAACGAACCATGGCAGGTCGATTCAGCCAGCAGCACCAGCGTGTGCGACCCAGCTCCAAGGAAGACCAAGTCGTCGAGAAGGCAAGGGAGCATTTCGAACGCACCCTGATTTCCGTTGGTGGTGCACTGGCGGGAAGCGTGGCGGCACTGGAGCACCCCAGCTCCGACGGAGCTCTCAACTACGGAGAGATCTTCCTGCGCGACAACGTGCCGGTGATGGTTTACCTGCTAACCCAGCGCCGCTTCGATGTGGTGAAGCAGTTCCTGAGTGTGTGCCTGGATCTTCAGAGCACCACCTACCAGACCCGCGGTGTTTTCCCCACCAGTTTCGTGGAGGAAAACCAGGAGCTGATCGCCGACTACGGACAACGATCGATCGGAAGGATCACATCCGTCGATGCGAGCCTCTGGTGGCCAGTGATCTGCTGGCTCTACGTCAAACACAGCGGCGATCACAGTTTCGGCGCCAGCCAAAAAGTGCAGCGGGGGATCCAGCTGCTGCTTGATCTGGTCCTGCATCCAACCTTCGAGGGCACCCCCGTGCTCTTCGTGCCGGACTGCGCGTTCATGATTGATCGTCCAATGGACGTGTGGGGCGCACCACTCGAAGTGGAGGTGCTGCTCTATGGCTCGCTTCGCAGCTGCATCCACCTCATGGAACTCTGCAGAAGTCAGCACAACAGCAGGCTGCTCGATCAGCGCCTGGTGCTCACGAGGCAATGGGTGCATGACCTGCGCGGCTTCCTCTTGAAGCACTACTGGGTCACCAGCAAGACGATGCAAGTGCTTCGACGACGGCCCACGGAACAGTACGGGGAGAACCAGCACCAGAACGAATTCAACGTTCAGCCCCAGGTCATCCCCGACTGGTTGCAGGACTGGCTGGAAAACCGCGGCGGCTATCTGATTGGCAACATGCGAACCGGCAGACCCGACTTTCGCTTCTACAGCCTGGGAAATTCACTGGCCTGTCTCTTCGGCTTGCTGACCAGCCCCCAGCAGCGGGCGCTATTCCGCCTGGTCTTGCACAACCGTGACGATCTGATGGCCCAGATGCCCATGCGCATATGCCATCCGCCGATGGACGGTCTCGAATGGCAGAACAAAACTGGCTCAGACCCCAAAAACTGGCCATGGAGCTACCACAACGGTGGGCACTGGCCAAGCCTTCTCTGGTTTTTCGGTGCTTCCATCCTTCTGCATGAGCGGCGAAACCCACACGCCGACGTTCTGCTCATGGGCCAAATGAAGGCTCTTCTTGAAGAGAGCTACTGGAGTCATCTCAACCAACTGCCCCGTCAGCAATGGGCCGAATACTTCGATGGGCCAACAGGGACCTGGGTAGGACAACAGTCCCGCACCTACCAAACCTGGACGATCGTCGGATTCTTACTCCTGCATCACATGCTGAGGGTCAACCCTGACGATGTCGACATCCTGAGTCTGGACGATCAGCCATAAAAAAACCCGGCCAGAGGCCGGGTTTCATTCCTGAAAGAGCAGGACGTTGCTCAGAAGAGACCGAGGGTCAGAGACTTGTCGATCGGGAGTGCAGCACCAATACCCAGGTAGATGGTCGTGAGAGTTCCGAAGAGGAAAACGGCCATCGCCACTGGACGGCGGAAGGGGTTCTGGAACTTGTTGAAGCTCTCAATGAAGGGAACCAGCATCAGGCCCAGAGGAACAAGCGTCTGCAGAGCGATACCGAGAAGCTTGTTGGGGACAACCCGCAGAATCTGGAACACGGGGTAGAGGTACCACTCAGGAAGAATTTCGAGAGGGGTAGCAAAGGGATCAGCCTTGTCGCCGAGCATGGCCGGATCAAGAACGGCGAGGCCCACCACACAGGCAATGGTTCCCAGAATCACAACCGGGAAGATGTAGAGGAGATCGTTGGGCCAGGCAGGCTCACCGTAATAGTTGTGGCCCATGCCCTTGGCCAGCTTGGCCCGCAGCTTTGGATCGGTGAGATCCGGCTTCTTGAGGATGTGCATGATGCAGGACGGGGTTGTACGAACGGTAGAAAAAGCTGTTCGGTATCCGCTTCAGGATGTGAAGCGAATGAAATGGATCACAAGGGACCGGAGATGCCCTGCTTCCGAATCATCAGGAAGTGCATGAGCATGAACACGGCCAGCAGCCAGGGCATCACAAACGTGTGGAGGCTGTAGAAGCGGGTCAAGGTGGACTGACCAACGCTCTCACCACCGCGAAGCAGCTCAACCATGAAATCGCCGACCACAGGAATGGCGGCGGGAACGCCAGACACGATCTTCACAGCCCAGTAACCAACCTGATCCCAGGGGAGTGAGTAGCCAGTCACACCGAAGGACACGGTGATCACGGCCATGGTGACGCCCGTCACCCAGGTGAGCTCACGGGGACGCTTGAACCCCCCGGTGAGGTACACGCGGAACACGTGAAGAATCAGCATCAGCACCATCATGGAAGCGCTCCAGCGATGAACCGAGCGGATCAACCATCCGAAGCTGACGTCGGTCATCAGGTACTGAACCGAGCTGTAGGCCTCTGCCACCGTCGGCTTGTAATAGAAGGTCATCGCGAACCCAGTCGCGAACTGAATCAGGAAACAGACCAGGGTGATCCCGCCCAGGCAATAAAAGATGTTGACGTGGGGTGGGACGTACTTGCTGCTGATGTCATCAGCGATGTCTTGGATTTCAAGACGTTCCTGGAACCAGTCGTAGACGGGTGAGGAGTTCGCCATGCAGAGGTGGGCTTGGATTGCGAGAGTCTACTGAACACGTTCCAGCGATCGCGTCCGGGATGAAGCCAATGTTGCCGACTGTTAACGACCTGGCAAACCAATTGCGGCGACTGGCTTGTGGGCTGATCAGCCTGCTCGTGATCGCCCTCGCCATCGCCCCTCAAGCCCTAGCGCTCAACGATGCGCAGCAGCTCGTGGTGGAGAGCTGGAAGCTGGTGAACCAGAGCTATGTCGACCCGTCGCGCTTCGATGCCATCCACTGGCGAAGGCTGCGCCAGAAAGCCCTAGAGGGATCCATCGAATCCAGTGGCCAGGCCTATGACGCCATCGATGCCATGCTCGCGCCGATCGGCGATCCCTACACCCGACTGTTGCGGCCAGCGGACTACGACGTCATGAAGGCCAGTAACGAAGGCAGCCTCAGCGGAGTAGGGCTGCAACTTGGGCACCGCAGTGATGACGGCAAGATCGTGGTGATCGCGGCCCTAGAGGGCTCACCCGCGGCTGATGCAGGCCTGGTCAGTGGCACGTTGGTGCTGGCCGTGAATGGAGAAACCACAGAAAGCCTTGGGCTCGAAGCCACGGCTGCCCGCCTTCGCGGCGAGGCAGGAACCCAGGTGGTGCTCACCTTGCTGTCAGCGGATGACACCCAGAGCGAAGTAACGCTCGAGCGTCGGTATGTGGATCTCAGGCCAGTGCGTACAAGGCGCCTACGCAGCGACAGTCACACGCTTGGATACCTGCGGATCACCCAATTCAGCGATGGTGTGCCAGACCAAGTGCAGGAAGCACTACGAGAGCTCTCCGAGAAGGGAATTGAGGGCCTGGTGCTCGACCTTCGCAACAACTCCGGAGGGCTTGTCAGTGCTGGTTTGAGCGTGGCAGATGCCTTCCTCAGCAATCAGCCGATCGTGGAAACCCGCAACCGAGATGGAATCGCCGATCCCATTCAGGCTGGTCAGGGGGAGATTTACAGCGGGCCGATGGTCACCCTTGTCAATCAAGGGACGGCCAGCGCGAGTGAAATTCTGGCGGGTGCCCTCCAAGACGACGGGCGCTCCCAGCTGCTCGGAAGCCGAACCTTTGGCAAAGGACTGATCCAGACCCTGACCAATCTCAGTGATGGCAGCGGTCTGGCCATCACTGTGGCGGGCTACGTCACACCAAGCGGCCGGGACATCCAGGGTCAAGGACTGGAGCCAGATCGCCTGCTGGATCAGCCAGAGCCCTTGAATCCTGGAGGCGAAGGAGATCGCTGGCTCCTGGATGCCGAACGGTTTATGGAATCGCTACTGGATCGCAGAACGGCCTCCGCGGACCCGGAACCCGACCCGCAGCCATGAGCAGCCGAACATTCCACGACCCCCTCCATCGCAGCATCCGGCTCGATGCCAGCCGGCCCGCTGAGGCCATGGTCATGGCCCTCGTCGACAGCCAACCATTCCAACGCCTACGTCGTATCCGACAACTGGGTCCCGCCTTTCTCACCTTTCACGGTGCTGAATCGAGTCGTTTCACCCATTCCCTTGGGGTTTTTCATCTGGCGCGCCAGGCCCTTGATCGGCTGGTGTCCAAAGACCCCACCCTGGAATGCCATCGCGGCACCCTGTATGCCGCGGCACTTCTCCATGATCTGGGCCATGGACCGCTCAGTCATACCGGCGAGGAGATGTTCGGTCTGCATCACGAGCAGTGGTCAGCGCGACTCGTGCGTGAGCACCCCCAGATCCGCCCGTTGCTCGATGCCCACAGCGCTGGCACGGCTGATGCTGTGGCCAACCTGCTGGGGCATGACAAGGCTGAACGCAGCGTGATCAAAGCGCTCGTCAGCAGCCAATTGGATTGCGACCGTCTGGACTATCTACTGCGCGACAGCTACAGCACTGGAACCCGCTACGGACAACTCGATCTGGAGCGAATCCTTTCGGCGCTCACCCTGGCACCTGATGGTGAACTGGCCATCCATCCGAAGGGGCTGATGGCAGTGGAGCACTACCTCGTTGTGCGCAATCTGATGTACCGCAGTGTTTACAGCCATCGACTCAATGTGGTTTGCAACTGGCTTCTGGAACAGGTGATCCGCATCGCCCGACAGCTCGGCCCCGGGGATGTCTGGTGCGATGCGGTTTTGAAGCGGTGGCTGTGGTCGCCCAAACAGTTGGATCTCAACGCGTTCCTCGCCAATGACGATCTACGGACCGGGTACCACCTACTGCGCTGGGCGGAGGACGGCCCAGCGCCTCTGGCCAACCTCTGCCAACGCTTTCTCGATCGACAGCTCCTCAAGGCCAGTGCCGTCGAGCATCTGACCAGCGAACAGCAGCTGGAGGCCCTTGCTCTCGCCAGACGCCTTTCTGAGCAGCAGGGCATGGATGCGGAAACCTGCTGCGGACTCCGTCATCAGCAACTGCGGGGGTATCACCCCTACCGAGGCGGGCTACGTCTCTGGGATGGCCAGCGCTTACTTGCCCTCGAGCAGGAATCACCTCTTGTACAAAGTCTGACCACGCCAGCCGCAAGCGCCTGGCTCATCCACCCTCGGGAGATCGAAACAGAGCTTCGCAGCCACCTGGGCACCCATGGCTTCGGCGCCTAGCGTTTGCCCATGCCTGAGCCGCTTTTTGAAGCCAGATCCCAGGAGGACGTGACTTACCGACTTCGGCTTCCCCCCTTCCTGGAGCGTGACTGGCAGGAAGCACTGCCTGATCTACTCGCCAACTGTCCGCCAGGGCCCGTGGATCTCGATTGCGGAACCTGGCCTCTCAACGTGCGAGACCTTCAACATCTAATCGACACCCTGGAACGGGAAGGACTCTCGATCAACGGCCTGGAAGCCTGCAGAAGTGAAACGGTCATCAGTGCCAATGCCCTTGGCCTACAGGCCCGCCTGCGGATGGAACACCTGCAGATCAAGCCCGTAGCTGACGCTGCAGCAGGCCTGCGGCTCCATCAGGGCACCTTGAGGTCTGGGGATCACGTCAACGCCCAGGGCCACCTTCTACTGGTCGGTGATGTGAACCCTGGCGCCCGCGTGTCAGCAGCTGGTGATGTTCTGGTCTGGGGGCGACTGAGGGGCGTTGCCCATGCAGGCTGCCTAGGCAACAGCGAGGCCAAGATCGTGGCGCTCCAGTTGCGGCCACTGCAACTGCGGATCGCTGATTGCGTTGCCCGTGGACCGGACGAGCAGCCTCAACCTGGCTTTGCGGAGCAAGCCCGCATCGTGAATGGAGAAATCGTGATTGAAGCCGCCCAGCCACTGCCCCCGATCGTTCCTGCAACAGAGCGGGACGATTCCCTGGCCTGAATGACTCACCCCCTTTAGGCTGCCCTGACTTCCCGGGACCCCGTGGCGCCAACCTCGCGAACGATCCTGATCTGCTCTGGCAAAGGCGGTGTCGGCAAAACGACCCTCACAGCCAATCTGGGCATTGCCCTGGCCAGGCAAGGTCAGAAAACCGTTGTACTGGATGCCGATTTTGGCCTTCGCAACCTCGATCTTCTGCTGGGCCTCGAAAACAGAATCGTCTACACAGCGCAGGAGGTTCTGGCTCAGACCTGCCGGCTCGAACAAGCCCTCGTACGCCACAAGCAAGAGCCCAACCTCGCCCTGCTTCCGGCGGGCAATCCCCGCATGCTCGAGTGGCTCAAACCCGAAGACATGCAATCCATCGTGAGCATGCTTCAAAAACAGTTCGACTACGTGCTGATCGACTGTCCTGCCGGGATCGAGGACGGATTCAAGAATGCAGCCGCTGCAGCCCGCGAGGCCATCGTGATTACCACTCCTGAGGTTTCAGCAGTTCGCGACGCCGACCGGGTGATCGGGCTTCTCAACACCAGAGGGGTTTCGCCGGTGCAGCTGGTTCTCAATCGAGTGCGGCCAAAAATGATGGCGAACCAAGAAATGCTGGCGGTTGATGATGTCACCGACATCCTCGCCCTCCCCCTGCTGGGACTGGTGCTGGAGGATGAACAGGTGATCGTGAGCACAAACCGGGGTGAACCACTCACCCTGAACGGTGGCGGCTCACCTGCAGCCCGTGCTTACGCCAACATTGCACGCCGCTTGCAGGGAGAGGACGTTCCTCTCATCGACCCTGCAAAAGAAGGACGTGGGCTACGCGCCAAGGTGCGCCGGCTGATGCAAAAGAAGATTTTCTGAAGCGATGACCCTGCGCGACATCCTCGACAAACTGCTCGGACGCCAGCCAGCCAGTGCCACCACAGCACGGGAACGTTTGCAGCTGGTGCTTGCCCACGATCGCAGCGATCTCAGCCCCGAACTTCTGGAGCAGATGCGCAAAGAGATCCTTGAGGTCGTGGCGAAGTACGTAGAAATCGACCTGGATCATGGCGACGTAAGCCTGGAGACCGAAGACCGGGTGACCGCGCTCGTGGCGAACCTGCCCATCCGCCGCCCCCTGGCCATTCCAACCCGCAACAACGACCAAGAGACAGTCGACGCCTGAGGGCGTCCCAGGGGAATGCTTGGCTCAGCAGCACTTTTGCCATGCCGACCTCTGACCTCAGCCCTGCGGAGCTCTCTGTCGTTCGCTTGCTGTTGGAAGGACTCAGCAACAAAGCCATCGCCCAGCGCAGGGTTCTCAGCATCCGCACCGTGGAGACCCACATCAGTCATGCCCTGGGCAAGACCGGCTGTCGCTCCAGGCTGGAGTTGATGCTCTGGATGCTGGCCAGGGAAAGGCATCAGAGGCCGGAGCCGGCCGGTACACTTCCCTCATTGCCGGCTTAGCTCAGCGGTAGAGCAGCGCTTTTGTAAAGCGAAGGCCGTCGGTTCAAATCCGTCAGCCGGCTTGGATGGTGATTGCAGTGAATCTTCGGGGCACTGTCCGTTCTCAGGACTGTCCGTTCTCAGGACTGACCAGATCGACCGGCAAGCAACCAGAGGCCAGTCAGAGCCAGGAGCCAGGGAAGAAAACCAAGGTTGAAAAGAGGGCTCGCAAAGCCAACCACTGGGGAGATCAGCCAGTGGGTCGCTGCCTGCAGCACGAGCACGATGGCGATCAACCAGAGCATGGGGGCTTCAGGTTCAGGCCTGTAGGCATCACAGCACCCTCTCGCAGGACTCGCCACTCGCCTGGACCGCTCCAGGCGAGAACGGTGCTTGCCAAGCCACTCGGAGCTAGCCAGGGCAGCGGAGCAAGCAGTGAAAGCGAGGGAAAGCAACGCCAAGCGTCTCGAGCGTTGGTCGCAGCGGGCTCTCCGGACCGATTCACGCTTGTGGTGGCCAGGGGGCCGCTCCTGGCCAAGAGCGCTCTGGTGACTGCGCAATCGGGCACGCGCATGCCGAGTGTTGACGCCCCTGGGTGGAGCCTGTCAGTCATCGATCCTTGGGAGGGGAGCACCAAGGTGAGAGCGCCTGGCCAATGATCTGAGGCCAGAGCTTCCGCCTCCCGACGTGCATCGACCCGCGCGTGACACAGCAGGTCCATGGCATCAGCGCCCATCAAGATCAGCGGCTTCTCCAAAGGACGCTGCTTCAGGCACCAGATCTGGCCAGCGTGATCCGGCAGTGCGGCCAGGGCCGGGAGGGTGTCGGTTGGAATCAACACAGGATTTCCACTCTGCAACTGAAGCAGCAGTGACTCGACTCCATCCCCATCAGGCATCAAAACTGGCATCAAATCAGGACGACCTCCTGGCAATACAGAAGCGGGCGACCCCTTCAAGATCGCGTTCAGCTCGAACATCCTCAAGGCCGGCCTTGCGACAAAGCGCAGCAACCGGCTCGCTCTGATCGTGATGATGCTCCATCAGCAGCCATCCGCCTGGAGCGAGAGCGCGGCCTGCTGACATCACAATGCTCGCAATGGAATGGAGGCCATCGGGACCTCCATCAAGCGCCAGCCTTGGTTCGTAATCCCGCACCACCGGATCAAGGAGATCCACCGTCGAAGCAGGGATATAAGGCGGGTTAGACACCACCAACTGCAATTCCCCCCACCAGGGTTCCAACGGCGTCCACCAGTCACCAGCATGCAATTGCCAGTCAGCCGAGCCGGCCAAGCGCTCCAGGTTGGTGCGGGCCAGAGCCAGGGCCGCTTCACTGCAATCGACCCCATGGCCGCTCCAATGGGGTAGGGCACGAGCCAGAGCAACCGCCAGGGCACCAGAGCCCGTGCCTAGATCAGCCCAGCGCCCAGACCCAAGGGAATTCGGCTTGACCGAGACGCAGTCGAGGGCGAGATCCACGAGCAGTTCGGTCTCCTGCCTGGGAATCAAGGCTGCGGATGACACGGTTAATTCGAAGTCCCGCCAGGGGCAGCAACCAACCAGATGCTGCAAGGGCTCGTGACAGTGGAGATGGCGCCGCCAGAGCGACTCAAGCTCCTCAAGCGCACAGCTGAGGGTCACAACCCTGGCACCGGGATCGAGATGCAAACGCTGAAGCTCAGTCCAGCGAAGACCACCGGCCAAATCCAGCAACCAGTCGAGATCGGCTCCATAGCCTCCCCGGGAGAGCTGCTTCCGCCTCCAGGCCAGCAGGTCTGTGCCAGAAAGCTCTGAAGATGCCATCCATCCAAGCTAAGCAAGCCGCCAGCGCATCCCAGGTTCAGCGCAGACAACTCCCTGAAGCTCCAGCTGAAACAACTGCTCCGCCAAATCGGCGGTGGATCGACTGAGTTCCTGGCCCAGCGTCTCCAACCCGGCACCTTGCTCAAGCAATCGCAACAGAGCGGAATCCTGAGCACCAGCAGCGACGGGTGGAGACAACTTGGAGAAAGAACTCTGCTCAGGTCGCGCCAGGCAGCCGGCACCCAGGAAATCGAGAAAGTGGTCAATACAGACCAGCGGCGAAGCCCCGTCGGCCAAGAGTGCGTTACTGCCCTTCGCCGAATCCCTCAGAACATCCCCAGGGACCACCCAGAGAGCACGCCCCAGTTGCTGAGCACATCGAGCCGAGAGCAACGCCCCACTTCCCTGCGGACACTCCACGACCACCACAACCCTGGCGAGAGCGACCAGCAGTCGGTTGCGAAGCGCAAAGCTCGCGCGAGAGACACGAGCCTCCGGAGCCTGCTCCGTGATCAACAATCCACTGGAGGCCACATGGGCCTGAAGCTGGGCATGCTCGGGCGGATAAACCCTGGTCAAAGGAGTTCCCACGACAGCGATCGGCCGACCAGATGCCGCGAGGCAACCTTGATGCGCAGCAGCATCAACCCCCTCGGCCAAACCACTGACCACAGGCCATCCCGCCTCCGCCAGCGCTTCTCCCAACCTGGTGGCCACCCGCAAGGCATGGGACGAAGGCCGCCGGGTGCCGACAATCGCAACAGCGGCAGAATCCGCCAGCGCTGTCCAGAGGGAGTCCTGCCCTCGCCAAAAGAGCGCGACCGGAGGCCTAGGCAGGGCGCCTAGAGCATCAGGCCAGATCCTGTCGCCGGGCACCAAGACATCCGCTGGAACGCTGACACGAGGAGCCTTCCCCCAGCGAGAGCGAAACCGATCAACCCGTTCAAGCAGGGAGTCAGGCCAGAGCAGAGCAGCCTTCAGGCGAGCGCGGGGCCACCCCCAGAGCGCCGCAAAGCCTCCTTCAGTCCGGAGGGCGAGAGCCCGAAGGGCATCCATCCGACTGGAACCAAGGCCAGGACAACGACTCCACAACCACCACCAATCGCGCAACTCCAAACCCGGCAACTAATACATCTGTATCATCGTCTCATGCTGGCGGCTCAGGGCCTTGCTGGAGGCGCCGCAAGGCGTCGCCGAGGGGTTCCGGAGCCTGGCGCAGAAGGGTGCGACGCCCACCGTCGAAGCGAACCAGCACCAGCTCGACCCGAGCCTCTGCCGCCACCTCGCCATCCGAGCGCAGCCAGCGACTCCGCCACGGCCAGCGAACTCCTTTCCTAGGGAGCGCCCAGCTTTCCAACAGCACCTGCTCGCCGTGATGGAGGGCCTGCCGATAGTCGATCTCTAGGCGCACCACAGGCATTTCCAGCCCTGCCTCCGACACCACGCCGTAGGGCAGCCCCACGGCTGCCAATGCCTCCACCCTCGCCTCCTCGAGCCAGGCCACATAGGCGCCATGCCACATCACCCCACCGTGGTCGGTGTGCTGAGGAAGAACACGTTTGCTCCAACGCCAGGGCCGCGTCGTAACGCTCTCAATCACCATGCTTCAGGCCCTCCTTTTTCGGCCATAGGCTGCTGCACACACCGCTGCGATGTTGTGTTCAACAACCTTCTGATTGCTGATTCCGGGAAGGGGCATGTCGAGGAGATGGTCAAAATGCTGCGCGATCTACCCGGATTCCGCGCCGCAAGGATCAACCTCCTCCATGTTGTTCCAGAACAGAACAAATCCGGCGCTGAAGAGCACTGGGCCGACGCCGCCCAGCTCCTTGCCCAGGCGGTGGAGCGGCTTGGCCTCAACCCGAGCGAAGTGAACTCGATCATTCGTCAAGGTGACGCGAAACAGACCGTGCTCAAAGTGGCAGAGGAGCTCAATGCCGATCTGATCGTGATGGGATCCCGGGGGCTCGGACGACTCCAATCGATCCTCGCCAACAGCACCAGCCAGTACGTCTTCCAGCTCTCAACCAGGCCCATGCTTTTGGTGCGAGACGATCTGTACGTACGCCATGTCAATCGTTTGCTCGTGACCATCGATGGCACAGGAGTTGGCGACGACGCCCTGCGACTGGCCTGCGAGATGATTCGCGACATTCCCGGGGGACAACTGACGGGTGTCCATGTGGCCAGGCAGGACATCACCCCATCCCGAGGAGCCGTTAGCAAAGGCGACGCTCTACTGGAGGCAGCGGTCCAACGGGCCCGCGGCTATGGAGTCGCCCTGAAGCCCTTACACATCACCGCGAACGACATCGGCCGCGGGGTGTGCCAGGCCGCCAAGGACACGAATGCCGATCTCGTCGTGATCGCATCCCAGGACCGTCGACCGCTCGTGGCCCGCGGACTGGTGGATCTGGACAAACTGCTGGGGGGATCCGTGAGCGACTACATCAGGGTGCATGCTCCAGCCCCCGTGATGCTCGTGAGGGAACCGGAGCGGTCTTGAAACTGCTCCGGTGAACCCGTTCAGCTCTGCTTGCTGTTGGTCTGAATGAACAAAATGATCAGGAAGACCGTCGGAACCAGCACGAACATGAGGCTGGCGACAAAGCCGAGATCGTTGGTTTCCATGACCGCTGATAAGTGCCCTCGGAAGGTATCACCGTTCGGCGACCTCGCAGGGCCAAACCTCAGGCCTCGTCACCGGGCGTAGCAGCCCGATCATCAAGTTCCTGATCAGGCTCGGGCTCATCTTCATTTAGCTCCTGAGCAGGCCAGGCGGTTGGCCCGCTTGGCAAACCGCCCGCTTGTGCTGCTGCGATCCGTGCCTCCGCATCCGCAAGCCCCATCTGCGGCCTGGTCAAGACCACGAGGGAGTCCTGTACAAGCGCCTGACAGGCAAGACGCCAAGTGTTCGGCCGACGCCGCAACTTGTTCTCCTCCACTGCCGTGCGCGTGGAGAGAGCACCCGGCGAAGCACCATCCGGCACATCGACAAAGCAAGTAATGCACTGGCCGCACCCGCCGCAGTTGCCAAGCTGACCTTTCAGGCCGTACAGGGAAATCCCTTCACGAAGGGCCACGTCCCGCAGATTTTCCCCGGGGTAGCACTCCACGTCACGACCTTCTCTGACAAAGCGGATGACTGGCATGACGAGGGGAGGTCGGAAACCTGCATTCTGAATCCAGGGGTTGCGATTTGTAACCGCCGCATCAGAGGCACCCCGACATCGCCCTGAAGCCCCTACCTCCCTTCCTCCAGCAGGGACATGGCAACAGGCCGATCCGCTCAACGGCAAGAAAGAGATGTTGAGACGTTGCAGCTCGCGACAGCGAGTCCCGGCAGCCCTTCAACACCCCTTACGATCGCTGGGTCTGGCTGCATCAGCAGCTTCGTTCCCCCGAACCTGACCCATGGGATTGCCCTGGTATCGGGTGCACACCGTCGTTATTAACGACCCCGGCCGACTCCTGGCCGTGCACCTCATGCACACCGCCCTCGTTGCCGGCTGGGCCGGCTCGATGGCTCTCTATGAACTCGCCATTTTCGACCCCTCGGATCCTGTTCTGAATCCGATGTGGCGTCAGGGCATGTTTGTGATGCCTTTTATGGCCCGTCTTGGCGTCACCGGCAGCTGGGGAGGCTGGAGCATCACCGGTGAGACCGGTGTGGATCCTGGCTTCTGGAGCTTTGAAGGTGTCGCCGCAGCTCACATCGTGTTCAGCGGCCTGCTGATGCTGGCTGCCATCTGGCACTGGACTTACTGGGATCTCGAGATCTGGCAGGACCCACGCACAGGTGAGCCCGCCCTTGATCTCCCCAAGATTTTCGGCATCCACCTCCTGCTTGCAGGACTCGGCTGCTTCGGTTTCGGCGCCTTCCATCTCACCGGTGTTTTCGGACCGGGCATGTGGATCTCCGATCCGTACAGCCTCACCGGGCACCTAGAAGCTGTCCAGCCAGCCTGGGGTCCTGAAGGATTCAACCCCTTCAATCCTGGTGGAATCGTTGCTCACCACATCGCTGCAGGGATTGTCGGCATCATTGCTGGCATCTTCCACATCACCACTCGACCTCCTGAGCGCCTCTACAAGGCCTTGCGCATGGGGAACATCGAGACGGTCTTGGCTAGTGCCATTGCCGCTGTGTTCTTCGCAGCCTTCATCGTGGCCGGCACCATGTGGTATGGCTCAGCTGCCACTCCTGTTGAGCTGTTCGGCCCGACCCGTTATCAGTGGGATCAGAGCTACTTCAAGACCGAGATCAACCGTCGCGTTCAGACGGCAATGGATTCAGGTGCTTCCGAGCAAGAGGCTTATGCCTCGATCCCTGAGAAACTTGCGTTCTACGACTACGTCGGAAACAGCCCTGCCAAGGGCGGTCTGTTCCGTGTCGGTCCGATGGTGAATGGTGATGGTCTGCCCACGGGTTGGATTGGCCATATCTCCTTCACTGACAAGGATGGTCGCGATCTTCAGGTGCGCCGTCTCCCCAACTTCTTTGAGAACTTCCCTGTGGTTCTTGAAGACAGTGACGGCATCGTGCGGGCTGACATTCCTTTCCGTCGGGCTGAAGCGAAATATTCCTTCGAGCAGCAAGGTGTGACCGCCACAGTCTTTGGTGGTGCCCTTGATGGTCAGACCTTCACTGATCCTGCTGACGTGAAGCGACTGGCTCGCAAGGCTCAACTGGGTGAAGCGTTCGAATTCGATCGCGAGACCTATCACTCCGACGGCACCTTCCGCAGCTCACCCCGCGGCTGGTTCACCTTCGGCCATGCCACCTTTGCCCTCCTCTTCTTCTTTGGGCACATCTGGCACGGTGCACGCACCCTCTACCGTGACGTGTTTGCCGGTATCGACCCCGATCTCGGTGAGCAGGTTGAGTTCGGTCTGTTCCAGAAACTGGGAGACCGTTCCACCCGTCGACTGCCTGAGGGCTACGTGCCCCCGGCAGGCACCACCCTCAGCTGATCGCCCCCTCGGAGACTCTCGATGGAAAGCTTCGCTTACATCCTCATCCTCACCCTGGCGATTGCCACACTCTTCTTCGCCATCGCTTTCCGCGATCCCCCGAAGATCGGCAAGTGATTCAGGAATCAACTGCTTTGCCCCGCCTGAAGGCGGGGCTTTTTTTGGCAATTTCCAGGCCTGGACAAGCTGTCTAAACTTGGAGCACATTCGACTTCGGAGTGAACCGGGCGTGCAGTGCCCTTCCTGCCAAAACACAGACAGTCGGGTATTGGAATCCCGTGCTGCCGATGGAGGCAGGAGTGTTCGCCGTCGGCGTGAATGCCTGAACTGTGAGTTTCGCTTCACCACCTATGAACGGGTGGAGACCATGCCGATCACCGTCCTCAAACGGAATGGCAGCCGCGAGAGCTTCAGCAGGAGCAAGCTGCTCCATGGCCTGAGCAGGGCCTGCGAGAAAACCGGGATCACAGCCACCAAACTCGAAGAAATCGTCGACGAACTTGAGCTCACCCTTCAACAGCGCAACGGTCGCGAGGTGACCAGCCACGACATTGGAGAGCTGGTGCTTGAGCAACTCAAGGAGCTCAGCGAGGTGGCATACGTTCGTTTTGCTTCGGTTTACAAGCAGTTCCGCGGCGTCAACGACTTCGTCAAGACGCTCGAAGGAATGAACACGAGCAAGCCTCCTCTAGCCACCGTTTGAATTGAGCAGCTGAAGAACCACCCAAGCGAATCGCCCTAGGGCCGTCTGTAAGAATGGGCGATTCGATCGCTTGTGGTCGGCGGGCCTCAGCGTCTTCTCTCACACTGTCTTTGGGCAGACCGCCATCCCCCCATGTCTGTCACCTCCACCGACCAGGTTCAGGATCCCAACGCGGAAACAGCAGCGTTTGCCGAAGATGCTGAAGCGATCATGGCAACGGAATCCATCGATGCCTTCGCTGAAGAGGACCTGAGTATTCCGGAGGACGTGCCGACCGCTGATGACCCCAGCAGCCGGGCCAGCAGCCGTGATCTCGATGGCGCTGGTTTCACCCTCGACGAGTTCGCCTCGCTGCTGAGCAAGTACGACTACAACTTCAAGCCTGGCGACATCGTCAACGGCACCGTCTTTGCCCTTGAGTCGAAGGGAGCGATGATCGACATCGGCGCAAAGACGGCCGCCTTCATGCCGATGCAGGAGGTGTCGATCAACCGTGTTGAGGGACTGAGCGATGTTCTCCAGCCGGGAGAGGTGCGCGAGTTCTTCATCATGAGCGAAGAGAACGAAGATGGTCAGCTCGCACTATCGATTCGCCGGATTGAATATCAACGCGCCTGGGAACGGGTGAGGCAGCTGCAGAAAGAAGACGCCACCATTTATTCCGAGGTGTTCGCCACCAACCGTGGTGGTGCTCTCGTACGCGTCGAAGGCCTTCGGGGCTTCATCCCCGGCTCCCACATCAGCACCCGCAAGCCCAAGGAAGAGCTTGTGGCGGATTTCCTTCCGCTCAAGTTTCTCGAGGTGGACGAAGAGCGCAATCGTCTGGTGCTCAGCCATCGTCGCGCCCTGGTGGAGCGCAAGATGAATCGCCTCGAGGTAGGCGAAGTGGTGATCGGCACCGTTCGTGGCATCAAGCCCTATGGCGCCTTCATCGATATCGGTGGTGTCAGCGGTCTGCTCCACATCTCCGAAATCAGCCACGAGCACATCGAGACTCCTCACACCGTGCTCAATGTCAATGACCAGATGAAGGTCATGATCATCGATCTGGATGCCGAGCGCGGCCGCATCTCTCTCTCCACCAAGGCGCTTGAGCCGGAGCCCGGTGACATGCTCACCGATCCCCAGAAGGTGTTCGAGAAGGCCGAGGAAATGGCTGCCCGTTACAAGCAAATGCTGCTTGAGCAGGCCGAGGAGGGCGAAGAGTCCTACGGGATGATGGGCTGATTCTCGCGATCAGTTCGTCCCATGGCCACGCTGTTACTCAACGGTGAGGCCCTAGCCGAAATCGATGGGGTGCTGTTCGACAAGGACGGCACCCTTTCTCATAGCGAACCGCACCTCATCAGCCTGGCGCGAAGGCGAATTGAGGCCATTGCAGAACGCATGCAACACCTTCCGCTTCGCGTCATTTCGAACGCGTTGGACACCAAAAGCCTGCGTTCCCTCCTCGAAAAGGCCTACGGACTTAACAGTGAAGGCGTTCGCCCGGACAGTCTTCTTGCCGTGGCGTCAAAACAGCACAACCTTGCTGCCACCGCAACCGTTCTCAGCCTGGTGGGCGTGCCGTGGCCTCAGGCCCTACTGCTTGCGGAGGAGAGCTTTGCATCGGTGGAGCAGTCGCTTCCCCCCGATGAAGAAGACGGTTCCACTCCGCTTTTACCGGATGCCAAACGCCTGATTCAAGCGCTCAACAAAGCCGGGGTGACCTGTGCTGTGATCAGCAACGACACCCACGAGGGAATTCAGCGCTTTCTGCGTCATCACCAGCTGGAGCATGCCGTTTCAGGCATGTGGAGCGCGGAGCATCAGCCAAGCAAACCAGATCCGGCCGCTGTCCACCGCCTCTGCGAGTCCCTGCGACTCAACCACCGTCGCTGCGCCCTAATCGGCGATGCCGACTCCGATCTACTCATGGGCAGGCGCGCTGGAGTCGCTGTCACCCTGGGCTACGTGGCCGGATGGAGGGAGCCCCCAACGCTCACCGCCCACGAACACCTTGTTCACCACTGGCGCGATCTCCAAGTGCGCCCAGAAGACTGAAATCGCCTCCCCTTAGAGTTGCCCCATTCGCACCGGGTCATGAGTCGCTACGTCTTCACCTCCGAATCCGTCACAGAAGGACATCCCGACAAAATCTGTGACCAGGTCAGTGATGCAGTACTCGATGCGCTCCTCGCACAGGATCCCTCCAGTCGCGTGGCCTGCGAAACGGTGGTCAACACCGGACTCTGCATGATCACCGGTGAAGTCACCTCTAAGGCCCAGGTGGATTTCATCCATCTTGTGCGCGATGTGATCCGCGACATTGGCTACAGCGGCGCCAGGGCCGGTGGATTTGATGCCAACAGCTGTGCTGTGCTGGTTGCCCTCGATCAGCAATCCCCTGACATCGCCCAGGGCGTTGATGAAGCCGATGACCATGCTGGTGACCCGCTCGACAAGGTGGGTGCAGGAGATCAGGGCATCATGTTCGGCTACGCCTGTGATGAAACTCCGGAGTTGATGCCTCTGCCGATCAGCATCGCCCACCGTCTCTCGAGGCGACTGGCAGAGGTCCGTCACAACGGCACCCTTGAATACCTGCTCCCGGATGGCAAAACCCAGGTCAGTGTCGTGTACGAGAACGATCAGCCCGTGGCGATCGACACGATTCTGATCTCCACCCAGCACACCGCGGAAGTGGCTGGCATGAGCGGCGAGCAAGAGGTCAGGCAGCGCATCAGCGATGACCTTTGGACCCATGTTGTGGAACCTGCAACGGCAGATTTGCCCCTGAAACCCCAAAAGGGATCAACTCGCTATCTGGTCAACCCCACCGGAAAATTCGTGGTGGGTGGCCCTCAAGGTGATGCGGGCCTGACAGGCCGCAAGATCATCGTGGACACCTACGGCGGCTATGCCCGCCACGGTGGTGGTGCTTTCTCCGGTAAGGACCCCACCAAAGTGGATCGCTCTGCTGCCTACGCAGCCCGTTACGTCGCGAAGTGCCTCGTGGCTGCTGGTCTCGCCCGGCGCGCAGAGGTACAGCTGAGCTATGCCATCGGAGTCGCCAAGCCCGTCTCCATCCTTGTCGACTCGTTTGGCACCGGCAAAGTGTCAAACGCGGAGCTCACCGCACTCGTGAACAGCCACTTTGATCTGCGCCCTGGAGCGATCATCGAGCAATTCAAACTGCGCGACATGCCTTCTCAGAGCGGAGGTCGCTTCTATCGCGACACGGCCGCCTACGGGCATTTCGGTCGCCCCGACCTCAAGCTTCCCTGGGAAGACGTGGCCGACAAAGCCGCAACGCTGCTCCAGGCGGAAGCAACCCGCCTCCAGGAGGGGAGCACCATCTGATCCTTGACCTGTGATCGCCCCTGACACCGCGGTGCTCGGTATCGATCTGGGCACCAGTGGTGTCCGGATCGCGATTCTCGACCTGGCCGGCAATCTTCGACACAGTGAAGGGATGCCCTATTCAGGTGCATTCGAGGACCCAGCGGCATGGATTGATGGCTGCAGGCAGCTCATCGCGTCCATTCCCTCTGACCTGCGCCAGCGGCTTCGAGCCCTGGCGGTGGACGGAACCTCTGGCACCCTCCTGGCCTGTGAAGAAGACGGAAGGCCTCTGGGGCCAGCGTTGCCGTATCACCTCAGTTGCCCGGAACAGCTGGAGCGACTCAACGCCCTGATCAGCGACTCCAATCCTGCAGGCAGTGCAAGCGGAAGTCTGGCCAGGGCCCTGCGCCTGCTTGAGACGCATCCAAGAGATCAGCTGCTGCTGCGCCACCAGGCCGACTGGATCACTGGTTGGTTTCTGCAAAGCTGGCGTTACGGCGAGGAAGGAAACAACCTCCGCCTGGGCTGGAATCTTGAGACGGGGCGCTGGCCAGACACCTTTGCCCGCCAGCTTTGGTGTCAGGCCCTGCCTGAGATCAGGCCAAGCGGAGCACGCTTGGGATCGATTGCCCCCTCGATCGCCGATCAACTCGGCTGCCCCCCAAACCTTCAGGTGATCGCTGGCACCACAGATGCGAATGCAGCGGTGCTCACGGCCAATCCAAGCGCTGGAGATGGAATCACGGTGCTCGGCAGCACAATCGTGCTGAAGCGATTTGTGAAGACTCCACTCGCTGGTGCGGGAGTCACGAACCATCGGGTTGGAGGTCGCTGGTTGTGCGGAGGTGCCTCCAACTCCGGTGGCGTCGTCCTGCAACAACAGTTCCCTGGAATCGACCTGGAGGAACTCAGCCGTCAGATTGATCCTGAGCAGAACAGCGGCCTGGATCTACGCCCCTTGCCGGCGAGGGGCGAACGGTTCCCCATTGACGACCCGACGCTCGAGCCGATTCTCAGGCCTCGGCCCGTCAGCGATGCTCTCTACCTCCATGGCCTGCTGGAGGGCATGGCGCGCATCGAGGCCCAGGGCTGGCGACGTTTGACGGAGCTGGGAGCTCAACCCCCAAAACAAGTGATCACGGTGGGAGGGGGAGCCCGCAACCCCCAATGGAGAAGGCTCCGGGAACGGATCCTCGGCCTGGCAGTTCGCACTTGCCATGCCCCTCCGGCCGCTGGCACCGCACGCTTGGCACTCGAAGGTCTGCAACAGGCTGACGATCTGCACGGATAAGGATGGAGAATCCAGTGCGCTTCAAACTGCCGGTGCCTGCCAAAATTCGCGACGTACTCGCCGTCGGACTCTTCGTGATCCTCGCCGGCTATGTGACATTCAGCGGTTTCCGCCTCGCCCTCCTGCTCTGGCAACGCTTCGGCTGAGGCCAGGCAATCCTCCTGGCCGCCAAGTGCCGACAACCGCTCCTCTGTTGATCCCCCACTCCCCATGGCCGCTGATCCCCTCACCCCAAGCGTCAGTGATCGCATCTGCCGGCACATGAATGCAGATCACAGCGAGGCTGTTCTCAGCTACGCCCGCCACTACGGCGGAATCGAGAACCCGCAGAGCGCCACGATGCTGGCCGTGCGATCAGATGCCATGGAGCTGGAGGTGGATGGAGCAACGGTGAAGATTCCGTTTGATCACCAGCTGAGCGACAGCGAGGATGCCCATCGCACCTTGGTGGCCATGCTGAGAGCGATGCAGAATTAGACCTCAGGGGAATCCTTAACGCAGCGCGACCGCTGCGATGCTCAAGCTGATCAGGCAAAGCTGCGGAGACCTGCTGATTAGACCCAGCTGCCCCATCTGCTCGGCAGAGATCGTCTCCCATCCCAGGGAACAACACCCCTGCCAAGCCTGCTGCCAAGCCCTCGGCCTTGGAGCACACCCTTGCCATGGACGTGATCCTCTGCCGTGGATCGCAGCAGGGCTCTACCAAGGTCGCCTACGCGAGAAGCTTTTGCAGCTCAGGAGCAGCGGCAATCTCCGCCAGCTCCGAGCCCTCAGTGCTGGCCTGAGGGAGCGACTGCCAGCAGAAGCCCTGCTGGTACCAATTCCCAGCTGGAAGCACCGAAGCAGAGCCAACCCACTGCCAGCCCTGATCTGCCGAAGCCTGGAACGCTCAACCAGGGAATTCTTGGAACGAACCTCAGCAGGAATGGGACAACACCACCTGAGGGCAAGACAACGGTTGGACAACCAACGCTCGGCCTTCAAGGCCACAGCACTGGCGACTGAAGTCGCAACCAACACTAAGGCAATCGGAGCGGCGGACCGAATGGCCCCCCTCTGGATCGTGGATGACATCCTCACCACTGGCGCGACGGCCCTCGCGGCGATGACCGCTCTTCAAACAGCCGGCCTAACGGTGCACGGCCTGATCTGTTTGGCCCGAACCCCAAGGAAGCTGGCCAGGTCTGGAACGTCGTGATTTAAGATCTGGCTGTCGCGCAGACAACGCGCCGGGATAGCTCAGTTGGTAGAGCAGGCGACTGAAAATCGCCGTGTCCCCAGTTCAAATCTGGGTCCTGGCATGTCTTTTCTCTCTCCTATGCCGTTCTTCGGAGAGCTCAACGACAACCGTCAGTTCAATAATGCTGACAGCTTCGCTATGGCTTTTGACGAGGCCTGGAAAGACAGTGTCAAAGCTGACAGCAATCAGGATGTGACGACCCGACTCGCTTCGGTGATGCATGGCCTGCAGGAGCATCCATTCATGGAAAGCTCTCCGGAGATGGCCCAACAGGTGGCTGCTTTCCGCCTGAGACTTCTCGACCTCTGATTCGATGTCAACCCCCCTGAATCGACTGGTGCAACTGCTTTGCGGAAGCTTCACCAACGACGAACAGGCCTTTGAGAACCCACCCTTGTATGCCCATATCAATGTGACGGTGCGCCCCCTTCCGCACCTTGCGGAAGGCATGCTCTTACTGGAGCAGGCTTACGCCCTTGCCCCGGCCGAGCCCTACCGGATCCGGGTGCTCCACGCCTGCGCCGAAGGGGAGAACCTCCACATTCGCAATCACGCCCTGCGCGATGCAGAACGATTCTGGGGAGCCACGCTGCAACCAGAGAAGCTCCCGACGATCCATGCGTCAGATCTGCAGCTTTTGGAGGGTTGCACCTACATCGTGACGCCCCAAGGCAGTGGTTTCAGCGGCGAAGTGGAACCAGGCTGCCGCTGCATGGTCGAACGCAAGAGACGGACGAGCTACCTCGTCAGCCAATTCGAAATTGACCAAAACGGAATGAGCACCATTGACCGAGGGCACGACCCCGACAGCCATGAACAGATCTGGGGATCCTTGGCAGGTCCCTTCCTGTTCCGACGGGTCGAGAACTACGCGTCAGAGATTCCGTCCCACTGGGGGCTGGGGATGAGCGAGCCCAGCGCCTAGTTTGAAGTTGGGTGAAGTGAAGTGATGGCATTTGTCCATCCGGACAAATACTTATTGGCTCCCCATAAGGTCCTGGGCAGTCGTGATCACCGCCCATGGCGCTTCCCCTGCTGACAACGCCGATCCGGACCCAGAACGCTCTCGTCACACCGATCGGCAGCGTGGCCGACGAAAACGAGCGGCGCTGCAGTGAAGGTCTACAACCCAAAGGGGATGCCCTTGAGCTGGTGATCGAGCAGGCCTATCGACAGGTGTTCTTCCACCCACTCAAATGCGACCGCATGCCGATGCTTGAGATGCAGCTGCGTGATGGCGGCATCACCGTGCGCGATTTCATGCGCGGACTGCTGACATCAGCACGCTTCCGCGATGGTTACCAGAACACCAACACCAACTATCGACTGGTGGACCATCTGGTGAGCAAAGCGCTTGGACGCGAGCCTCACGGCGACGCCGAACGCATTGCCCTTTCGATCCTGGTGGCACAAAAAGGGCTGAGCGCTGCCGTCGACTCCCTACTGGATAGCGACGAATATCTCAATGACTTCGGTGACGACACGGTTCCGTATCAGATCAACCGAGTGCTGGCCGGTCGTGATCGAGGCGACATGCCGACCCATCAACGCCTGCCTCGCTATGCGGCCGACTGGCGAGACAGCAGCTCAAGCCGTTTCCCAGCCAATCCAGGAGGAGCGAGCGGCGTTGCCTCCGCAGCGTGGGGTTCCGGTCAACCTCCGGCTTGGGCTCTCAAGCTCTGGCTTGGCTTAGGCGTGGTTGGGGGCTTCGAGATTCTGCGGGTCGTGATCACCATCGCAGGGTCGATGCTCGGCACATCCTCAAACTGATTCAGTGGCGAGAAGCCCCTGCTCCTCTTCAGGGAAGAGCTGGGGCTCATCCTCAGGAAACTCCTGGATTTCGTCTTCCGGGAAGGGATCCACCACTTTCAGGGTCGAGGCTCCGTCCTCAAGCAATCGCTCCAACCGACTCAGACGCTCCTCGGTGCCCGAAAGCAGCTCAGCTGCACCGTCCCAATCGCCAGGGGCTGCCTCGGAGCGGCTGCTCAGTTGAGCCTGCAACTCATCCAACCGGTTCTCAACCTTGAGGATCCGTTCGGTGAGCGATTCACTGACGGCCGTCAGCAAGCTCAACTGCTGACACAGGCGGCTTTGAAAGAGCTGCTGACCTTCAAGGGAATCCATGGCCAACCGTTGGATGAATGGCCGGATCGTATCGACGATCTGGCCATCGACCAGTCCCTGGCCAACCTCAGATCTCGACTGGGCTTGTAACGATTCTGAAAGGCTTCGATCGCAATCGAACTCTCTCCATAGGATCCACACCGAACATGCCTTGAGCCAGGGGCAGGTCTTTGCCTCCACCAAGCTTCGTCACCCCGTTCCAATGACTCTCGCCAACGCGTCCTATCTGGGCATCGAGAGCTACACACAACCCACTCAGGAAAACTGGAGCAACGGTTCCGAAAATGACCGCGCTGCACTGATTCGTGCCGCCTACCAGCAGGTCTTCGGCTACCAGTACATCCTCAGCAGCGACCGTCTGGAAGGGCCCGAATCCCTGTTCCGTCGGGGATATCTGAGTGTGCGCGAATTCGTGCGCCAGCTGGCCAAGAGCGGGCTGTATCGCAAGCGTTTCTTTGAGAACTCGAACCCCTACAGGTTCATTGAGCTCAACCACAAGCATCTCCTGGGACGCGCTACCCAGAACAAAGCTGAGATGCTCCACCACTTCACAATCCTGCAGGAACAAGGTTTCGACGCTGAAATCGATTCCTACCTCGACAGCGCCGAGTACCAGGAACGCTTTGGCGAGGAAGTGGTGCCCTATCTGCACGGCTGGAACTACAGCGTTGGCCAGCAAGGCCTCCAGTTCTCCTACATGCTGCAACTCAGCCGCGGTGTCGCCGCCTCCATCAAGGGCGATATCTGCAAGAACCAGTCCCGCCTCAACCCCTCCGTGCACGCCGAAGCGCCTGTGACCGTGGTGAGCCCCAATGCCAAGGGCAATGTGTTCCGCAAGGTGGGCACCGATGGCGCGACCCGTCAGGGCGTCGGCGCCGCTGAAGAGGGGCGCACCTTCCGGATCGAAATCACCGGCCTGAACAACTACCGCCTGCACAAGCGCAGCAACCGTGTTCGCTTCGTTCCCTTCAGCAAGCTGCTGGATGTCCAGCGCCAGATCCAGCGCGAAGGCGGCCGGATCGCCAGCATCACCACCGTGAACTGAGATCACGGTCCGCCGTTCCCTTCTCCTCTGATCCCAATGAAAGTCTCTGCCGGCAGTCGCTCATCAACCTTTGCCTCCAACCGTCAGGTGACCTTGAAGGTCACTGGCATCGCCAACAACGACTACATCCGTACGGCCGACACTGTGATGCAGGTGCCCTACACCCGCATGAACGAAACCATGCGCATGATCCAGCGCATGGGTGGTCGGATTCAGGAGGTCAGTGTCAGCGGTGGTGACCTTGGAGCCAACGGTGCTGGCGAAGCCAAAGCGGCCAAGCCCGCCCGTCGCACCCGGAAGCAGGTCGACGACTGAAATCAGCCCCCCTCCGCCCTCCATCCAGTCACTCAACCTGGTGGAAGCAGCTCGCCCCCTCGTTCCGGAGGGGGCTTTTTCATGGTCGGGGCGGCCAGCCCACCAAGGGGTTGCATGGCAGACGAGACAGCCAGTTGTCACAGTGAAATCAGAACCGGCACAGGCCTTTTCGAGCTCGGAATGACCTTTTGTTAAAAGGCTCGCGGGAGCTTCTCATCTTCTTGAAGAATGGCCTGGCGAGGGAGAACGGCAGCCAACGGCAGCCCGTTCCCTGCCCCGAGAATCTGGAGCTCAGCTCCCGGTCCTCACCCCCAAACCACTCCCGACCCTTCGTCGAGAACAGGAGCTTTTCTCAATGTTCGACGCCTTCACCAAGGTTGTTGCCCAGGCTGACGCCCGCGGCGAATTCATCAACGCCGGCCAGATCGATGCTCTGGCTGCCATGGTTGCTGACAGCAACAAGCGCATGGATGCTGTGAACCGCATCACCTCCAACGCTTCCGCCATCGTCACCAACGCTGCCCGCGAACTGTTCGCTCAGCAGCCCGCCCTGATCGCCCCCGGCGGTAATGCTTACACCTCCCGCCGCATGGCTGCCTGCCTGCGCGACATGGAGATCATCCTGCGCTACGTCTCCTACGCCGCCTTCACCGGCGACGCTTCCGTGCTGGAAGACCGTTGCCTCAATGGCCTGCGCGAGACCTACCTCGCCCTCGGCACTCCCGGCGCTTCCGTGGCTGAAGGTGTCCGCAAGATGAAGGACGCTGCCATCTCCATCGCCAACGACAAGAACGGCATCACCGCTGGTGACTGCTCCGCTCTGATGTCCGAAATCGGCACCTACTTCGACCGCGCTGCCGCTGCTGTCGCCTGATCCGGCTCCAGCTCTCAAGATTTCCGACCAGAACACCTTCTTCTTTTCCAACAATGAAGACCCCCCTCACCGAAGCCGTCGCCGCCGCTGATTCCCAGGGCCGCTTCCTCTCCAACACCGAAATCAACGCTGCTTTCGGTCGTTTCGAGCGCGCCGCCAACGCTCTGGCTGCTGCCAAGGCGCTCACCGCCAACGCTGATTCCCTCGTGAACGGCGCTGCTCAGGCTGTGTACAACAAGTTCCCCTACACCACCCAGATGCAGGGCAACAACTACGCAGCTGACGCTCGCGGCAAAGAAAAGTGCGCCCGTGACATCGGCTACTACCTCCGCATGGTCACCTACTGCCTCGTGGCTGGTGGCACCGGGCCGATGGATGAGTATCTGATTGCTGGCATTGATGAAATCAACCGTGCCTTTGAGCTGTCTCCTTCGTGGTACGTAGAAGCCCTCAATTATATTAAAGCCAATCATGGACTTTCTGGTGAGCCAGCCACTGAAGCGAATAACTACCTGGACTATGCAATCAACGCCCTAGTTTGATTGCATATAACGGATTTTTACATTCTCGGGCTCCCCATGTGGGGGCCCTTTCTTTTGAAGGCTAGGGCTTGAAGCTGCAGTTTATAAAACAATAATGCAGCCAGCAAGTGCAGCTCAGGCAAGAATGCATGCCATCTGCTATAGCATTTGCGCACTACTATTTGAGGGCATAGATTATTCTATTGGACCATTCGATATCATTCTGATAAGCAAAGAAGTCTCCGCATTTGTCTTTACCTCATCTTTTCATGAACATGACCTTCCAGCAGCCCGAGCAGATCATACACTTAATAAAGCAAGCAGGAGAAGGAGCGGAGATTATATACAACTCAGGAGCCATGCGTCTTCGCATTGACCTCAGGAGTGACGACATATCACTTTGGAGATCTCATTTCTTGACTGATCCCAGTGAAGCTAATCTTCTCGTTGCATGCGAAGATGGCGATGGCGAGTTAAAGCAGACGCGCCTCACCTGGGTCGTAGGTTCTTCTATTCGGACAACTTTTGTGTCTGGGAAGAAAGAAGCCAAGGCGCTTTTGGAAGCAATCGGTGTAGTAGCCCAGCTAGCCAGCCTAGCTTGCGATCGCTGCTATGGATTAGGCGAATCGACTGTATGGGCATTCTACTTGGACCGCAACAAGACATTGTCCGCAACTCCACTCGGCTCATGTTCATAACAACAGAAACCGAATATAGAGCGAAGATTAATCTTCTTGTCAGGCAGGCTAATGTATGCGGACTTGGCTCAAGAGAGACGATACCTGTTGAAGTTCGAACGATTATCAGGACTGCTGATTCAGCAAGGCGTCCACTGAGCCTAAACGAGATAGAATATATCTGTGCGATTTGCAAAAGTTCAGAGAAAGCTGTTATCGAATTAATCGAAAAGTCGCCTAAGATGATTGCTAAAGCGAGCGCGTCGCTACTACACAAGCAACCAGGATTGATAGCGCAAGGGGGAGAGCTTTTTCCAGAGCACAGAGCAGCGGCCTGCTGGAGAGACTGCGAGCAATTTATCAGAGTAGTGACTTATGGGGTGGCGTCTAATTGCACGGTAATTACCGACAAGGCAGGTATAAAATCATTATTGGAACTCTATATGGTATTGGGAGTTCCCGTAAAAGCGCTTTTGTGCGTCTTGACAGAATTAAAGAATCTCTCAGTCAATAGACTTAGAAGATCAGGCTATGAGCGTGAAAGTACCTGCGCTCAAGGTGCGTTTGATGACTTGATATGCGCGCTAAACCCAAAGAGTGAATGACTACTCGAGAACTACCATCAGGCAATTAAGGTTGTAGCAGGACATTCGGCCAACCCGATTTGTCCTCTAGAATGCAAGAGGTATAAGAAATTCTTAAGTCAACCAGAAAGAACTCTTCCTATGCATCCTGAAGCCCAACTCAAAATCACTTTGTTACCAGAGAATCCACAGCAGTGGCATCCCCCAGAGACCTGCGAACCTGAAATGGTCAATCAAGTGCCGCTTGATGCCCGCGGAGCCCGTTGGTCACATCGAGTACTAACCCCTCTAGACCTAAGAGAATCTAAACTATGCCGGGCCGATCTAAGGGGCGCTGATCTTTCTGGCTGCCAGCTTGATGGCTGCGATCTCAAGTTAGCTCGTTATGATATGAATAGCAAGTTTCCCGAAGGATTTAATCAATTCAGATCTGGAGCAGTCGGACCCAAGGCTTATCTGAATGGGGCATTTTTTAATGGTGCCGACTTAAGGAGTATGGACTTAACTGAAAGTAGTTTCATGGGGGCCTATCTCAGTGGCTGCGATCTTAGTGGCTCTGTGCTAGTTGGTGCATGCTTGGTGGGGGCTGATCTTCGCTTTGCAAAGCTACAGGGGTGCAGCTGTAAAGGAGCACGCTTTACGGGTAGCCAGCTGAATCAGGCCGATTTACGCGCGGCTGATTTCAGTAACACATCCATAGAGACTGCAGAGAGCATTCAGGGGGCTGATTTTAGTTGGGCCTCCGGGATCAATTCTGAGCAACTGACAAACCTTCTATCACGGCCACACACCGAGCTTGATTGCTGGAACCCATTCACTCGTACGACAACTCGGGCCTCTCTGGAGTCGCTTCGGTGCTGAGGGAAAGCGACACGAAAACAGCGAAGCGCTGAACTGCCAACTAGGGCGTCCAAAGGACAAAAGGGCACCCACATCACTGGAGGGTGCAGTCAGTCAGAAGGAGTTGAGTTTTATAAAGCAACCAGCAAGCTTGTCCGATGAGTCTTGGATAATGATATCGCTTCGCCCACGCACCCATGCCATTCGGCCCCGCCTCGATTCTCGGTGTTGAACGCTTCGCTCAAGACTGCGAGGCACCCCTGGAGTTGGCGCCTGGTGATGATGACGCCACCAAGGAAGCTCTGATCCGTGCTGTATACAAGCAGGTCCTCGGAAATGCTTATGTCATGGACAGCGAGCGTCAGCTGGTTGCCGAATCACAATTCAAATTAGGCGAGATCAGCGTGCGTGAATTCGTGCGCACCATTGCAAAAAGTGAACTCTATCGCACACGTTTTTTTGATGCGTGCGCTCGATACCGCTATATAGAACTGGCGTTTCGCCATTTGCTTGGGCGTGCGCCCGCTAGCTTTGAGGAAATGCGCCGCCACGCGGAGCGACTTGATGCAAGCGGCTATGAATCAGACATCGACAGTTTTCTCGACTCTGATGAATACCAGAACACCTTTGGTGAATGGACAGTCCCGTACCAGCGGGGCTGGAGGACTGAATCCTGCGCCACTCTCCAGGAGTTCACATGGTCGTTCCAGCTACTGCGGGGAAACAGCAGCAGCAGCCTGAAGGGAAACCTCGCTGGGATCCAGAGTCGGCTGGGCGGTGCAGCCTACCAAAACCGCCCACTCCCGGTGGTGGCAACGTCATCGATCGATTCACAGGGATGGAGTTTTCGTCCATCACCAAACCTCGGCGATGCCGCTACTCGCAGTGGCGTTGGCGCAGGGCAAGAAGGAAAGGTCTATCGGGTTGAAGTCACAGCATATCGTGCAAATAATGTGCGGCGTGTCTCCCGATACACGAAGTCCAATCGAGTCTATTTTGTTCCCTACAACAAGCTATCAGAGCAGTATCAGCGCATTCATCGCGAGGGAGGGAAAATAGCTAGTATTACCCCCATTTGACAAGTTCCGAGTGCGGGCAGAGATCGGCTCTCTTTTTCATGAATTTCCATAGATTTCTGTGCATCCACGTCAGCACTATGACAGCTCTAAAAGACTGTTAAATGCCAGGACGACCACACCAAGTCCCTCATTCCTCCCTAGCCATGTCAATGAATCAATCTCCGGCACTTGGATTTGGTGCCATTCAATTACTAGACTCACCTGCCAGCTTTTCGCGAAGGCTGAACCATCAGGCTACAGATGCAGCAACGAGCAATGATCGATACAGAAACCAGCAAGACCTGAACGGACTTGGGGCGTTCACAGCCAGCGATAACGCCTCCTATCAGCTAGCGGTGATTGCTGCCTATCGTCAAGTATTCGGCAATGTTCAGCCGATGGAGAGTGAGCGTCTGCTGAGTGCCGAATCACAACTCCGTAATGGAGATATCAGCGTTCGTGAATTCGTGCGCCGCCTTGCGCTATCAAGTTTTTATCGCTCTCGCTATTTTGATGCGGTGTCTCCGCATCGTGCTGTTGAACTAAACTTCAAGCATCTACTTGGTCGCCCGCCGCAGGACGAAGCCGAGATCAGTGCCCATGTAGCAACGGTTGCCACCTCTGGTTTTGAAGGTGAGATTAACAGCTACCTTGATTCCGATGAGTATTTGCAGACATTTGGTGAAGACACTGTTCCTTATCCCACCAGCTGGAATTCTCCACTGGGTCAGCCACAGTCTGCCTTCAACCGGATGGCGGCTCTTGAGCAGAACTTCGCAGGAAGTGATACCGCTGTGGGGAATAAGAGTCAGCTATTGGGTAACCTTGCAAGAGGCTACAGCCTCTCGATCAAGGTCCCGGCTCAAGTCTACAGATCTGGAAACGCAGGCAGCGTGAATCGATCATTGGCGGGAGGTACCCGTGGGATGTTTGAGCCCGTCAGGCGTATCAATGCCGATGGGGGTGACTCCGCACCGATGCGCGGCGATCTTTACGTTGGCTTCGGTCTTGGCCAACGAGATCAGGAGGTGTTTGAGCGCAGCGGTGGTGAGTCCGCTGATCAAATTGCCGGGCTGATACGTGCAGCCTATCGCCAGGTGATGGGCAACCCCCATCTGATGGAAAGCGAGCGGAGCCTCACAGCAGAGAGCCAGTTCGCGGAGGGTCGGCTCAACACGCGTGAGTTTGTACGTGCAGTTGCTCTTTCTCCTGATTACCGGCGCCGCTTCTTTGAGAGCAACGCGCCCTATCGCTTTGTGGAGCTCAACTTCAAACATCTTCTGGGTCGAGCTCCACTCACTCAAGCAGAGGTAAGCGAGCACATCCAACGACTCGCCAACGAAGGCTACGAAGCCGAAATCAACAGCTATATTGATGGCGATGAATACCAGAATCTGTTTGGCGAGAACACCATCCCGTTTGCTCGTATCAGCTCAGAACAAGGTCGCTCCCAACTAGCATTCAACCGTCATCTTTCGCTGGTACGGGGCTATGCATCGAGCGACACAGTCCAATCTGCATCGAATCTGGTGATGTCGGTGGCCACCAATACGGTGCCCAGCAATTGGTCAAACACGTCGCAAAGGATCAACCGCATCGGTGCCAACGCTGGCACCACCGAGCCAACAGGCAAGCGCTATCGGATTGTCGTTCAGGCCCAGCCTGCGGGAGGCCGGCAGCGCACGCCGAATGCGACCTATCTCGTCTCAGGGAAAGACATGACCAGCCAGCTCGGTTATGTCCATCGCCGAGGTGGTCGGATCCTCTCGATCACTGAAGTGCTCTGATTGCTACAAGGCGATCAAGACTACGTTCTCGCCAACTCAAAAACATTCAATCTGTCTCCTCCCATGCCTGAAGCTACAATCGCTATAGCTGATGCCAGTCTCCGTCAAGAGTCGGCACAAGCCATTATCCGTGCGGCCTACCGCCAGGTATTCGGCAATGCCCATCTGATGGAGGAAGATCGTAACGCCACTGCAGAAAGCCTTTACATCAACGGCGATCTCAACGTCCAGGGGCTGGTGACCGCCCTTGCCCTATCAGACAGCTACCGCCGTCTTTTCCTGGACAAGAATGGACCCTATCGCTTCGTAGAGCTCAACTTCAAGCACCTCCTAGGTCGCGCACCCCGCAATCAAGCTGAGGTTAGCGAGCATGTGCAGCGACTTGCAAACGAAGGTTATGAAGCTGAAATCAACAGCTACACCTTCAGCGTGGAATACATCGACGCCTTTGGGCTCGATGATGTACCCCACATGCGCGGCAGCCAAAGCCAAATCGGTGAAAGCAACGCCACTTACGTCCGTTCGAAGGCCCTTGGCAACGGCTTCGCCGGATTTGACGGAAGCCATCAGTCCGTGCTTCTGAGCAGCATTGGCACCGGCACTGCATTCTTTGATGGCAGCAAGGTCCCAGGACCTGGAAATCGAGACAGCAAGCGTTACGCCATCACCTGGACCACTGCGAACCCAGTGGGCATGCGTCGCCGTTCCGTGCAGACATCGATCGCTCCCTACAGTTCCCTGACGACAGCGATTCAAGGCATCCAGAAACGAGGCGGACGCATCCTTTCTGTTGCAAACACTTAACGACCACGGGCCTGGAGTCAATCCAGGCCCCCTCTCCAGTAGCCTTGTGTAAGGTCGGTTAGCTGGGAATCATTCCCCTAAATCTAAATGGCCGCTGAATTCTGATCAGGACAAATTAAGTGCCTCTATCGCCCCGCCAATACCATCAGGACAAGAGCCACGCTGAAAAGTCCCCAGGCCATTCACGGAACGGTGTCTCCATGGCAATGGCCTTAATGGTGGAAACCATGGTTCACATGGTCCACAACTCTCAAGCTCCGCAGAAAGTCTCACGTTGAATCAGATGGCTCTAGTTCAAGGCTGAGTATGAATCTCGAAAAGTTTGTCTTTCATAGCGAAGGGAATTGGCGCTCCATGAGGAGTGGCCACTCGCTTGCCTTTCGACAATTTGAGGAAGTGCTGAGCCATATTACGATCAAGCGGCTTTCACTTGATGATCCACGGGTAACCGATCTGATAGCAACCGCTGACGAGCCAAAAGTTAAGCCTTGCTCACCCTTTTATATGGAGTGGAGTGCGGAGAGTGACTGGGAGCCTGATGATCCATCGCTCGTCAGTCAGGGATCATGTGTGTTGGTGCCATTCCCTACAAATGCAGAAGAAGGACTTTTGCTTCGCAGTGTTGGCTATGCTGAAGCTGAGCAAGCTATTGGAAAATATTGCTTTCTTTCCGATGGTACGTTTACACTCACAACATGCTATGGGAAATCCATTGCAGAGGAGAGAATCTGGTTCATATCAGAACATGTGCGTTGTCGTTCCTCGGTGCTGAGGACCTCGGAAGGCTCTGGTGTTCTACAGACTTCATTTTCTTCAGAAGTCCGGCGGCTTAGCTTCTAAGATAAGAGCCGTTCTAGTCGTGGACTCCTCTCTACTATTCGCGCAAACTCTTTGCGGCCATTATAGCAACCTCGATCAGGCCCAGCAAGATCCTTCAAAATTCGCGCGCATTAATATCTTCTTCATGCCCCTCCCCTGGGAGGTGCTCCGTGCACCGGGCATTTATTCTGAACAGAGCTTCGACCATGATCCGTGGCGCCCATACCGACAAGGAGTTCATCGCCTAAGCCGATGTGATGATATACACATTGTTGAGAATTTTGGGCTTGAGCAGCCGGAACGGACCGCCGGAGCTGGGCTGCATCCTGAACTTCTCCAAACGATTGATGCCAATGCCCTCATCGAGAGATGCGGCTGCGCCATGCATTTTCGATGTGTTGAGCCTGGCTCCTACCTTGGTGAACTTGAGCCGGGTCAAAAGTGTTTGATTCCCCGCGATGGGAAACTCACCTATCTCGTCAGCGAAGTGGAGCTCAATCAGGACCGTTGGAGCAGCCGAGATCGTGGGTTTGACCCACTCACTGACGCCCCGATCTGGGGTTCAGAGCATGGGATGCTCCGCTTTGCAAAGATTTCATCCTTCTCGGACCAGTTAGACGAAAGCTGGGTGCAATCATAACAAGATGATCCGTGAAGATGCGCTCTAATGCACTCACATGATGCACATAAGTTGCTCAAAGCGTGGATCCGCTCTCAGCATCTGATCTGCCTAGGCACGGACTTCATCTTTGAAACCGTTGATCAATCACACGTGGAACGATTCGAGCAGTGCATGCTGGATTGTGGTGGACATGTGAGGGAAGTGCGCGCCGTGGGAAACTGGCCAATGGGACCTAACCGATCATTCAAAGTGTTGAGAGCTGTGGCATCTATACCAAGGCCTGGCGGAGAAGAACTTGTCCAGTACTGGGCCAGCCGTGGAGGTAGGAGCACACGTTTCTCGGAAATCAACCACTGATGGCCCGCAACAATTGAAGGCGAGCCTCCACGTAGGGATGTGTTTCTTTGCCATTGATTACTTTACTATCTTCGCCAGAATCGATCAATTCTTGAGCCATTGCTGCCGCGTAGCGGCATTCCCACCAGGGCGTGCGGTCGACATCTTCCCATCGGCTGAGATGCCGCTTACACAGCAGGGGATCTAATGAGGCCAGAGCCAATAGGGCTGCAGCTTTTGATTTGACGAATTGCGGCCTTTGGTTATCAACCGCCTCGACGAGCCACTCTGTAATCATCGCCATGGCTTCCATCGGCCATCGTTTATGGGAACCAAAAAGTCGAATAAAAAAGTAATGCGCACCATAATCGTTATGCGCATTCTCGAGCCAGCCTCGCCGCAACAGCGGCCAGAGAGCCTCAGCTGGCCGTTGACGCAGTGTCTGAAGTGCCAGATAGCAACGGCTGAAGTCAGTTCCAAAAAACTCCTGGATCAGGAATGCATTGTCAGGCTCATCGTCATAGCGATGTACCAACACCAAAGCACTTGGATCATCACGCAACAAGGCATCAAGCGCATCTGTCAATACCATGCCCTCACAGGACGTGGCACTCTCCGGCCAGAGAGCCTTAAGAGCACGCATCCGAAATACGGGGGAAACCGGTGCCTGGAGGACACTCGGGAGAAGATTAATAGCACCAGCATTGATCACATCCTGGATAGCAGACTGGCGATCCATCTGATTTGGCAGAGTGAGATGGTCTTCAAGGGCCAGTAGCTGATCACGCTGACCTGACAGCTGGGCAATGGCACACAGAGCTGCCCCGCGCACACCAGGATTGGAATCGTTCTGGAGGCTTTCAATTGCTGCCAAGGCAGAGCGAACCTTCAATCCAGCCAGGCTCTGGATCAAAACCCGACGATTCTGGGCAGGATCAGCCAGGCAATCGATCATCACCTGATGCAACATTGAATCCATACAACCCAATTGCTCAAGAGCCCAGGCACTATTTTCAACGAGGTAGGGATCTTCACTCTTGAGGCAACAACCGATAGCCGATATTGCTTGTTGTGCATTCAGACGACCAAGCACCTCCACCGCCTTACGCTGGGCTAAACGGATGGGCTGCTCTTCGGAATCAACGGCAAGGAGTTGCAGGAGGGCTTTCTCGGTGGAGTCTCCAGGAAAATTAATCAGGTGGGAGGCCGCCATGTAGTAATCGCTGGCCGATTCAAGTGCCTCAAGAGGCTGTTCTAAAATCCGCAGAGCCTCCTGCTGGGTGAGGCCAAGATGGATGTTGTCGAAACGGCTCACGGATGGCGCTGCAGGGCGGGCCCTAGATTCACACCTAGTACCATTGCAGGTCAGGTTACCCAAGCAGGCCGTTCGTTAAGAACGTTCCATATATTGGCGGTCTGCTTGATGTTGGTGCACCATGGGACATCGTTGTTCCTGCCAGCATGGGGCCTTTTCTAACCAACTCCTATGTGATCAAATTGAGCCTTGGCAAGGGTGCAAGGCTGAATTCACCACAACAGTTGTGCGTTCCTTACGAACTACTCAGCCGCACACTGGATCTCATCAATCACCAAGGAGCAGGGGTGCAGGATGTGTCCGTGCAGGGGGGCACAAGCACTCAAGCTCCTCCAGCCCAGACCCCCCCTGAAGCGGTGTCAACGGAGAAACAGCCTCGGGTTGCTGGAACGAGGCAGCGTCGGTCGCGCGTCTCCTAATCAGCCTTGCATCGCGAACACGGCATCGGCAGGACGCCCCTGCTTCAGGGCCTCCCAGCCGATAGCGCGCAAAAACGTTGGGCCGTCCATCGTTTCCACCACATCCACACCCCAGGCCCCCAGCGTCAGGGGAGAACCCGCTGAGCTGGGACTGTCCTTGCGCCCGCCAAGGGCCAGCAATTGATGCCCATCGGTATGGCCGCAGGCCCGCCGAAACCCCCGCCATGCCTGGATCAAGTCAAGGGCCAGATCCGCAGGTGCCAGATCCGATTCGATGCGAATGAGCCAATGGGGATGATCCAACGGCTCTGCCGAAACAATCGCAGAAGCGTGCGCCTTCAACCCTGCTGCAAGGACCACCGCGTTGAAGGGTGGTACGCCCGGCTCTTGTACCTGGAGGTTATGGGACAGAACGAAGCAGGTCATGCCGATGCCGTGTGTTACAACGACGCTAGGCGGCCGCCAATGGAACTTGATAATGCTTCCACCCGCTAGCCAGCAACCGTGAATGACAGCCAATGCTCGCCGATCAGCGGGCAACCCCTCCAACTGAGCGAAGAGGAAGCCAGCCAACTGGCGGAGGAGCTCAAGCACCAGCTCCGGTGCGGACAGGTGCCTGATGCCAACAGCAGCAGCATCGAAAGAATGGTGGCGGGCCTGGGCGACCGGCGTGGTCTGATGCGACTCACCTTCGCTGAAAGCCTCGGTGTCGTTGGCGAAGCAGCCGTGCCAGCCCTTTGCAAGGCCCTTGAAGGCCACGACAACGTCACGGTGCGGCGTGCCGCCGCCAAGACCCTCACGCTGATCGAAGATCCACAGGCTTTGCCAGTCCTGCTGAACGCCCTCCTGCATGACCCTGACCCAGTGGTTCAGGGGTCTGCCGTGGGAGCTATGGCTGCACTGGGCGCGGAAGCCGTTGATGCACTCCTGGGCGTCCTGATCAACCCCAAAAGCAGTTCAATGCAACTGGGCTTGGCCAGTTGGGGGCTTGCTTTTGTTGGCGCGCGGGCCCCTGAAGCCTTGCGCGAGGCCGCAGGCTCCGAGCATGCGGAGATCAGAGCTGCCGCAATTGCTGCATTGGGCGATCAAATCCAGGCTCAGGGGGATGAATCCGCAAGAGATCTCCTGATTCGTGCGCTCAGCGATCAGCATGTCGATGTGCGGGCCGAGGCAACCACCTTGCTCGGCAAGCTGCATGATTCTTGTTGGGCAACACCACACCTCATCCCGCTCCTCAATGACGAAGCGGGCCAGGTGCGCAAGAACGCAGCTCTTTCACTGATGAAGCTAAAAGCAAGCGACGCGTTACCAGCCCTGCGCGAGCACCTCCAGTGCGAGCACGAATCAGATGTGACGGCCGTGTTACGAGTTTCCATCAGCCAGCTCGAAAGGATCTGATCTTGATCCTCAAGCCAAGTCAGCTACCGTATTGACGGGCCTTTAGATCCTCGATCCTGATCAGGGCCGAGCTCACAGTCTCCCGCACGTAATCATCAGTTGCCGGGTCATCAAGCAGCTGCTGTAAGGCTGGCTCAATAGCAGGATGATCGATCTGTGCCAACGCATTGACCGCTGCAACTCCTTGAGCTGGATTGTTACCGCGACTCACCTGCAGCAAGAGAGGCACCGCTTGGCGACCCACCTGACCTAACGCCATGACGGCTGCGACCGCAACCACAGGTGAGCGATCATCAAGGGCTGCACGCAAAACCGCCATGGCCTGCTCAGTAAACGCTTGACCTGCGTAGTTGGAAGCCAACTGGGCGTAGGCTTTAATGCAACTTGCCCTCACCGTGTCATCGCTACTGGTGCTGAAGCACTCAGCAATCGGCTGCATCGAGCGCGCACCGAAGGCCCCAAGCCCCCGAACAGAAGCTCGACGCAGAGAGATATCCGGCTGATCCAGGAGCGCGATCAAACGCGGGATTGCTTCGTCTGGCCAGTGTTCGACCATAGCCGTGAAGGCGCGCGTTTGAATGTAGGGGTTGGGATGGGCAAGATCTGCAAACAGTTGATCGAGATCGGGGGGGTGTGGCATTGAAGTAGTCGCTGTTTTGAGGCTGGGAAGGGGAACCTAGACCGCCACGATCCGCCGATGGAAAGCCTGAAACAAGACATGAAAAAGGGGGCCTTGGGGCCCCCAGATGTCATCATCAAAAATGAGGCTCAGGAGAGCGCATTGATGGCGTAGTCCAGGTAGGACTTGAACTCGTTCAGAGCCTGGGGGCTCATGTCACGAGGGGAGCATGCCCGGTCGCGCGTGAAGGTCAGCGCTTCCACGTAGGCAGCCGTTGGCAGACGCAGGGTGCGATAGACCTCGCGAGCGCCTGCGATGCCCCACTCATCCAGGGGGCCGGTACCGCCAACCACGAGGCAGTAGTTGATCAGACGCAGGTAATGCGCGATGTCGCGGTAGCACTTGTCCACCTTGGTCTGATTCTCGCCAGCCTCACCGGGCTGCTTGAGGTAGGGGTACTTGCTGAAGCATGCGTCGCCTGCCTCCTTGGTTACCTTGTCCAGACCTTCGGCAAGCTTTTCAGCGGCTTCCAGGCGCGCAGCGGCACGCTGGATGTTGCCTTGAACGGCCTCGAGGTCGTTCTGGGAGGGGAAGCGACCAGCGGCATCAGCGGCGGTCACAACAGTGGTTGCAACAGATTTCATTGTGGATCTCAGCAGGAGAAGTTTGGATTGTTAAAAGATCAAAGCTGATATCTTGTGGGCTCAGCCGAGCGCGCCGATCACGCGATCAAAGTAGGAGGCTGCTTCAGCAACCAAGGCGGAGCAATCACCCTTCACGGTTTCCATCTTGCGGAAACGGGTCTCAACAGGATTGGTGCCGGTGGTGTTGGTCTCGTTGATGTGAGCCGTGGAAGAGGCCTTCATGATGGCCACAGCGCGAGCAGCCGATTGCAGGGGTACGCCGAGGGCGATGTAGGTTTCCTTCAGGCCGTTCAGGCAGCGGTCATCCAGCACGGAGGCATCGCCGGCCAGCAGGGCATAGCTGATGTAACGCAGCACGATCTCGCCATCACGCAGGCAGGCAGCCATACGGCGGTTCGGATAGCAATTGCCGCCAGCCTGGATCAGGCCGGTGTTTTCGCAGATCATGCCGGTCACGGCATCGGACACGATGCAGGAGGCATTGCTGGTGATGGCGTTTACAGCGTCCAAACGCTTGTTGCCTTCAGCCACGTAGTTACGGAGAGCGGCCAGCTCACCGTCACCGATGGGCGCGGTTTTGGCATCGGCGCTGACGACAGCGCGTGAAAAGGCGTCGAGCATGGGGGTCGGAACGAAAGGAGAATGCTTAGGCGGAGCGTCGGGTGGACCCGATGTGGAGAAAGGTCAGGGGTTGACGATTCCCGCTCTTTTCACCTGAGCACTTGCAAAAACTACGGCCATCCCCCCCAGCCCTTTCCCGATCCGATGCATCACGCAAACTTTCGTCATTCCCGTCGCCGAAACTCTCTGGCCCTAGTGCTCGCAGTGGTTCTGGAAGGCGGTGGGCGGAGATGCCGCTCGCCATTGCCAGGGAAAACCGGCTTCTTTATTTTTTGTTCCGGATTGGCTTCCGGTGCTCACAGGGGTTGGCGTTTGATGGACAGCTCGCCAATAAGCTGAGGCACGCCAGTGAGCTTCCACCATGTCCAGCGCCAGTTTTGATCCGGTCACGGCCGACGCCATTGCTGAGCCGTCTCCGAGCCGCGAGGAGCTGCAGGAGGCCATTGAGCAGCTCATGGCGTTCCGAGATCGGATTGTGAGCGACGTCACGGGCATGGGCCAGAAGCTGAAAATGCCGCAGCAGCAGGTGGCCTTCACCCTGTCCCAGCATCCCGAGCTTCAGAGGATCGAGTCGGTTCTGGCCCAGCTCCAGCTCCAGATCGCTGAGCTGGCCTAGCCCTTTCCCATTCACTGCTGCCTCTGCAACCATGGCACCTGCCCAATCCATGCGTGAGTTCCTGGAGGCCAGTCGTGGGGTCTGGCTGACTCGTCGAGCTGTCCATCACCTCGACCATCAGGACGACGAATCTGGCGATTCCAACCTCGTGATCGAGCCTTTCAGCTGTTTTGATCCTGCCGTGGAGCAGATCTGCCAGGCCCTCGACATTGACCCAGGCCTGGCCGCTGGAGGAGCTCGCTTCTGGTGGGAGAGCAATCTCAAACCCTTGGCCCGAACCGAAGACCAGGCCGCTGTAGTCATTGACATCCCGATCGAAGGCGATCCATCCCGGGGATTCCTAGTGCGGGACAAGGGCTACGTGGAGAAACAGCCGGTGCTCAGTGAATACGCTTTTTCCCCTGATGGCGTGATGACGGTGACGACCCGCTACGACAGCAATGTGGGCACGGAGCGCTGCTGGTTTGTGACAGATCAGGTGCGCATGCGGGTGAGTTCGGTGCAGTGCCTCGATGGTGTGTCAATGACCACCTATTGCACGGAGCTGCGTTGCCCATCTGTTGAGGATCTTCAAGCGGTTCGAGCCAGTGCCGAGGCCCTGGCCACCCGTCTCGTGTCCCTGACCCACTGAACTGCTGAACTGCTGCGCTCGACGATGTTTGATCCCTTTCTCCAGGAACTGACCAGCAGATTGGAAGCGTCGGGGGGCCATCCCCTGCCACCGCCCGATGGGCTGGCCGAATGTCGATCTCAGAAGCAACAGAGCGTGATTCGAAGCTGGCTGTGGCAGGTGCCAGGATTTCGGCGTTGGCGCGTGACCAGATTGGATGCCGGTGACAGCCTGCAGGTGCTCAATTCTGTGGCTTATCCCGATTTCTCCAATGATCAGCCTTTGTTGGGCATCGATCTTCTCTGGTTTGGTGCCCGCGGAAAACTAGTTGCCGTGCTCGATTTTCAGCCACTGGTCCAAGATCAAGACTACCTGGATCGTTATTATCAAGGGCTACGCGAGCTAATCACTCATTACCCAGATCTACACGGTGCCGAGGCGATGCGCTCCTTTGATCCTCATCAGTATTTTTCACCATGGCTGCTTTTTTGCCGTGGGGGAGCTGAGCAGGCCCAGGGATCTCTGCCCAGTGCTTTTACACTCTTTCTTGACTGCTACTGGCAACTCAGCGCTGCAGCCGACCATCGCACTTCACAGATCACCGCTGAGAAGGTTCAAAGCCTGCAGGAGGATTACGACGTGTATAGCGCTGAGCGCGATCCAGCCCACGGACTCTTCACCAGCCACTTTGGCAAGGCCTGGTCTGATCGTTTTCTGCACGAGTTCCTGTTCCCCGCAAGCCGTTAGCCATGACCTCTTCCCGCTCCAACAGTCTTGAACACGTCAATTTCTCGAACTGGCGATGGCAGCCCTTCCTGGAGCATGCGGTCAAGGTGCTTCAGCAGTTCAATCCCATCGCTTACCCGATACCCCAACAATTTCTTGAGCAATCCGGAGCTACTGGGTCCAAGGCCCAACCCCTAGCAGTCCACACCGCCACCTGGGCGTGTCAAACCGAGAAATTGCGCCAGGTGAGGGCTGCCTGTGTGGAAGCTGGAGCAGCGGCTTCCGTTCTCAACCTGGTGATCAACCCCAGCTGCCGGTACGACCTGCCGTTCTTCGGCGCCGATCTGGTGACCCTGCCCTCCGGACACCTGCTGGCGTTGGATTTGCAACCGGTCGACCGTGGGGATCCTCTTCACACACAGCCTGTCTGGAATCGTTTGCTGCCCATCTTTGAGCGCTGGAAACCACTCTTGCCCCATGGTGGGCCAATTCCTGCGGAAGCAGAGCCATACTTCTCTCCAGCGTTCCTCTGGGCTCGCCTGCCACTGGATGAATCTTCAGATGCACTAATTAGCAGCACTCTATTCGATGCTTTTGCTGAGTACCTCAATCTCTACGTCGATCTAGTGCGCGCAGCACAACCGGTAGCAGAAGAGCGCTCAAAGTTTCTGCTTGATGGCCAACGGCGCTACACCCACTATCGCGCAGAGAAGGATCCCGCGCGCGGAATGCTCAGCCGCTTCCACGGTGCCGAGTGGACCGAAGCTTATATCCACGATGTGTTATTTGATCTGGATCGTCACTACCCTGCATAGTCCGAGATCAAAGCAGGCCGAGCGTATGGAGGGGGCCCCGTCCGCTGATCAGCTCCAGCAGGAAAGCGGAAAAACCCACCATCGCCAAGCGACCATTCCAAACCTCCGAGCTGTTGTTCCAGCCCCAGGCCCACTTGTCCTGGGGATAGAGCTTCACCTTGGTGGGCAGGGCCGCCGCCTGATCCAGGTTCACTTCCGGGCCTTCGAGGGCGTGTTGCACCAGGTGGGCGAGGCCATCGATGAAGGCGGTGCTGGTGTCCAGCGCCGGCACGCGCCGGAAGTTGGTGATGCCTGCTTCGGTGGCGATCTCGCGGTACTCGATGTCGATCTCTTCGAGCGTTTCGATGTGCTCGCTCACGAAACTGATCGGCACCACCACCAGGTCCTTCACCCCCGATTCCCCCAGTTCATGCAGGGCGTCATCGGTGTAGGGCTTCAGCCACTCCACCGGGCCGACGCGGCTCTGATAGGCGAGGGTGAACGGGTTGGCGTGGCCGAGATCCCGCTCCAGCCGCTCCATGATCAGCCTGGCGCAAGCCTCGATCTCCTGCTGGTAGGGATCGCCCGCCTCCTCCACATAGCTCTTGGGGACGCCGTGGGCGCTGAAGAACACATGGGCCGTGGCGGGTTCAGGGCAGGCGCGGATCTCGCGGGCGATCAACTCGGCCATGGCGCCGATGTAGCCGGGGTCGTCGTAGTAACTGCGGATGCAGCGGATCGGCAGGCGGGCGAAGGCGGGATCGGCCTGGCGCAGGCGCTGCAGCTCGCGGAAGCTGGAGCCGCTGGTGCTGATCGAGAAGTGGGGGTAGAGCGGCAGCACCACCACCTCATCGATGCCGTCGGCCTTGATGTCGGCCACGGCCGACTCGGTGAACGGATGCCAGTAGCGCATCGCCACGTAGCTGGTGGCCTCGATGCCGCGCTGGCGGAGGCTGCTCTGCAGTTCTCGGGCCTGCTGCTCGGTGATGCGCCGCAGCGGCGAACCGCCGCCGATCAAGCGATAGGCCGCCTGGGATTTGCCGGCCCGCAGGCTGCTGATCAGCCAGGCCAGGGGCTTCTGCAGGGCCGGGTTCGGCAGCCGGATGATCTCCGGATCGGCGAACAGGTTGTAGAGGAAGGGACCGACGTCCTGGATACGCTCAGGGCCGCCGAGGTTCAGCAACAGCACGCCGACCTTGCCGCACACCTTGGACATGGCCTACCGATCCAGCTATCCCTTCATGGTATGACCGGATCTGGGGTCAACAGTGCGATCTCAATGGAACGGTATCAGCCGCGGAAAAGCAGTCATGGTTTTGCAGCAGAGATGACGATAATCACTGCCCACTGCCAAATGGAATCATCTTGCATCTGGGAGTTGAGGGGCAAGCATTCATCTGAGGCGATCATCAGCCTGCCAAAATGGGTCAGTCAAAAATCAAGGATGATCTCATGACCGAGGAGGGCTTATCCAAACAGACTAGATCAGGTTCTGATTGGCAGTGGGAGTTAATGCGAGCCAGCTTCGATGGCGACTGGCTGGGGACGACGACGTGGTACGACAGAAACGCCAACGGCATGGATCTGAGCCACGGCATGTGCAGCCCTACAGAATCGCGGTACGCCATTCGGTTTTCTGATGCTGATACCGGAGAGTGGCATGGAACAGGTCTTCGATTTGCCCCGGGTGGAGAACGCCGATTCCCCCTGGATCGACACCACTACAACCTCGGCCATCACTGCTGGCATTTCCCGGAGACCGCAGGTCAGTCAAGCCTTGAGGTTGGCGAGAGCACAACGCGAGCGGGCCATGAAGTGAATTTTTTCAATGGCCGCTCCCGATCGATGCTTGTTGCCCTCTATCAGCGCCAATGTGACGGCCGGATGATCCTGGTTTCAATCGCAGCCACCCCGTTTCGCTGTCAACGGGCAAGACCCGATCCCGCCCGTGAACAGATGCAGTCTGTAGACGCCTTATTGTCGGCTGTCGCAGGATGGCGTGGGTTCGAGCAGGAGCTGAGACCGGGCGTGCAGCATGGAGCGTTTGTATCAACCAAAGGGGCACCTGAATTCGATGCAAACACCTTTTGCTCACAGGATGTGAATGGCATGTTTGCAGATGATTTGATTTGCAGCCTTCCCGATTAAATGTCAAAGGGTGAATTCAATCTCCAATTTGGCTGCTTGCTAAATCCAAAGAGTTTTGTCCATCTCAACATCGCTTACGACGCAAATTATAAACTGAGTCGCTGGGTAGAGCGTCGATATCAATCAACCATGCACGGATAACTGAAGGTGAAGCCAATTTTCTTCAGCTTTTCGTTACTAACGCGCGCATTGAGAATTCGATCAGCCGTGTCAATTGTCAACCACTTGGCAAAAGGCAAGCCAGCTCTCTCGCAGAGGCGATCTGTAAGCTCTTGGCCACTCAGTTGTGTATCGTTAACAAGATTATAGGTCTCATCCAGGCCTTGATCGAACGCGAAGCAAACACCCCGGACAATGTCATCGCGGTGAATCCAGCACGGAACATTCTGGCCGTTGCGTTGCACCAATCCACCAGCCGCTGATAACAGCATGGATGGGATGTCACGCCCGGGGCCGTAGATGCCTCCCAGACGAAGCACGCAGACCTTAATTTTGTCAGAGCGGATGGATCCCATCATCTCTTCTGCTTGGAGCAGAACCTGATTGACAGGATGCATATCGCTTATCGGAGCCGTTTCGTTGGTGAGGGCACCATGGCGGTTGCCGTATACGCCGCAGCTGCTCAGATGGACGATCTGCAGAGGTGTGTTGCGGGGGCGTCGATCCAGCGTCTCGACGAGTCGTTGCAAACCACCGAGAAAGGTTTTCCGGTATTGGCCCAGATCAACCTCGGAACCCTTCGAGGGCGCGAAGGAAACCAGAATGCCATCCAGATCAGCGGTGAAGTCAAGGTTGGTGCTGGGGTCCGTCGAGTCAAAGATCAGCGGGGTTTCCACAAGCTCGGCCAACTCGCCGAGGCGCTCACGCCGGGTGGTGGTAGCCCACAGCGCGTGACCCTCCTGCTTCCAAGCCCTGGCCACCTCCTCGCCCACGTAGCCGCAGCCGAGGATGGCACGCCGTTCGCCCGAGGGCAGGACGGGGCTCTCCTGCTTGGCCAGCAGCTGGTAGAGGGAGGCCAAATCTGGGGAAGTTGTCACAGCGGGCAACTCAACAAGTGAATATTTGTAAAGCATAGGAGTCCAGGCCGCTGCCGGTGTGCTGATGAATACCGTCTTGCCAGGACAGGCTGAAAAGGCCCTCCCATGGGAGGGTTGATCACCGATGCGGTGCTTTCATGCCCACCTATCGCGTTGCTGCCGCAGGCCTGGAGGCCATGCAGGTCAACGTGCCCGGCTGCAGTGGAGATGCTCTCAGCCTGGCACTGGGGCCGCTGGGGCTCAGCGACTTCAGGGTCGAGCGGCGCAGTCAGGACGGGCGCCAATGGTTTTTTCAGGCAACCTTCAAGCCCGGCGGCATCGAGGCACCGGCCGCCGGGCTTGTCACGAGGTTGGTGAGCGTCGATCGCATTCTCGACTGACGCCATGGGAGCCCCGCAATGGCCCACGGCCTCTGCGCAGTTGTGGATCGCCTGCCTGACCTGCAACAGCCCTGCAGGAAGCTGGTCCTGGAGGGGACACCAGCACGGTGCCCGCCTCAGCCCCCAATCAATCGCGAGCTGGTACGGAAGATTAAGTTCTTTATGGTTTTTACTTGCCCCAAGCCTGAGCCCATCGCAGCAGTCAATACTTTCTTTCGTTTGCTTCCTGTCTGCTCAATGACCCTGCCTGTTCTGGCCACCAAACCTCTCACCAGCAACGCCAGGGTCAGCAACTTTCTGGCAGCCAGCGAAGAGACCTCTCGCCAGATTGGTCGGCAGGCCAGTCAGCTTGATGGAGCTGCCGCCGATGCCCTGATCGAGCAGGCCTATCGCCAGGTGTACTTCCACGCCTTCAAGCGCGACCGCGATGCGATGCTCGAGTCGCAGCTGCGCTCCGGCCAGATCAGCACCCGCGAGTTCGTGCGCCAGCTGCTGCGCTCGGAGAAATTCCGCAACGACTTCTACCGCTGCAATAGCAATTACCGCGTGGTGGAACAGGTGGTTGGCCGGGTGCTGGGCCGGCCGGTACACGGCCAGCAGGAACGCATCGCCTGGTCGATCGTGATCGCGGAGCAAGGGCTGCCGGCCTTCATCGATGCCCTGATCGATTCAACGGAATATCTGGAAACCTTCGGGGAAGACCTTGTGCCCTACCAACGCGCCCGGGTGCTGGCCGGCCAGTCGGTGGGCACAATCCCCTTCAACCAGCAAGCCCCCCGCTACGACGCCTACTGGCGTGACACCATGGCCGTTCGTGCTCCCGGGGTCGGCAGTGGCAGCTGGGCAGGCTGGCCGCGTCCGGCTTGGCTGGTCAACCAGCCCACCCCGGCTGTGCAGAACGCTTGGCGGTATTTTGTGGCGACTGGTGGCTTCGTGCTGACCGGACTCGTGCTCTGGATAGCCCTGGCGATGTTGAGTACGGGAGCTAAGGGCTAACCCGAGTCTCAGGTTTCCCGATGCGCAGCCGAGACCGCAGTACGCGCGGCTCCGATACTGCTGGTTTGACGTGACAGCGCAAGCAGGCCTGCCGGTGCCGCTGGCGCTCACAGGCATCAGCATTGCCTGACCCACCCGCCCTCAGGCCACCACTGCCTCGGTGCTGCCGCTGCGCTGGCGGCGGGTGAGGAACCCGAACAGCACCTTGCCGATGGCAGCAATCAGGTTGCCCTCCAGTTCCTGGAACATCGTCATGTTCAGGTGGAAGGCGTGGTTGGCCTCCGCCACGATCCGATCGGCCGTGGCCTGATCGATCGGCAGGGCGTCAAGGGTGGCGCGGTAGTTGGCCTTGAAGCCCTTTTCGTCGGGAATGGCGTCGAACGCGTAGAAGCGCAGGCCGTCGTGCTCGCCGAGGTTCATCGCCTTCTGGGCGATGGCCTTGAGGATCTGGCCGCCGGAGAGGTCGCCGATGTAGCGGGTGTAGTGGTGGCCCACCAGCAGTTCGGGCGACTCCTGGGCGATCTGATGAATGCGAGCGACATACTCCTGGGCGGCCGGGGTGGCCTTGACGCTGTTGCGCCAGCCTTCGCCGAAGTAAAAGGCCAGGTCCTGCTCCAGGCTCTCGCGCCGGTTCAGTTCAGGGAAGCCCACCGGGCCCACCACCGGATGGCCGGCAGCTCGCAGCTTGCCGATTTCCTGCTCCATCGCGTCATACACGAAGTAGAGGTCGGCCACCAGGATGCGGTAGCTGGCCTTGTCCACCACGCCCTTGAGAAAGCAGCTCACGAAGCCGGTGTTTTCGGCCATGGTGTGGGCTTTCTTGGTGCCTTCACGCAGCTGGGAGGCAAGGGCAATGGTCATGGTTGGCGATCAGGAGGTCAGTCGTGCCGGTAAAGCACGTCGTCAACTTAATGGGCGCAACAAGTACGGGCCTCTTTCTTTGCAAAGGATTGCCTGTCTTCACAGCGCGACCAGCCCCCCTTGATACTCACGACTCCCATGACAAGAACGTTCTCCGCAGAGTGTGACGTGTTTGCCAAGGTGGTCGTCCAGGCCGATGCCCGCGGCGAATTCATCAACGCCGGCCAGATCGATGCTCTGGCTGCCATGGTTGCTGACAGCAACAAGCGCATGGATGCCGTGAACCGCATCACCTCCAACGCTTCCTCCATCGTCACCAACGCCGCTCGCGAACTGTTCGCCCAGCAGCCCGCTCTGATCGCCCCAGGCGGCAACGCTTACACCCACCGCCGCATGGCTGCTTGCCTGCGCGACATGGAGATCATCCTCCGCTACGTCACCTACGCAGCCTTCACCGGCGACGCTTCCGTCCTGGAAGATCGTTGCCTCAACGGCCTGCGTGAGACCTACCTGGCCCTGGGCGTCCCCGGCGCTTCCGTGGCTGAAGGTGTCCGCAAGATGAAGGACGCGGCCATCTCCATCGCCAACGACAAGAACGGCATCACCGCTGGTGACTGCTCGGCTCTGATGTCCGAAATCGGCACCTACTTCGACCGCGCTGCCGCTGCTGTCGCCTGATCCGGCTTCGCCGATCAACACTCGGGTGATGACGTCTCAAGGCCCATCACCCAGTGATTTCTCATCAGAACACCTTCTTCTTTTCCAACAATGAAGACCCCCCTCACCGAAGCCGTCGCCGCCGCTGATTCCCAGGGCCGCTTCCTCTCCAACACCGAAATCAACGCTGCTTTCGGTCGTTTCGAGCGCGCCGCCAACGCTCTGGCTGCTGCCAAGGCGCTCACCGCCAACGCTGATTCCCTCGTGAACGGCGCTGCTCAGGCTGTGTACAACAAGTTCCCCTACACCACCCAGATGCAGGGCAACAACTACGCAGCTGACGCTCGCGGCAAAGAAAAGTGCGCCCGTGACATCGGCTACTACCTCCGCATGGTCACCTACTGCCTCGTGGCTGGTGGCACCGGTCCCATGGATGAGTACCTGATCGCCGGTCTCGATGAAATCAACCGCGCTTTCGAACTCTCCCCCTCCTGGTACGTCGAAGCCCTGAACTACATCAAGGCCAACCACGGCGTCTCTGGCGACGCTGGCGTCATCGCCAACAACTACATCGACTACGCCATCAACGCTCTCGTCTGATCGCGTTCTCGCTTCTTCTCAACGCCCCCTCCATCGAGGGGGCTTTTTTATTGCCTTCCACTCCACAAATCACTCAGTCATCAACGCGTCTGGCAGGATCGAGCCCAGTGAATACAGACCGGCCCATGCAGGAGCCCGGCCCCAGCCCCAACGACGGAGGCCCGAGCGCCGAAGGTGCGCCGATCAACGAAGCCGAAGCAATTGCGCGTCTGAAGCAGACCGACGATCCCTCTGCGCAGTACTACGCGGCGTGGTGGCTTGGCCGCATGCGCAGTGAGCACCCCGAGGCCGTGCCGTTGCTTTGTCAGGCCCTGCGCCAACGTCAGCCCCGCCAACCTGATGCTGGCGTTGAAGCCAATGCCGTCGCCCGCAATGCCGCCAGGGCCTTGGGCCTTCTGCGCGCCAAAGCGGCTGTGGCTGATCTGCTGGCCACCCTTGAAGATGACGACCATGGCTTGCGCGACGTTGCCGCCCGAGCCTTGGGAGACATCCAGGCTCCAGAAGCCGTGCCAGCTCTCTGCCGCCGGCTCAGTACCGGGCTGGAGGGGGCAGGAGCGCCAGAAGAGGGATCACCACGACTTCGCGAACCCTGCGAATCCTTGCTGGAGGCCCTCGGCGCCATTGGTGACAACACCCCTGAAGTGCTGAAGGTGATCACCCCCTTCACTGAGCATCCACGGCCTCTCATCCGCAGCGCTGCCTGTCGGGCCCTGCTGCAGCTCACGGGCTACAGCTGCTGGGCAACTCCCCTGGAAGAGCTGCTACGTCATCCTCAATTGCAGGTGCGGCGCGCAGCTCTGATGGACCTCGGGGCCGTGGGATGGCGGCCTGCCCTGCCGGCCATCGAAGCCACCCTTGCCGAGAACAGCCTGAAACTGATTGCTTTGCGTGGACTTGCTGAACATCCCAGGGAGCCGAATGACAGCGAGTCCCTCGATCGCGATGGGGATCCTCTCGTCATCGTGCTGAATGCCATGGACGCACTGCTCTGAAACCCTCCTTTGCCGTGAACGACTCCCCATCCCTGACCCTTGAGAGCGCCATCGCGCAACTCGAACAGGCCAGCAGCGCCGAAGACCTGATCGGAGCCACACGACACCTGGCAGCCCTCGCAGAACCAGGTGCCGCGGACTCATTGATGAGCGTGCTTGCCTTCAACAACCCAGGAGCAGCACTTGCGGCGGTCGATGGCTTGATTGCCATCGGCCCGGAAGCAGTCCCCGTGATTCTTGGCAATCTCGATGCCCGTAATTACGGAGCCAGAGCCTGGGCCGTGCGTGCCCTTGCCGGCCTGGCAGACGAACGGGGGCTCGACGTACTGGTGGACGTCCTTCTCCACGATGTGGGGCCGAGCGTGCGTCGAGCCGCGGCCCGTGGCCTGGGTGAGCTGGTGCTGAGTCAACAGCCTGAACTGGCAGCAGCACAGCTCAACAGCTGCGTGGAAGCACTGGAAGTGGGAAGTCGCGATGGAGAGTGGGTGGTGCGTTACGCCGTCGTCGTGGGTCTGGAACGACGGATGCAGACACCTGAGGGCAAGTCCGATCTCAGGGAGCGGATCACTCCGACCTTGAAACTCCTGGGCGATCCCCAGCGTGAGCCAACTCTCGTGGTGCGCCAGCGGGCTGAACTGTCAATACAACGGCTGGACTGCCTGAATCACTGAATCAGGATTGGTGGCTCTCGTCCTGCCAGCCACCCCCTCGAACACCGTTCTCAAGATGGTGGTGGATTAGAGAAGCAACGCAGCGGACCTCCCCTCACCATGGCCGAGCATCGTGTTCTGTTTGTGTGTCTCGGCAATATCTGCCGTTCCCCAGCAGCAGAGGGGGTGTTTCTCCATCTCGTGAAACAACGCGATCTGGTCGACAGCTTTGTGGTGGATTCGGCCGGCACTGGCGGCTGGCATGTGGGGCAACCTGCGGACCAACGCATGCAGGCCGCCGCGAACCGAAGGGGCATCCATCTACCCAGCCGGGCACGCCAACTCGCCATGAGCGATCTCACAAGCTTTGATCTGATCCTGACCATGGATCAGGACAACCTGGATGCCGTGCAGAGCCTGAGCAGAGAAGCCGGGGGGCGATCTACGGCAACAATCCAGCCGATGCTCGGCTATGCCCGTCGACATCAGACCAGGGACATACCCGATCCTTACTACGGGGGTGAAGCTGGTTTCGAGCATGTGCTCGATCTTCTAGAGGATGCCTGCGAGGGGCTGCTCGAAACGCTGACCAACCCGGCGAAGCATCCAGAGTGATTTATCCCTGGCCGACTGGGTTCGGCCAGGCCTCCTCGGCCACACGGAACCGGAACAGATCCACGAGGGCTTCGATCACCTCGTCGATGCTCATGCCGTCGGTGATCAATTCCGTCGCGTCCACCGCCTGCACCAACGGGGCAACGTCACGGGTGCTGTCCATCCGATCCCGTTCGACGATCTGGGCTTCAAGCACTGCCAGATCGGGGACCGCATGGCCTCGGGCCTCCAGATCCTTGGCCCGACGGCGAGCGCGCTCCTCCGGTGTGGCCGTCAGAAAGACCTTGAGCTCGGCGTCGGGGAACACAGCCGTGCCGATGTCACGCCCTTCCGCCACCAAGCCACCTTGCTCACCCAAGCGCTTTTGTTGTCGCGTCAGTAGCTCTCTCACACAGGCATGGGCGGCCACAAGCGAAACGGAAGCGGTCACCCGCGGGTCTCGAATCGCGTCGGTGACGTCGTCTCCATTCACCCGTACCGTCTGAATGCCATCACGCAGTGGCTCCAGCTCAATCTCAAGATTGGTGAGAAGCTGCTCAACTGCATGGGCATCGGCAGGGTCAGCACCCTTTTGCTGCACCCACCAGGTGACGGCCCGATACATGGCGCCGGTATCGAGGTAGAGCAGACCCATACGCTCAGCGAAAGCACGGGTCACAGTGCTCTTCCCGGCACCGGCGGGGCCGTCGATGGCAACGATGGGCGAACGAGTCATCAGAAACACGTGATCGATCAGACGGGTCTGGCCGCAGCGAACAGCCGCAGCCAACAGGCATAGGGCCTGATCGGGCCGAGCCGGCTGAAGGGAGATCGGATCCAGGACATCTACATACTCCACCGCCAGGCCGGTAGCGCCGAGGGCACCTGACAGCTGAACTGGATCCACGGCGGTCCCCCGATCCCGAAACTGCTGAGCACAGGCCTGAAGCAGAGCTGGAAACTGAGCAGCGCGTACCCGTTCTGAAGCCGTGAGATAGGCGTTACGAGAACTGCAAGCAAGCCCATCTGGATCGCGCACGGTTGCACAACCACTGATCCGCGTCGGCAAACCGAGATCGGCGATCAGATGGCGAAGAATCGTGAGCTGTTGCCAATCCTTCTCCCCCAGCACAAGCCAGTCGGGCCTGGTTAAGGCCAAAAGGCGACAGACCACGGTCGCGACACCATCGAAATGACCGGGGCGGTGGGCTCCGCACAATCGGTTCTGCAGCGATTCCGGCACCTGAAGACGGAAGGCCTCCTGCGCACCCCCGGGATAAATCTGCCCATCATCAGGACACCAAAGGGCTGTGGCACCTGCTTCAGCAGCCAGCTGAAGATCAGCCTGGAGAGTCCTTGGATACTGAGCAAAGTCTTCACCCACTCCAAATTGCAGTGGGTTGACATAAACACTCACCAAAACCGAGCGAGGGCCTGATCCGAGCGTGCGGGCCCTCTGGATCAGCTGGGCATGCCCCTGATGCAGAGACCCCATGGTCGGCACGAAGTGGACAGGCTCAGACCTGCCTGCACGCCATCGCTGCAGATCGCCAAGAGTCCTGAGGACAGGGAGACTCAGCGCAGCACCTCAAGCTTGACCTTGGCCACGCCGCTAGCAATCAAACCCAGCTGATTGGCAGCGCCATGGGCGAGATCAATCACCCGAGCGCCGTGGAACGGACCTCGATCATTGATTCTCACCACGGTGGAACGGCCGTTCCAGAGATTCGTGACGCGAACGCGAGTGCCGAAAGGAAGGGTGCGATGGGCTGCGGTCATCGTTCCCGGCCGAAACACTTCACCATTGGCGGTGCGATTGCCGAAGAACCCCGGGCCATACCAGCTGGCTTCGCCGGTGCTTACAGAGACGACTGCTGGCGCTGGAGGGACAGGAGGCTGTGCCTTGACCGGTGCAGGAGCTGGCTCGGAAGGCAGCTCTTGAGCAGCACTGGCAGGCTCCGATAACTCGTTCGAGACGGGAGTCTCTGAAGCCGTTCCATCTGGCAGGGGCTGATTCAGGACCAGATCAAGGGCATCCCTCACAGGATCGGCCTCAAGATCACGAGCCAAGACCGGCAGAAGCGCTGCGCTACCTGAAATCACTCCAGAGAGAAGCAGCAAGACGAAAGAAGGACGCATGCCAGGCGGCTGGCGCAATGTCGTGACGACAAAGGGGGAGAAGACTTCACCCCAGCTACGCGAGCCTCAGCAAACAAAGAACGATCAGAACGTAAGGAGAACCACCAGCTGGGCGACACCCCCTCTGCCAGGCCTTAAGAGGGACCAGCCCCAGAGACCCCATACCAAGACTCCTGCCCCTCACAGAGGAAAACGACCGCCCAAACCAAAACAACCGATGAGCTGAGCTTTTGACTGGCATAAGCCTGGCTCATGCCCTAGGGGACAGTGAGTCGACCGCCCCCGGAACGTCGAGGAGAGAGGATCGGAACAGATGGGCGGCGGGGACTGACCTCGCAGAAGCATTCATGGACTACAAAACCGCTGGCGTTGATGTGGAGGCCGGACGCGCCTTCGTCAATCGAATTCGCACGAGCGTGGAAGCAACGTTCCGCCCTGAAGTGATCGGGGGCCTTGGTGGCTTTGGTGGGGTGATGCGACTCCCGGCAGGGATGCGCTCGCCGCTCCTGGTGTCCGGGACTGACGGCGTGGGTACCAAGCTGGAACTGGCCCAGGAGCACCATGGCCATCACAACGTGGGCATCGACCTGGTGGCGATGTGTGTCAACGACGTGATCACCTGTGGAGCCTCACCGCTGTTCTTCCTCGACTACATGGCCACTGGAGCCCTCACCCCAGACTGCATGGCCACCGTTGTTGAAGGCATCGCCGAGGGCTGCCGCCTGAGTGGCTGCGCTCTGCTCGGAGGGGAAACCGCGGAGATGCCTGGCTTCTACCCTCCTGGCCGCTATGACCTTGCCGGCTTCTGCGTGGCTGTCGTCGAGGAGGACGCCATGATCGACGGCCAATCCATTGAAGTGGGAGATCGCATCGTCGGCGTGGCGAGCAGCGGTGTACACAGCAATGGCTTCAGCCTGGTGCGCAAAGTGCTGAGCCTCGCCAATGCGGATGCATCCACGTGCTTTGGCGAGCGCGAGCAACCACTCATCCAGGCGCTACTGGCGCCCACAACGCTCTACGGCTCCTTGGTGCAGGCGCTGCTCCAAGAGAGCATCCCTTTGCATGGCATGGCCCATATCACTGGCGGGGGGATTCCTGAGAACCTCCCGCGCTGCCTACCCCATGGCACCAAAGCGGCCATTGATGCCAGCAGCTGGGAGCGCCCCGAGCTGTTCCGCTGGCTTCAACACCATGGTGAGATCCCGGAACGGGATCTCTGGCACACCTTCAACCTCGGGATCGGTTACTGCCTCATTCTTCCTGAGGCCGAAGCCGAGCGGGCGATTGCCATCAGCGCGGCCAAGGGGCTACAGGCCTCGACAATCGGCGAAATCGTCAGCAACACTGGAAGTGCGGATGTGCCGGTGGTTGGGCTGCCGGCTTAATGCTTCAGAATCCAACATCCTCTGTGCTCTAGAGCACAGATTTAATTTCGATCACTAGCCTTAACACAAGCTGGATGCCTGAAGAGGCGATAGCAGAGACGACAAATCCTTACTTGTGATGCCTTTTGATAAGCCTCAACGCACGACCCGACGCCGGTCTTCGGCTGGCCCCGTGCCGCCCCGCCGCCCCCTGGGGCAAGGACTGGAGCGAGGTGGCCCCCATCGGCAGGGTCCGCGTCCGACCTATCTGGCGCTGAAGGATCACGGCAAGGTCTTTGTGGCTGACATGCCCCACCTCTCAGACGGGCAGCTCTCCCACATCAGCAAGGAGGCAGAGGAAGTCCTCAGCAGCCTGGAGCGGCGCATCACTGAACTCGAGAGCGACCTCTCCCTGGAAGCGAACGATCGCGACACTCTGATCAAGGCCTGCACCAAGAGAGACGTCACCCACCGCTTTCTAAAAGCGATCAAGGACGAACAGGAACATCGCCAAAACAACCCCGCCGTGCGCAGTGCGGCTGGGGAGTCACTGCCTCGCACCTTCTTGGAAATCGCCAGGCATCGGCTGCCTGGCGCCACTTTCGATTCACTCCTGCAGGAAGCACTAGCCGCCTGCGAGCAATCCACTCGCAGCGAGGCCAATGAGCCCGCGCCGGCGCCGACCGTCAGCAACGTCGTCCCCCTCCAGACGGCGGTGACCAGCCTGCCAGTGGTGGTCAGTCCTGATCCTGAAGAACCTGCTGATCAGGCGCTCTGAAAGGGGTTGGCAGGCATGCGCACCCGATTCGCCAAAGCGAGTTGATCCAACTCGATGCGCTCCTGCTCTGTTAAGGACCAGCTGAGGGCCTGAACCGTATCGGCAGCCTGAGCGGGGCGGCGCAATCCAGGCAGGGGCTTGGCCCCATGGGCCCGACACCAGTTGAGGGCCACCTGGGCCTGACTGGCTGCGCGGTTGGCTGCAATCTCAGCCAGTTTCCGACGCAGCGCGACACTTCCGGGTAGCAAGCGCCTGAACAGGCCGCGTCTCAGGACTGTGCTTGGTGGGATTTCGGCGTCAGGAGACAAGGCCAAGACGCCCAAGGCCAACGGGCTATAGGCCAGAAGCTCAATGCCGAGCTCCCGACAGGTCGCGATGAGACCATCAGCCCTGATCGGGTCAGGGGCCAGCAGCGACATCTGCACCTGCACACTGGTCAGCCGTATCGACCGGGAGGCAAGACGGGCCTGCAGTGCACGCAGTCGGCACGGTCCGATGTTGGACACACCAAGCTCCCGCACGGCCTTGCGCTCCACCAGATCAGCAAGACCATCCAGAAGAGGGCCCTCCTGCCAAGGGGCATAGCGGGCCGTGCTCCAGTGCAACTGCACCCGATCCAGGTGTCCCTGCAGGCGCTCTCGGCTGGCCTGAAAGGGCTGTTCAAATCCTCGACGTCCCAATCGCCAGGGGAAGGGAGCCAGCTTGGTGGCCACGATGAGCCGGGAGCGCTCCTCCTTTGGAAGAGCCTCTAGAAACTGCCCCAATAACGATTCACTGCGACCGTTGAAGCGACCGGTGCCGTAGGAATCGGCCGTATCCACCAGGTCTAGGCCTCCGGCCAGCGCCAGGCGCAGGGTCGCGGCCAGCTCTGGGTCATCCCGGTCAGGCTGATATCCCCAGAGCAGTTGGTTCCCCCAAGACCAGGTCCCAAAACCGATTCCCGTCACACCACTCCCCACAACATCGCGCCATGATCGCTCTCTGAAGATGTGTCCGGAGCATTGGCAATCGTCATGCCATTCAGTCCTCTCTCCGACTCCGTGTCTCGACAAGCGTCCAGACCAGCGGTTGCTGAACAGATCGAGCAGAAGGGCATGGACGTGACCTCCAGCAATGCGTCGGCGAGTCCAACAACCGTTCTCTGCGACCATTGCGGACGCACAGCTGAGAACGGCATTCGCTGCCTGGGCATGTGTGTGGCAGACAGTGACTATTAACCGCCTGCTGCTGACGAACGCTGCAGGCCTGCTGTTGCTGGGGTGGGGACCTGCCTTTCCTGCAACTCCCAACCAACCGGCCCCGCCGGCCATTGGCAGGCTGCAAACCCTCAGCAAGAACTGTGAGTATCACCTTGAAGGCGGCCACCAGGGTCCCTGCGCCCTGGTGGAGTTGGTGCGAAAAGGGCCTGAATTGCTCTTTGTTCGATTCACAGGATCAGGTCCCGACAAAGGATCCAATCGTCAGCTGAGCTTTGTCGCCATCACCAGCGCAGAAGCGATGCCTTTGCACTGCGAGAGCGGCGTCTGCAAGTTGCTGGCACAGCCTTGGCAGGGCGCCGTATCCAGCGCGGCTGAGAGCAGCAGCGACAGACTCGGTCTGGCAGAGGGAATTCCCAGGGCCTGGCCGGTCAGCGGACGCTGCAGCATCAAGAAGTCGATGCTGCGCTGTCAGGCTCAGCTGCCGGAAGGTGGCTGGCTGAGAGCCTCCGCCGCCCTGTGAGCTGCGCACCAGGCTTGTCACAGCCCATCAGAGGAGATCTGACAGGATTCAGCGTGCAAGCTCCGAGAAGCTTGAGCCCCTGTCCCACGACCCACGCTGACCCATCCAAGGTGCTGAAGCCATCAAGCCAACGAATGGGCCGAATCGCGATCCAAAGGATCGTTGCAAAGGCGGCACCCAGATTCGAACTGGGGATAAAGGATTTGCAATCCTCTGCCTTACCACTTGGCCATGCCGCCGTGCAGGGAGCCGCGCTCCCATCTGCGGATCGTATCAGCGAGACCTCAGGCAGCTTGCTGGTGCTGAGCAACGGACATGGTGAAGATCTCATTGCCCTGCGGATTCTCGAGGCGCTGCATCGGCTCCGCCCAGGGGTGAAGCTGCGAGTCCTGCCCATGGTGGGTGTGGGACGCGCCTTTGATGCTGCAACAGAAGCTGGCTGGCTGCATCGGGTCGGACCCCGTGCAGCACTACCCAGCGGCGGTTTCAGCAATCAGAGCCTCCGGGGCCTGATCGCCGATCTGGGTGCCGGCCTGCCCCTGTTGAGCTGGCGCCAATGGCGCTGCCTGCGTCGAGAGCGCAAGCAGGTCAATGCAGTGGTAGCCGTTGGTGATCTGTTACCACTCCTGCTGGCCTGGGCGGCTGGCGGGCGCTTTGGCTTTATCGGCACCCCCAAAAGTGACTACACCTGGCGAAGTGGTCCTGGCCATGCCTTGAGCGATCACTATCACCGCCTCAAGGGCAGTGAATGGGATCCCTGGGAATGGCTACTGATGCGGAGTCGTCGCTGCAGCTTTGTTGCCATGCGCGACCGGATCACCGCGAGAGGCCTGAGACGCCGTGGCGTCCCAGCAGAAGCTCCGGGCAACCCAATGATGGATGCGCTGCATGCCACGGAGCCCCCCTCCGCGCTGGAGCGTTGCAGGCGACTGATGCTGCTCTGCGGCAGTCGGATGCCGGAAGCCCTCCAGAACGCCGAACGTCTGCTGCGCTCCTTGGAAGGATTCCCGAGCTCGGTCCCCCTGGCCCTTTTGATGACCACGGGCTCCCAACCGGATCAATCCCAACTGGCTCCCCTGCTGGAAACTCTCGGCTATCGGCCTTGCCCGCCCCCTGCTGCATCCCTGGAGGCGACGGCTTGCTGGGTGAAGGGCGTGCATCTGCTCCTGCTTGGCAGCGGTCGCTTCGACCGCTGGGCAGGCTGGGCGGAGGTGGGGCTAGCCACCGCGGGGACCGCCACGGAACAACTTGTTGGCTTGGGTATCCCCGCCCTCTCTCTCCCCGGTCCTGGTCCGCAGTTCACCCGCGGCTTCGCCAAGCGACAGAGCCGACTGCTGGGGGGGGCCGTCCTCCCCTGCCGCTCCCGATCCGAGCTCCAGGAGCGCCTGAGCCTTCTGCTCAACGACCCCTCCCTGCGGAATGAACTGGGCCGCATCGGTCGCCAACGCATGGGGCGTCCCGGTGGAAGCACAGCGCTGGCCCGCAGGATCTTGGATCAGTTCATCGCAGATACTGAATGATCCTGCCCCGTCCACCATGGCCGCCATTCAGGACCGTGACTACTTAAGGCTCTGCGCCGAACTGGCCAGCTGCCTGAGCATTAGTCAGGCAGCTGCCCGGCGCCAGGTCGAGTACGCAGCAGCCCAGGAAGGAGTCAGAGATCTGGAAGCACGCAAACGCATCGCTTCACAACTCCTCGACGAGGCACAGGTGTCCAGGGCCTCACAGGGCGAGGACGCAAACCCCGGACTCGATGCTCTGCTGGCGGCCAGCCCAGGGGACGAACATTTCATGCTGGAAGACTGAGGTTCAGTGCTCAAAGGTCTGCGTGAAACGCAGACGATCTAGTTCCGACATCACCGGAATGCACTGGAAGCAACGCTGAGCAAGCTCCCAACGGCCCTCTCGTCTCAGCATCTCCTCGAGTCGCTCCCGGGCTGGCAGCAGGAAGCGGGCATCATTCGCCGCATAGGCCAGCTGCGTGTCACTGAGCTGATCGACCCTGCCCCAGTCACTGCTTTGCGCCTGCTTATCGAGCTCGACTCCTACCAACTCCAGCACCACCTCCTTGAGACCATGCCTTGGGCTGTAGGTGCGCGCCAGACGACTGGCGACCTTGGTGCAGAAGATCGGATTCACCGCGATGGCCAAACCGCTGGCGAGGGCGGCCACATCGAATCGGGCGAAGTGGAACACCTTCTCCACGGTGCTGGATTCCATCAGGGCCTTTAAGCGAGGCGCCTCCGTCTGACCAAGGGCAATGCGAATGCAACAGACGTTGTCGTCAGCATCACAAAGCTGCACCAGACAGAGCCGGTCGCGGCCATGGATGAGCCCCATGGCCTCGGTGTCCACCGCCAGCCGTGATGCCGCTGCGTAGCGCTCGAACCAGACGGAATCGAGATCGCCATCAAACACCGAGAAGTCCTTGGGGGGAGAAGCGAGTTCAGCCATGAGCCAACCAGAGACCGTGAGACGAGACATCCCACCACTTTGATCGCGGGCAGCAAACACTTTTCGCTCCAGACTTGAAAAACAGAATGAGACCGAGTTAGACACAAATGAGACTTAGCGACCGACGTGCAGACCCGCCGCAAACACACCCGCGCCTGCCTGGCCGATATCGAGCGTTACTTCCGTCAGCCGCCTCCGCGTTTTCTGGATCTGGAACTCGCCGTGTGCTGGGTACTCGACTGCCTTCTGCAGAACGACAGCTACCCCTCAGGGCTGCTGCATCGACTGGAGCATGACCATCCCGAACTGCGCTTGTCGGAAACCGTCCTGCATCAGGCCCTGAGCTTTCTGGATGACCAGGGCATGCTCGACCACTACAGCAAACGCTGTCCAAGCCGCGGCCGCCCCCGCAGCATGCTTCACCTCAACAGCGAGGCGCGTGAATCAGCTGAGCGGCTGATGGGTCCTTGGCAGCGCTGGCTGATGGACCATCTCTGCCAACCCCAGCTGCCGGCGGCGACCTAGAACGGATGGGCAGCTGCGACAGAACGGCGTCGGATGCCCTCCTTTCAGACCTCGACACTGCTGCTGACCCTCCTGCTGGCCATCGGCCTGGTGTTTTTCCTCAGGGCAGCCAGCAAAGACCGCACCACAGTTGTGGACGTGCAGTCACCCCGTCCTGCCCTAGAGGTGCTGGACGGGGTGAGCACATGGCTGGAGCGACGAGGCTGGAGCCAGAAGAGTGGCGATGCCGAGCGACAGGTGCTGCGCTTTGAGGCGACCGTGGAGGCCAGCACGTCATTGGCATTGCTGCTTTCGACGCTTGGTGCCATCGGAGCAGGCTGCCTAGGCCTTGTGCTCAGGGAACTGAGCCCGATGCTGGGCTGGTGGCCCCTAGGACTGGCCCTGCTTGGTCCACTGGCGGGCCTTGTTTATCAGCGCAGAGCTCGCCGCCCCGAATCCCTCGAGATCCGCTTGATGCGAGGCGATGCGGATGGCGGCAGCACCTTACGGCTGCGCGCCCACCGGGATGAGCTGATCGCCCTCGAACTGGCCCTGGCAGGGCCGCTGGATCTTGCCAGCGACGGCTCTCTGCTCTCCTCTCCCATTTGAGGAACAAGGCCATGCTGCGCTCCCTCACCCTGGTGGGCTTGACATCAGCCTTCACGATGCTGGGCTTGGCGACCGCGGCAGATGCGCCTCTGCCGCCAGGGGTGGACCCTTTGACAGGCCCTGAAGTCAGCCTTGAGGCCCAATGGCAGGGACGAGCTGGCGTCGAGCCCCGGATGCCGATTCTCGTGCTCGCAGGCCATGCCGATTCCCAGGGGATCGAGGGTTCTGGCACCGCCGGAGCCGCTGTTGATCTCCACAGGGCCGAGCCGATGGATGGCCGGATGCGTGACGAGCTGTACTGGAACCTTGCGGTCCGCGATGCGGTTGTCGCCCTGGGACGCCAGCGAGGTCTGAACATCCGTGCTTACTCGCCAGCGAGTTTGACGATCCACGACGAGGACGATCCGCGGACCAACTGGTCGGCAGGTCGCCGCCACAGTGCTGCAGGCGGCTATGCGCTCGAAATTCACTTCGACGCCTATGGACCCGATGGCTTCGGATCGGGCCTGATTCCCGCCCTGAATCGCCCACTGAATCGGTTCGACGAAAGTCTTGCCATCGCCTTCGGCCGCTATCCCAAACGATTCCGCGGGGGCTTAGGAGCACCGCGTCGAGGGATCAGCATTCTTGAAATCGGCAAATTAGAGGGAGCTCTTGAGGCAGGGCTTCGCTCTCCTGAAGGGCGACAGGCGAGCCTGAGCACCATCGCCCGCCGAATCACCGAAGCCCTGGTCCTCGCACTTCCGCAGTCGCCCCCCGAGGCCCCGCTCAGTTCACGGCCTGATGGGGCTGACAGCGCGCCTCGAGGGATGGATCGTCAAACCAGTTCTGAGGACGCGTGAACAGATCCGTCAGCAACGCTTCCCTTGAACCCTCGGGTGCGCTGTAGCCATACTCCCAGCGAGCAAGAGGCGGCAGTGACATCAGGATCGATTCTGTGCGGCCATTGGTCTGAAGGCCAAAAATGGTTCCTCGGTCCCACACCAGGTTGAACTCGACATAGCGACCCCGTCGGTAGAGCTGGAACTGACGCTCCCGATCGCCATAGGGAAGATTGTTGCGTCGCTCGACAATCGGGCTGTAAGCCGGCAGGAAGGCCTGACCACAGGCGCGGGCCAGATCATGCAGCTGCTCCCAGCCGAGAGGAACGGAACCAATTGCTGTGGCGGCATGGGCCGCAGGACCCTCTGGATCCTGGCCCTTATAGAGCTGACCATTGCCGTCTTGGTAGTCGTAGAAGATCCCGCCGATGCCCCGGGTCTCTCCACGGTGCTTGAGGAAAAAGTACTCATCACACCAGGGTTTGAACACGTTGTAGAGCTCAGGGCTGACCGAGTCGCAAGCCTGTTTGTGCTGACGATGAAAGTGCCGGGCATCCTCCAGGAATGGATAGAAAGGTGTCAGGTCAGCGCCACCACCGAACCACCAGACCGGGCCGGCCTCGAAATAGCGGTAGTTGAGGTGCACCGTCGGCACATAGGGATTTCGTGGGTGAAGCACCATTGACGTGCCGGTGGCAAACCATGGATGCCCCTTCGCCTCAGGACGCTGGCGCAGGATCGAGGGTGGAAGCTCCAGACCATGGACCTCCGAAAAATTCACCCCGCCCTGCTCAAAGATGCGGCCCTCACGCATCACACGCGAACGCCCGCCGCCACCCTCCGGTCGATCCCAGCTCTCCTCCTGAAAGCGGCCAAGGCCATCGAGGCGCTCTAGGCCCGCACAGATCTCGTCCTGCAGCCCCATCACCAGAGCCCTGGCACGATCCCTGGAGTCGGCGGGCGGGCGCTGAAGAGCCCTGTTCGCAGGCTTAGAGGCCGCGGCATCCGAGGAGATGGACGCTTGTCCAGTCTCGGAGGATCTGCCCCTGAGGCGACGCAGCAGTGAACGAACCATGGGTGGCATCCCGCAGGAACTGGCTTGAACCATTTCAGCCTGCGGGCACCCTGCACAAGTGCACGTGAAGGTCTGTCATGGGAACACACTCCTAGGCTCCGGCCCGACGGCAGCGACGTATGGCCACGGCAGAACAGGCGACAACGGCTCTGACAGCGATCGTCGACAGCGGCAGCGGACGTTCAGCCCTGGAACTTGGCTGGATTGACCGCATCCGCGTCAGCCCACCTCGAGCGGTGATTCGGCTGAATTTGCCCGGATTTGCCCAGAGCCAGCGCGAGCGGATCGTTCAGGAGAGTCGAACCAGGCTGCTGGAAATCGACGGCATCAGCGATGTGCAGATCGAAGTGGGATCGCCACCACCCCAGCACTCTGGAACGCAGCCAGGTGGCATCGGCCATGCCGGCCACGGTCAAGTGGCAGAGCGACAAGCGATTCCAGGCGTTCGACGGGTGATCGCGGTCAGCAGTGGCAAGGGCGGTGTCGGCAAGAGCACCGTGGCCGTGAACCTGGCCTGTGCCCTGGCGCGCCAGGGGCTCAAGGTGGGGCTTCTGGATGCTGATATCTACGGACCCAACGCTCCCACCATGCTTGGCGTGGCGGACCAGACGCCGCAGGTGGAGGGGAGCGGCAGCGAGCAACGCATGACCCCCATCGAAACCTGTGGACTCGCCATGGTTTCGATGGGCCTACTGATCGACGAAGACCAGCCGGTGATCTGGAGAGGACCGATGCTGAACGGCATCATTCGTCAGTTCCTCTATCAGGTGAACTGGGGTGAACGGGACGTTCTTGTGGTGGATCTGCCGCCCGGCACCGGTGATGCTCAGCTCTCCCTCGCGCAGGCCGTTCCAATGGCCGGAGTTCTGATTGTGACCACTCCGCAGCAGGTGGCACTTCAGGATGCCCGTCGCGGCCTGGCCATGTTCCGGCAGATGTCGATCCCCGTGCTGGGGGTGATCGAAAACATGAGCGAGTTCATCCCTCCGGATCAACCGGAACGCCGCTACGCCCTCTTCGGTGAAGGGGGCGGCCAACGGCTCGCTGATGAGTTCGAGACCGATCTTTTGGCCAAAATCCCCCTGGAAATGCCCGTGCTCTCAGGCGGAGATCAAGGGCGGCCGATTGTGATCAGCCAACCTGAATCTGCCAGTGCTCAGGTCTTCATTCAGTTGGCCGAGACGGTCCTTCCCCTGATCGCCCAGAGCAACTGATCATGCAAAGCGGCTTGCCATGGGCCAATCGGAGGCGTCGTTCGCGCCTACCGGGCATGGGAAGCCGACGCAGGGGCACCGAGCGTGTCCTCTGGTGGATCCCCCTGGCCCTTGTCGCCATCGCGGGGGTGTTGATCGCCAGCACCCAGCGTCAGGCCGAATACGCCGACTGGTACCAACACTGGATTACAGCGGCCTTCGGGGTCGGGATTGCCCTGCTTCTGGCCCGGTTGAACCTGGAACGGCTCAAACCGCTGTTGATCCCCATCTATGGCCTCACGGTGATCAGCCTGATCGCTGTACGCCTGATCGGCACATCCGCTCTCGGAGCCCAGCGCTGGATCAGCATTGCTGGAGTGCACGTGCAGCCGTCGGAATTCGCCAAGCTTTCAGCCATTCTTCTGTTGGCTGCGGTGCTTGACCGGCACCCCGTGGAGCGACCGGTTGACCTCCTCCGCCCACTCGGGGTGATTTCCCTTCCCTGGCTTCTGGTCTTCATCCAGCCCGACCTCGGCACCTCCCTGGTGTTCGGAGCCCTCCTGCTCACGATGCTCTATTGGTCGGGGATGCCGTTTGCATGGCTAGTGCTGCTCTTAGCCCCCCTGGGCACGGCACTTTTGGCTGGCCTCCTCCCTTGGGCTCTCACGGCTTGGGTGCCGCTGATGATGCTGGTGGCTTACCGGTCCCTCCCGTGGAAGCGACTGGCAGCTGGAGCCGTTCTGGCGATCCAGGGAGCTGTGTCCCTGATCACCCCTTGGCTGTGGATGCATGGGCTCAAGGACTACCAACGGGATCGCCTCGTGCTGTTTCTAGACCCCAGCAAAGATCCCCTAGGCGGCGGCTACCACCTCCTGCAAAGCACGGTGGGGATCGGATCTGGAGGGTGGTTCGGCACGGGGCTCTTGCAGGGCCAGCTCACAAAACTTCGCTTCATTCCCGAACAGCACACCGACTTCATCTTCAGCGCTCTTGGTGAGGAAACGGGCTACTTAGGCACGGTGCTGGTGGTGGTGGGCTTCGCCGTGCTGATGGGGCGCATGCTCCAGGTGGCGAGCCGGTCTCGCACGGACTTCGAATCGCTGATCGTGATCGGAGTGGCCACCATGCTGATGTTCCAAGTGGTGGTGAACATCTTCATGACCATCGGCCTTGGCCCAGTGACAGGGATCCCCCTGCCGTTCATGAGTTATGGGAGATCCGCCATGGTTGTGAACTTCATCGCGCTCGGCCTTTGTCTTTCGGTCGCTCGCAGGGAACGCAACACCCAGAACCGGTGACCACCTCCCCATCACTGAAGGCCATTCAGGCCTGCATGGCCGAAGGCGTCCCCCCCTCCGGATCTGACGATGCCAGTGCACGCCGTCTCTGGTGGGCCGCGCTCGACACCCTCCAGGAGCAACTGCAGGAGCAAAACTCAACCACGGGTGGGCTGTGGCTGGCGGCCCCCCTCCCTGCCCTCTATGACCCCACCCTGCTGAAGGCGATGCGCGGTTGGGTATGGAGCCCCAATCCCCAGGGTTTACCGCAGCTCGGTCCGGCTGGACCGACAGCAGCGCCCGGTGATCCCTACAAACAGCTGCCGCTGCACCCAGACGATGGCCACGATCCACTGCTCGTCGTCATCCAGCCAACGCTGCAGGTGGCACTGGCCCTTCAAGGCCCGCCGGACCAGAGACAGCTGCTCATGCGCAGTGACCCAAAGACCCTCGGCGCCATCCTGAGCTTGCTGGAACAACGCCTTCGCGCGGATGCCCCAGATCAGGCCGATGCGCTCCATGACGCAATCCGAGCCCTGGGCTCTCTGCAGAGCAGTAGCGCCTACGGCGAGCAGTTCTGGCCAGTGGTGGCGGAGCGCCTGGCGCGCATGGCCCCCAGTCTGACCCTTCAGACCCTGAGGGACGAGCCTGGGCGAGGGGACAGCAACGAGCCGATCGAGGGCGATCAGTACGAGGGCGGAGCCGAAGCGGAACTCTCCTTGTTGGAAGCGATCACCCATGAAGTCAGAACACCGCTCGCCACAATCCGCACCTTGATCCGATCCCTGCTGCGACGCCGCGATCTTGCACCGGTGGTCATGGAACGACTTCAGCAGATCGACAGTGAATGCACCGAGCAGATCGACCGCTTCGGACTGATTTTCCACGCTGCCGAACTGCAGCGACAATCCACTGAGCCAGCAGAACTGGCCCAGACAGATCTAGGCGCCGTACTCCAGCATCTGGCTCCTGGGTGGCAGATGCTCCTAGAGCGGCGAGGTCTGACTCTGCAGATTGAGATCAGCCCGAATCTCCCAGCGGTGCTCAGTGACCCAAGCCGATTGGAACCGATGCTCGGAGGACTGATCGACCGCAGCAGTCGGGGGTTGCAACAGGGCGGCCAACTCGTGCTTCAACTGCGCCCTGCCGGAGCCCGACTGAAACTACAGATCCGCGGTTACAACCCCAGTGAGCAGGGGCGAGGCCTTGGAACCGCCGAGCCCACAGCTGAGCTCGGACCTGTACTCAGCTGGAACCCAGGCACCGGCAGCCTCCAACTGAGTCAGGCGGCTACGCGTCGACTGCTGGCCAGCCTTGGGGGTCGTCTCGCCCAGCAGCGGGATCGCGGCCTAACGGTGTTCTTCCCCGTTGCAGGGAGGAGCCAATGTTGACGGGTGTGAAGCTTGCCCACCAGAGGTGAGATCAGACCCTAATCACGGTGCTACTTTCCAGCCGTAACGGCATGCCGATTTTTCGAGGACAGCCATGACAGCAACGGCGTTGAACGGTCAGCTCCCCCAGTTCATCGGCAGCACCGGTGGACTTCTGAACGCCGCAGAGACCGAAGAGAAGTACGCCATCACCTGGACCAGCTCCTCCGCCCAGGCTTTTGAGCTTCCCACCGGTGGCGCGGCGATGATGAACCAGGGCGAAAACATCATGTATTTCGCTCGCAAAGAGCAGTGTCTTGCCCTTGGCACCCAGCTGCGCACCAAGTTCAAGCCCCGGATCGAGGACTACAAGATCTATCGCATCTTCCCCGGTGGTGACACTGAGTTCCTCCATCCCAAGGACGGCGTTTTCCCTGAAAAGGTGAACGATGGCCGCGCCATGGTGGGCCATAACCCCCGTCGGATCGGTGCCAACCCAGATCCCGCCACCCTGAAGTTCAGCGGTCGCAACACCTTCGACGCCTGAGCCCCGCGGTCAACGGTCGGCTGCAACAATCCCTTCATGCTCAGCCCTGACCGCGCCGCCTTCTTCGAGGCAGCTGCCGCTGGTGCCAGGTTCATTCCTGTTGCACAAAGCTGGCCTGCCGACCTGGAGACCCCTCTCACCACCTGGCTGAAAGTGGGGGAGGGGCGTCCTCCTGGTGTTCTTCTTGAGTCAGTCGAGGGCGGTGAAACCCTTGGCCGGTGGAGCGTGATCGCCTGCGATCCTCTGTGGACCCTCACAGCCCGAGGGCATCAGCTCACCAAGTGTTGGCGCGATGGGAAAGAAGAGCGCTTTGAGGGCAATCCGTTTGAGCTGCTGCGCAGCAGCTTGGAGGCTTACAAAACCGCTTCGATTCCTGGCTTGCCGCCCCTTGGCCAGCTCTACGGCATCTGGGGCTATGAGCTGATCCGCTGGATCGAACCCACGGTCCCGGTTCATCCATCAGCTCTCGATGATCCGCCGGATGGAGTCTGGATGCTGATGGACAGCATCTTGATCATCGACCAGGCCAAGCGCCTCATCACTGCTGTTGCCTACGGCGATCTGAGCGGAAGCCATGCAAGCGCCGCCAACGCCGAAGAAGCCTGGGAGGATGCCCTCCAGCGCATCCAGCGCCTCGAGGAGCGCATGGCGGCCCCACTGCCCCCGATTCGCCCCTTGCGCTGGCGACCGAGTGAACAGACATCACCACAGACCCGGAGCAATCGCAGCCAGGACAATTTCGAACAGGCCGTCCGCCGCGGCCGCGAGCACATCGCCGCCGGCGACGTCTTCCAGCTGGTGCTGAGTCAGCGCCTGGAAACGCGTGTACCCCATGAGCCCCTAGCGCTCTATCGGAGCCTGCGGATGGTCAATCCTTCCCCCTACATGGCCTTCTTCGACTTCGGGGACTGGCAACTGATTGGCTCCAGTCCAGAGGTGATGGTGAAAGCCGAGCCCGTTCCGGAAGGGATCCAAGCCAGCTTGCGGCCCATTGCCGGCACCCGCCCTCGAGGGCGCAACGAGCAGGAAGATCGCCAACTGGAGGCAGAGCTGCTCGCCGACCCCAAAGAGCGGGCCGAGCACGTGATGCTGGTGGACCTGGGCCGCAACGATCTGGGCAGGGTTTGTCAGCCCGGCTCAGTGCAGGTGCGCGACCTGATGGTGATCGAGCGCTATTCCCATGTCATGCACATCGTCAGCGAGGTGGAAGGGCTCCTTGCCTCAGGGAGAGACGTTTGGGATCTGCTGATGGCAGCCTTTCCTGCTGGCACGGTGAGCGGTGCACCCAAGATCCGGGCCATGCAGCTGATTCATGCCTTGGAGCCTGAGGCACGTGGGCCCTATTCAGGCGTTTATGGCGCAGTCGATCTGGCCGGAGCCCTCAACACCGCCATCACGATTCGCACCATGGTGGTTCGCCCGGATCCGGATGGGGGTTGGCGGGTTCAGGTGCAGGCCGGAGCGGGTGTGGTAGCCGACTCCAAACCCGAAGCTGAATACCAGGAAACTCTCAACAAGGCCCGCGGCATGCTGGCGGCCATCGCTTGCCTCGGGGATCCGCCCCCATGAGCCATCCCCTACTCCTGAAGGGCTTCGAGGTGGAACTGTTCACAGGCCGGCCTGACGGAGAGAACGTCGGGGTCGCCGCACAGGCATGCCGTGAGCTGGAGGGCTTCGTGACCGAGCCTGACCAGCGGAACCTCGAATACGTCACGGCACCAGAGGCCGACTACAGCTCCCTGCGGGAAGCCCTGATCAGCCCTCGACGCCGGCTGCGTCAGTGGCTGGCACCTCGCCAGCTCACCCTGCTTCCCGGAAGCTGCCTGAGCCTGGGAGACCCGAGTCGATTCGAACGTACGAACCCCGACAATCCTTATCACGATCTGATCGAACGCAGCTACGGCACCCGAGTGGTGACCGCAAGCATCCATATCAACCTTGGCATCGCCGCCGCCGATGATCTGTTTCGGGCCCTGCGCCTTGTGCGTTGCGAAGCAGCCCTCTGGCTGGCGCTGAGCGCTAGCTCCCCCTTCCTGGGAGGCGCCGTCACCGGAGCCCATTCCCAACGTTGGCTGCAGTTCCCCCTCACACCACCCCAGGTGCCTCTGTTCCGTGACCAAACCCACTATGTGCAGTGGATGGAGGAGCAGCTGCAGGCGGGAAGCATGCACAACGTTCGCCATTTGTGGACGTCTGTGCGCCCCAACGGTCCACGACGTCCTCATGAACTCAACAGGCTCGAACTGCGCATCTGCGACCTGATCAGCGATCCAGACCTGCTGCTGGCGGTCACCACACTGCTTGAGCTCCGTGTGATCGCCCTACTGGAAGGAGCGGAAGGGCTGGACCCACTGCAAAGCAGCTCCCTCACGCTGGATCAGCTGGCCGACCTTTGCGATGCCAATGAAACTGCTGCAGCCCGATGCAGTCTTGATGCCGAACTACGGCACTGGCAGGACGGCCGCCCGATCAACGGCAAAGACTGGGTGCGTCTCTTGCTGGCATCCGTCCAACCCCAGGCCATGAGATTGGGCCTCAGCTCCCGCTTGGCACCAATCGACAAGGTGCTGCAGGACGGCAATCAGGCGATGCGCTGGCTCAATGCCCATGCCAGCGGAACCCCCATCCGAGAGGTGATGCGCACCGCCATCGCCGAGATGGCCACCGAAGAGCTCCCCATGAGCAGCGATTCAGGCGTTTTGGGATGATCATGGCCAGACCCGCAGACGGCCGACCCCTGATGCCTTCGACCTCCGCCCTCAACACCGAGTGCGACCCCAGCGGTTTGGCATCGCCAGCGCCGGGCGGAGATCAACTGCTCCAGCAGCGCCTGGAGCTGGTGGAGGACCTCTGGGAAACCGTTCTGCGCAGTGAGTGCCCTCCTGAGCAAGCAGAGCGCTTGCTGCAGATGAAGCAACTGAGTGCTCCCCTCGCCAGCGAACCCCAGAGTTCCGCGAGTGACGCCGTCGTTCAGCTGATCCGCGAGATGGATCTGGTCGAGGCGATCGCCGCGGCCCGGGCGTTCTCCCTTTATTTCCAATTGGTGAACATCCTCGAGCAGAGGATTGAGGAAGACAGCTACTTGGCGAGCATTAGCCGCTCCGCTGATCAGCCCGATCGGATCGATCCTTTTGCGCCGCCCCTAGCGAGCCAAACCGAACCAGCGACCTTCCAGGAACTGTTCGAGCGACTCAGACGCTTGAACGTGCCGCCTGCCCAGCTCGAGGCATTGCTTCAAAACCTCGATATCCGCCTGGTCTTCACAGCCCACCCCACGGAGATTGTTCGGCACACCGTGCGCCACAAGCAGAGGCGGGTGGCAACCCTGCTCCAACAGCTACAGGGCAGTACCGAGGTAAGCAAAGGGGATCAAGCCAGCCTGCGCCAACAGTTGGAAGAGGAGATCCGTCTTTGGTGGCGCACCGACGAGCTTCATCAATTCAAGCCGTCGGTGCTCGACGAGGTCGATTACGCCCTGCACTACTTCCAGCAGGTGCTCTTCGATGCCATGCCCCAGCTCCGGCGTCGGATCAGCTCGGCTCTCCAACAGAGCTATCCGGATGTTCGCCTCCCCCCCTCAGCCTTCTGCACCTTTGGTTCCTGGGTGGGCTCCGATCGGGATGGCAATCCCTCGGTGACACCTGAAATCACCTGGCGCACCGCCTGCTATCAGCGCCAGCTGATGCTCGATCGCTACGTCTCAGCGGTGCAGGACCTGCGCGACCAGCTGAGCATTTCGATGCAGTGGAGTCAGGTGAGCGCACCGCTCCTGGAATCGCTGGAAATGGACCGGTTGCGCTTTCCCGAGATCTATGAAGAGCGGGCAGCTCGCTACCGCCTGGAGCCTTATCGACTGAAGCTGAGCTACATGCTGGAACGCTTGCGGCTCACACAGCAACGCAACCAACAGCTCTCGGATGCAGGCTGGCGCACCCCTCCAGAGGGACTGATTCCTTGCCCGACTGAAGCCGCCGCCGGGAACAGCGCCGAAGCGCTGCACTACGACTCCGTCGCTGAATTCCGTAGTGATCTCGAGCTGATCCGTAACAGCTTGGTGAGCACCGAGCTGACTTGCGAACCACTGGACACCTTGCTGACCCAGGTGCACATCTTTGGGTTTTCCCTCGCCAGTCTCGATATTCGCCAAGAGAGCACGCGCCACAGTGATGCCCTCGATGAGCTGACCCGCTATCTGCGACTTCCCACCGCCTACGGCGAGATGGATGAAGCGGCCAGGGTTCAATGGCTGCTCTCGGAAATGCAGACACGCCGCCCGCTGATCCCTCCAGCCGTTGAATGGTCTTCGACCACCGCGGAGACGATCGCGGTGTTCCGGATGCTCCATCGCCTTCAGGAGGAGTTCGGCAGTCGCATCTGCCGCACCTACGTGATCTCCATGAGTCACACCGTCTCCGATCTCCTGGAGGTGCTGCTCTTGGCCAAGGAAGCGGGCCTGGTGGATCCGGCTGCTCATCACGCCGATCTGCTTGTCGTGCCCCTGTTTGAAACGGTTGAGGACCTGCAGAGGGCGCCGGAAGTGATGGGCCAGCTGTTTGAGAATCCGCTCTACATACAACTGTTGCCCCGGGTTGGCGAACAAGCCCAGCCCCTCCAGGAGTTGATGCTGGGCTATTCCGACAGCAACAAGGATTCAGGCTTCCTCTCGAGCAACTGGGAAATCCATCAGGCCCAGATCGCCCTCCAAGATCTGGCCAGCCGCCACGGCGTCGCCCTGCGCCTGTTCCATGGCCGCGGGGGCTCCGTGGGACGAGGAGGTGGCCCTGCTTACCAGGCGATCTTGGCTCAGCCCAGTGGCACTCTGCAGGGACGCATCAAGATCACGGAGCAGGGAGAGGTCCTGGCCTCGAAATACAGCCTTCCCGAACTGGCGCTCTACAACCTGGAAACGGTCAGCACGGCTGTGGTTCAGAACAGCTTGGTGACCAATCAACTGGATGCCACCCCCAGCTGGAATGAATTGATGGCGCGGCTGGCCAGCCGGTCCCGCAGCCACTACCGAGCTCTGGTCCACGACAATCCCGACTTAGTGGCTTTTTTCCAGCAAGTCACGCCGATCGAGGAAATCAGCAAGTTGCAGATCTCCAGCCGACCGGCAAGGCGCAAGAGCGGTGCGAAGGATCTCTCTAGCCTTCGGGCAATTCCCTGGGTCTTCGGCTGGACGCAAAGTCGCTTCCTCCTACCCAGCTGGTTTGGCGTTGGCACCGCACTCGCTGAGGAGGTGAGTTCCGATCCTGAACAATTGGAATTGCTGCGCCGGCTGCACCAGCGCTGGCCGTTCTTCCGGATGCTGATCTCCAAGGTGGAGATGACGCTCTCCAAGGTTGACCTTGACCTTGCCCACCATTACGTGTCCAGCCTGGGCAGAGCCGACCACCGCGAAGCCTTTGAACGCATTTACGCCACCATCGCGGCAGAGCACGACCTCACGCGACAGCTCGTGCTCGAAATCACCGGTCAAGATCGGCTCCTGGACGGTGATCCCGCGCTGCAGCTTTCAGTGGACCTACGCAACCGCACGATCGTGCCCCTCGGATTCCTGCAGGTCGCACTCCTTCGGCGCTTGCGCGATCAAAACCGTCAACCACCCATGAGCGAGGCCCCGAACACCGATCCCGATGGCCGCACCTACAGCCGCAGCGAGCTGCTGCGCGGGGCGCTGCTCACCATCAATGGGATCGCTGCAGGGATGCGGAACACCGGCTGAGTGTCATTCCTTCCCTTCCGACAACAAACGCCGGTCCCCAGCCTTCCCGCCGGTTGTGCCCTCTATCAGGATCTCCCCCCTTCAGCAGAGGCCATCAATGAGCTGCTCCAAGCCTGCGCTGAACCGTGCCTACCTCCGGAGCGTTGGGGAGCAGCCCTGGAACGGAGTCTTTGGTGCCTGAGCATCGTTTCAGAGAACGATGGTCAGCTCCTCGGCTTCGTGCGCGCCACCAGCGATCGTGCTCTCAATGCCAACCTATGGACGTTGGCGGTTCGACCTGGGGCGAATCAGGCCCAGTTGACTGTCGTTTTAGTGCATCGCTCCCTGGCAATCCTCCGTCGAGATCTACCAGGTTGCAGTATTTCAATCGCGGCACCGTCCTCAGCGCTTGCCGCACTCAAGAATCAAGGGTTTGTGTTGGATCCCGGCGGAATCCGAGCCATGGGACTCAAGCTCCGCTGACGAGGCGAAGACCGCAAAACTGACCACGAGCATGGAGGGACTCGAACCCCCGACCCTCAGAACCGGAATCTGATGCTCTATCCAACTGAGCTACATGCCCACAACGGCAAACGCCGCTGCAGGGGGTGGATCCGCAGACCTCCCCGATCCGATTACCTTAGCGACACGTCGCACCCGGACCGATTCGGCTTCACCGGCTCGAACTGCAGGGTTTCCGCAACTACAGCCATCTGCAGCTGGAGATCGAATCACCCCGCTTGCTCGTCATCGGCAGCAACGGGATCGGAAAATCCAACCTGCTTGAAGCGGTTGAACTACTTGGCAGCCTGCGCTCCCATCGCTCCAGCCAGGATCAGGATCTGGTGCAGTGGGATCAGCCCAGGGCTCTGCTGCGAGCCATCACGCCAGACCAGGATCAGCTGGAGCTCGAGCTGCGCCGGCGAGGTGGTCGCCAAGCCCGCCGCAACGGCAAGGTGCTGGAACGTCAACTGGATCTGATCGGCCCCCTGCGCTGCGTCGGCTTCAGTGCGTTGGATCTCCATCTGGTGCGAGGGGAACCGGCGCTTCGCCGACAGTGGCTCGACAGGGTGGTGCTGCAGCTTGAGCCGATCTACAGCGAGTTGAACAGTCGCTATGGGCGGCTCCTGCGCCAGCGAGCCCAGCTCTGGCGACAACACCGAGAAGGACCTGCATTCGATCACTTGCTCGATGCCTTCGATGAACAGATGGCCCTGGTGAGCACCAGGATTCATCGCCGGCGCCGCCGGGCCCTAAGCCGACTCCAACCTCTAGCCGCTGCCTGGCAGAGACGCCTGAGCGACAACCACGAAAGCCTTGAGCTGAACTACCGGCCCGGCAGCGTGTTGGAGGGAGAGGAGGCGGAGGAACCCTGGCGGGAAGCGATTCAGCACCAGCTCCGGATCCAACGGCCAGAGGAAGCACGCCTTGGCTCCTGCAGGGTTGGCCCCCACCGCGACGAAATCGATCTCCTTCTGAACGGCACCTCAGCGCGTCGCTTCGCCAGCGCTGGGCAGCAGCGCACTCTGGTGCTAGCCCTCAAGCTGGCGGAGCTGCAGCTGGTAGGGGAGCTGTGGGGGGAGCCACCACTCCTGCTGCTGGATGATGTCTTGGCTGAGTTGGATCCTGTACGCCAGCTGGCTCTCCTTGAAGCGGTCGGAACCTCCCACCAGTGCCTGGTGAGCGCCACGCATCTCGATGCCTTTGAAGGGCAATGGCATCAGCACGCCCAGATCGTCGAGGCCGACTATCTGGCTTCCAACGGGAACCTGAGGTAAAGTCGAGAGCTGTTTTCTTTTGAGCCCTGATGGAGCAGACCCTGTCTTGCCTGCATCCCAACCCGGGATGGGGCGGCGCCGATTCCTCGCCAGCCGACAGTTCCACCACACCCAGTGCCACCGACATGGTGGGCAAACACTGCATTCTCGAGCTTTACGACTGCGACACCAGCAAGCTCGACGACGAAGCCTTTCTGAGGACCACCATCACGACAGCAGCGAAACGTGCTGGTGCCACACTCCTCAACCTGATCACCCATCGGTTCGAACCACAGGGCGTGACGGGACTAGCTCTCCTGGCTGAATCTCACATTTCCATCCACACCTGGCCCGAAAGTGGCTACGCCGCTATCGATGTTTTCACGTGTGGTGATCACACCATGCCTGAACGAGCTTGCGACGTTCTCCGTAAGGAGCTCAAGGCAGGTCGCCATGCCCTTCGCAGTTTCCTGCGGGAGACACCGGCAGCCTTGGTCGATAGCGAACGGACGCCGAGTCTTTCAGCGGCCTGAATCAAAGTCAGCCCCACGAATCAGAGGTGCCTTGCGAAGGTCGCCTCTGAAAGGCTGATGGCAATGATCCATCACGGATCAGACAACGAGTCCATGCCAAAGGCTTTAACCGCGATCTTGGAACCGATCGCGGTTGAGCTTGCCGCTGACCAACCCCTCTAGATCGAGACTGACCGCTGTGAAACCAAATCCCATCAGTGCCTCCACGAGGGCGCTGCGCAGCTGAGGCTCCACCAAGGAAGCGATTCGGTCCACAGGCACTTCCACCCTGGCCGCCTGGCCATGGCTGCGCACGCGCACCTCAGGGAATCCCTGATGGCGCAACCACTCCTCGGCCGCCCCGACCCGACGCAGACGCTCCGCGGCAATCGGATCGCCGTAGGGAAAGCGAGAGGCCAAGCAGGGCTGGGCTGGCTTATTCCACCAGGGGAAACCAAGAACACGGGAGAGGCTGCGCACCATCAACTTGTCGATGGCCAATTCCGCCAGCGGGGAACGCACGCCGGCCAGACGCGCCGCATCGATTCCTGGTCTGTGATCCCCAAGATCGTCATGATTGACCCCATCCACCACCTGGGCAGCCCCGGCTGCCGCGGCGATGAGACCTAGATGGCGATGCAGTTCTCGCTTGCAGGCGAAGCAACGGTCTTGGGGATTACTGGAATAAGCGGGATCATCCAGCTCTGCGGTTTGCACCTCCCGGTGCTCGATTCCCACCCAAACGGCCTGCTGCCTGGCCTCAGCGCGCAAATGGGGGGCCAGGGCCGGGGAAACCCCTGTAATCGCCATAGCCATCGAACCAAGCTGCTCGAAGGCGATCGCCGCCACGAGGGTGCTGTCAACACCTCCGGAGTAGGCCACGCAAAGGCGCTCATGACGCCGCATCCACTGACGCAGCTCCTCAAGCTTGCTGCGCTCGTCTGCAGACAGTGTGAGCGTCTGATCCACTCGTTTCAGTGATGCCAACCGTTGGGATCAGGCTAGGGCGGCAGGCTGGTCACCCTGGGTAAGCTCCAAGGGCCATCCGACGCGCCATGGCAGGGAATCGAAGGCCAGCCATCGGCATCGTCACGGCCGCTGACAGTCAAGAGCGCAGTCATGGACAGCTGCACGTCTATGACGGAGAGGGAAAGGGCAAGAGCCAGGCCGCTCTTGGTGTGGTGCTTCGCACCATTGGCCTGGGCATCTGCGAGCAGCGCCGCACCCGGGTGTTACTGCTGCGTTTCCTAAAGGGGCCTGGTCGGGCCTACGACGAAGATGCGGCAATTGAAGCGTTGCAGCAGGGCTTCCCCCATCTCATCGACCAGGTGCGTACCGGTCGGGGCGACTACTTCGGGGCTGATGAGGTCACCCGTTTCGATCGTCAGGAAGCACAGCGCGGCTGGGATATTGCCAAAGGAGCGATCGCGAGTGCCCTTTACTCCGTGGTGGTGCTTGATGAACTCAACCCCGTGCTCGAGCTGGGCCTGCTCGACATCGACGATGTCATGCGCAGTCTGAGAGAGCGCCCTGAGGGTATGGAAATCATCGTCACCGGCCGGGCAGCTCCGCGCCAGCTTGTGCAAATCGCTGATCTCCACTCCGAGATGCGCGCCCATCGGCGGCCGGCGCCCACTGACGGCAACGTGATCACGATTGAACCCCAAGGGGGAATCGAGATCTACACAGGAGAGGGAAAAGGCAAATCCACCAGCGCCCTTGGAAAGGCCCTACAGGCAATCGGCCGAGGCATCAGTCAGGACAAGAGCCACAGGGTGCTGATCCTCCAATGGCTCAAGGGGGGCAGCGGTTACACCGAGGACGCGGCGATCGCCGCGCTACGCGAGAGTTATCCCCATCTTGTGGACCATCTGCGCTCCGGGCGCGATGCCATTGTTTGGCGGGGCCAACAGCAACCGATCGACTACGTGGAAGCAGAGCGGGCCTGGGAAATCGCCCGTGCCGCTATCTCCAGCGGGCTCTACAAAACTGTGATCCTCGATGAACTCAATCCGAGCGTCGATCTGGAGTTATTACCAGTGGAGCCAATCGTGCAGACCCTGTTGCGCAAGCCTGCGGAGACGGAGGTCATCATCACCGGACGCTGCAAAAATCCTCCGGCCTATTTCGATCTGGCCAGCGTGCATTCCGAGATGGTGTGCCACAAGCACTACGCCGAACAGGGCGTTGATCTCAAACGCGGCGTTGATTACTAAGAGACCTTAGTAACGGGGAACAGCAGGATCGATCTGTTGGGACCAAGCATCAATTCCTCCATCAACATTGATGGCAACAATCCCTTGCTGGCTCAGCGCTGTCACCGCCTTAGCGGAACGACCGCCCAGCTTGCAATGCACATAGATCGGTCGATCGCCCGCCCGCTCTCGGATCGCCCCGAAGGCTTCGCCGCTTTCAATCGTTGCAAGGGGAAACAGCTCAGCCCCTGGGATCGCCGCAACCTCCACCTCCGCCTGATTGCGGACGTCGATCAGAAGCAGATCAGCTCCGGAATCGAGCAACGCTTTGAGCTCTTGCACGGAAATGCTTTCCACCTGCTCCTCCTGAGCAAAGGCGACGCCAGTGGTGCCGCAGAACGCTTGGTAGTCAATCAGGCCGGTGATCGGCTCTCGCGAAGGAGCTGGAGCGAGACGCAGCTCCCGAAAGCGCATGGCCAGACCGTCGACCAACAGCAGGCGACCATCCAGCGGATCGCCGATTCCTGTAATCAGTTTGATGACCTCAGTGGCCTGAATCAGACCAATCAGTCCAGGCATCACGCCAACAACGCCACCAGCAGCGCAGGAGGGAACGAGACCAGGGGGCGGTGGTTCCGGCACAAGATCGCGATAGTTCGGGCTTTCTGCCGTGCGATTGAAAACGCTCACCTGACCTGAGAACCCCTGGACCGACCCATAGATGCAGGGTTTTCCCAAGAGGACGCAGGCGTCATTCACCAAGTAGCGACTGGGGAAATTGTCAGTGCCATCGCAGACCAGGTCATAGGCACGCACAACGTCCAGGGCATTGTCGGAGCAGAGCATGATGTCGTGCTCTTCCACCTGCACATGGGGGTTGAGATCCCGAACCCGGGCCGCCGCCGAGCGAGTTTTCGAGTGCCCGATGCTGGCGCTGCCGTGAATCACTTGGCGCTGCAGATTCGAGGCTTCCACCCGATCAAAATCGACAATGCCGATTCGGCCCACCCCGGCAGCAGCCAGATAGAGCAAGAGAGGCGAGCCCAGGCCACCACTGCCCACGCACAGAACCGAAGCCCGCTTCAGGCGCAGCTGGCCCTCCAGTCCCACCTCTGGCAGTGCGAGGTGGCGTGCATACCTGGACCGCTCCTCATCACTCAGTTCGGGATGGCCGACGTCGTGATTGGGCATGGGATCAGCCGTCGTTCCCATGAGTGTGAACGAGGGGCAGACGGGTGGACGCTCCGGCAGCGATCCACCAGGCCTCAACTTGAGCATCCTTGCCCATGATCAGCATCAATCCCGGCTGCAGCATCCAACGCTGATCCTGATCCGATGGCCTTGGCTGCCCCCCTGGATGCGAGTGGGCCGTACCAAGCACCTGAAGCCCACGATCTCGAGCCCAGCGCTGGGCATGCAACTGCTCTCTAGGGTCGAGGGCAAAGCGGTTGCGACGGGTCGGGACAGCCTCCGGGAGCTCAGGCAGGGCCTCCAGCCCCGGCCGCCAGACATTGCAGCAAGGCCAGATCTGCTGCACCCACCACGTTCTGGGGTTCGCCGCATGGGCAGTGCCCAGCAAGAGTGCACAGCCCTCATTCGGCAACGCTGCCCGCAGGCTGGAACGCAGAACGATCAGGCAATCCCAACCGAGGCACACCCGTTCTGGCCATTCGGTGAGCTGACCGATACGCTCAAACCACATTTTCCATCCGTCAAAGGTTCATGAGCGAGGACAGCACCGCGGTGAAGGACGCGAGCGCCAGCACCGACACCAGCAGCGAGACGGCCAACGGCGGCGATAGCTTCAACTTCACTGAGCGTTATGGCGAGGTGCTGGGCAAAATCAATTCCACCCTTGATCAGGTGGATTGGAGCCAAGCTGGTCGCATCGGCAAGGTGGTCGGCATCTTCGCTGCTGTGATCGTTGCCCAAATCCTGATCAAAGGCATTCTCGACACCATCAATCTTCTGCCCGTGGTGCCCGGCCTGCTGGAACTGCTCGGCGTGGTTGTGGTCGGTCAGTGGAGCTGGAAAAATCTCACCACCAGCGACAAGCGCCAGGCCCTGATCACCCGTGTGCAGACCCTGCGCAAGGAATATCTAGGCTGACACTTCAGCCATCGATGCCTTCGAGCCGTTGAAGGGTCTGCCGGCACTGTTGCCGGTAGGCCCCACCGAAGAGGTTGGCATGGTTGAGCAAGTGATAGAGGTTGTAGACCTCAACCCGTTCAGAGGCCAGGTAAGGCAAAGGCCACTCCTGTTGGTAAGCCTCATAGAAACGTCTTGAAAAGCCTCCGAACAGGTGGGTCATCGCCAAGTCCACCTCACGATCCGCCCACCAACAGGCTGGATCAATCAGTAGTCCCCGCCCATCTCCCAGCACGGAGGCATTGCCGCTCCAAAGGTCGCCATGGACCAGTGCCGGCTTCGCCCCGTGCCGATCAAGCCGTTGGATCAAACCGTGCAAGAGCGGCTCGAATGGAGCGATCTCCAGCCCCCAGCTCCTGGCGAGCTCCATTTGAGGGCGTAGGCGTAAGTCAATGAAGGCCTCGCCCCAGGACTGTCGCCATCCTCCTGGTTGAGGGCCCAGACCGATGTAGGCGTCGCTCTCCCAGCCAAAGCGATCAGGCCCTTGCGTTGCGGACGCCCGATGCAGACGGGCTAGGCCACGCCCGAGCCGACGCTGATCGCCAACGCCCTGATCCAGCCAGGGCAGCAGCAGCCAGGCCCGGTTGGATTGACCATGGAGAAGCGCCAGCACCTCGGGCACCAGCAGATCGAGGGGATCGCTCCAGCGGCGCAGGGCCTGCAGGCCAAGCCGTTCAGCCTCAAGCATGACTGGATCCCCTCCCTTGGCGAACAGCTGGCGACCATCGCTGAGCTGCAACCGCCAAGCCTGCTGACTGCATCCACCACCCACCGGCTGACAGAGCTCCAGATCCACGCCCCCCGCATGGGGCCCCATCCCCCTCACCAATCGAGCTAGCTCCTCCTGCATCCGCACCTCTGCTCCCGGCTTGCCAGCATGCCGCGATGGAGGAACAGCAGGATGTGATTGTGATCGGCGGTGGCATCGCCGGTCTCACAGCGGCGGCACTTCTGGCACGCCATGGTTTGCAGGTCACGCTGCTGGAAGCCCACTATCAGCTAGGTGGCTGTGCAGGAACCTTCCGCCGTGGCCCTTACACCTTTGACGTCGGTGCCACCCAGGTGGCAGGGCTGGAGCCAGGCGGTAGCCATGCACGCATTTTCAAGCATCTGAATCTCGAACCACCGGAGGCGGTTCCGCTGGACCCCGGCTGTGTGGTCGACCTGGCCGACGGTACCGAGCCGATTCGGCTCTGGCGTGACCCGGAGCGCTGGAAGGCCGAACGTCAGCGCCAGTTCCCTGGTAGCGACCGCTTCTGGTCTCTTTGCAGCCAGCTGCATCAGAGCAATTGGGCCTTTGCTGGCCGAGACCCCGTTCTTCCGATCCGCTCTGGCTGGGATCTGCTCCAGACCATTGGAGCCTTGGGCCCAGCAACCATGGCCAGCGCCCCCTTAAGCCTGCTCACCGTGGGCGATCTCCTGCGCATTAGCGGCTGCTCTGAGGACCAACGCCTGCGCCGCTTTCTTGACCTACAGCTGCGGCTCTACTCCCAGGAGCCAGTGGAGCGCACTGCTGCTCTCTACGGAGCGACCGTGCTGCAGATGGCTCAGAACCCTCAAGGGCTTTGGCATCTCCATGGCTCCATGCAGGTCCTCAGCGATCGCTTGGCATCGGCCTTTACAAGAGATCGGGGCTGTCTACGGCTTCGACAACGGGTCACACGACTGACAAGACAACGCGAAGGTTCAGGCTGGCGAGTCCAAACCGAATGCCGCGACGGAAGCCCTTCGAGCTTCAGTGCCGCTGATGTGGTGTGCAGCCTGCCGCCCCAGTGCCTACCAACCCTGATCAGGGAAGACGAAGGTGCCAAGGCCATGCCACTGGGCTATCGCAGGCAACTGATGCAACTGGATGCCCCCAGTGGTGCCTTGGTGCTTTACGGGGCCGTGCGCCGAGACGCCTTACCAGCGGATTGCCCAGGCCATCTACAGCGCGACGGAGAGTCGCCCGGATCGCTCTTTGTATCAGTGAGCCAGGAAGGGGATGGTCGCGCCCCGATAGGGGAAGCCACCTTGATCGCCAGCGTGTTCACAGACCCAGGGATTTGGTGCCAGAGGCCCGAGGCCGACTACAAAGCGCACAAGCGGGGCTGCCAGGAAGCGATCAGCCACACCCTGGAACAGTGGCTCGGCTTCTCTCCCGATGCCTGGCGTCATCAGGAACTGGCCACTCCCCGATCGTTCGCCCACTGGACGGGACGTCCGAATGGGATTGTCGGAGGGCTTGGTCAGAGCCCGCGCCGCTTCGGCCCCTTCGGACTGGCCAGCCGCACACCGCTGGCCAATCTGTGGCTATGCGGCGATTCGATCCATCCAGGAGAGGGCACCGCTGGGGTGACCCTCTCTGCCCTGATGGCCTGTCGTCAACTCACAGCCCAACGGGGGCGACCACTGAAGCTCAAGGATTAATGAGCTCACCGGGTGCAGTCAGAAATGCAGGCCTGAGCGACCGTGTCTGCTCCAGTTCACGCTCCAGCTGTGGCCAGTTCCCCTCCAGGATCGCCTCCTCCAATTGCTCGAGGCTCCAGCGATAGGCAGCCAGACCTCTCAGCACCGCAGCGGTGTTGCGAGAGGCCATCGCCGTGCCAAGGACCGGATTGCCTGCCCCCACGCGCGTTGTGTCGGCAAACCCGCTGGAGGCCAACTGACAGGCGAGCGCCCGCACCGCTGGATCACGCTCCGTCCCCACAGCTCGCAAAAGGGCCGCACTCACAAGCACCGGCACATGGGAAATGAGTGCGACGGCCTGATCGTGACGCTCTGGATCCGCTGTCAGCCAGTGGCTACCAAGGGCGCGTGCCATTCCTTCCACCATGGCCAGCGCTTCGGGATCGCTGGACGCGTCAGGTGTGGCGACCCAGGGACGTCCGCGGAAGAGATCGCGCACACCTGCCTCAACACCCGCCTCAGCCGTGCCCGCCATCGGATGGCTAGCGATGAAACGGGGATGGCGGGCACGCCAGACCTCCAGCACAGGCGTCTTGACCGACCCCACATCCGTGATCACCGCCTGCTTCGGTAAGGCCGCCACCAGAGCGGGATCAGGGTCGAGCAAGCGTTCGATTGGAAGGGCGAGGATCACCAGCTCGCAGCAGGCCAGATCGGCTGGGTTCGTGCTCACCCGTTGGGCAAGTCCCCGCTCCAGGGCCCGCTCGACCGTCTCTTGACGATGGCAGAGGCCGAGCACCTCACAACCAAGGGCCTGGAGATCCAAGGCGAGCGATCCGCCGATCAGCCCCAGGCCAACAATGCCCACCCTGCCTGGGACCTGGGGGGGGCAAACCAGCTGCTGCTGCATCTCAGGGACTGTCGATGTCCCCATGTTGATCGAGAGATCAGCCTGAACCATCCCGATTCAGAGCTCTGCCTAGGCTCCTTTGATGCTGGAAGCACACGCCCATCAGCAACTCAAGCAACTGCTGCTGCAGGAGCGCTCGGCGTGGCCGCATCACCTGACTCTGAGTCGCCTGATCGCCCGAGGGCTACGGCGTCGGGATCACGCCCTCATTCAACTCAGCCCCTGCAGCCAGGATCAATGGTGGCTTGGGCTCCTGGTTCCCCTCTGTCTTCAGAGCCGCCACTGCGTGCTGGTCCTTGAGGACCAGCAGCGCCAGCGTCTACTCCAGGTGGAGCGCCCGAGGCTGCAAGCGGAGGGTTTGCAGCTGCCCTGCTGGCAGGGACTAGAAGCACCGCAGGGCGATCAGCTCTGGTTGCTCAATACCCAAGAGCTGGTCGAGGCCCAACGACTGGGCCACCTACGGGCACACCATCTTTTGATCATCCCTGAGGCTGATCAGCTCAGCCAAAGACTTCGACGGGCGATGGCTCTGACCTTAACGGCGTCGGACTGGGAAAGTCTTCGTCGGGCCCAGCCCAGTGCCGACGGAGCATTGCTGGAGCTGTATGAACGCCTCAGTCGCCAACTGTTTGGCCAGGCGACCCACAGTGATGCCAGCGTGCGTTTGCAGAGCTGTCAGCTCCAAAGCCTGCGCGACCTGCTGAGCCTTCTGCAACCACTGCCAGCCCCATGGGCACGCGTCCTGGCGGCCGATCCGCAGCATTGGGCCAGCTGGGCTCAGCTTGACCACCGCCTGCTGCAATGGAGCTGGCACCTCCAGGCCCTGGAGCCCCTGAACCAGCTGCATGCCCTGTTGAAGGACCATCCAATCCTGCTTCTCAGCAGCAATGGGAACAGCGGACCTTTGCAGGCGGAATTACGCAGTGCCGGCTTCCAAGCCGAGGTTGATGTGCATCTGCGGGAGCCGTCGCTTCTGGAGCCGGTCCCTCTTTTTGCACCCCGCCGACAACCGCTGCCGAACACCGAGGTGTACGCACAACACCTGCTCGAACAGTCCCGACGCCTGATTCTCGGACGCGCCGGGATGACGATCGTGCTCCTCAATGACCCACAGATGCGCCAGCGTCTCACCAGCGAACTGGCGGGAGAATTCGGCAGCCGCGTCCTGGAGCAGGCGACCGCCCCGGAAGCCAATGGTGTGATCTGCTGCTCCTGGGAGTGGTGGCTGACGCATCAGTCGCAGCTGCCGGCTCCCGACCAGCTGATCGTGGCACTGCTACCGATCGCCAGCCTGGAAAGCCCCCTAACGGCAGCCCGGGTGGAAGCTCTCAAGCAGCAGGGGCGGGACTGGTTCAGGGAACTTCTGCTTCCAGAAGCCCTCAGCCTGATGGCCCCGGCGATTGCTCCGCTTCGCCGCAGCGGCGGTCGTCTTGCAGTGCTGGACGGACGACTGCGGGGTCGAAGCTGGGGCGAACAGGTGTTTCAGGCCCTGCAACCGTGGACCCCCTTACACCGGCTCCTGCCTGACTAAAAAAACGCAATCAAGCCTGCGTGAGCCCACTTAGGCTCCCCAAAGAACCAATCGCCTTTGCATGGGAGAAGCCCGACGCCGCGCCAGCCAGGGCCTGCCGCCCCGCCAGCCTCGTGCAAACCCTGCAGACCAGGAGCGGGTTGCACCTTGGCTGCCCCTCACCAAACAGCAAACCAATCAGTTCGTATCGATCACGACCCGCGGTGCCTGGATCGGGATTGGCGCCCTGGTGGTGTTCTGGGTGGTGGTGCGCTTCATCGGACCCGCTGCAGGCTGGTGGACCCTGGCCGATATGCCTTGATCCACCTATTACGAAACAGCGCAGCAGTAGACAGGCGACAATCGAGGCTTGTCAAAGGTGAGACATGCCCGTCTGCGTGCTGGTACTGAAAGACTGGAGTGACGCGGCGTCTCTGCAAACCAAGCTCAAAGCCCAGGCCCTGCCGCTGCTTCAAAGCGTGCTGGTACCGCCGGAAGGTGGGGACGGGGAGATGCCAGACGAAGGAGATGGGGCCACCGGACTCCAGTCTGAACTCATCGATCGGGTGGAGCTGCTCAACCCCAACCTGGCGCGGCAACGACGCCAACGGGGCATGGCCCGCTGGCTGATGCCCTTTGGCTTTCTAGCTGGGCTCACCTTTACCCAGATCACCACGCTGGAAACCTTCTCCGCCCTCGGCCCCTGGGCTCAGCCGATGATCGGCGGCCTCCTGGGGATGGGCTCCGGGCTTATGGGTAGCTATGCCGCCGCCGCGAGCGTGCCCTCCGACAATGAAGACGGGGTGCGAATCCTTCGCAATCGCCATCAGGAGAAACGCTGGCTTCTTTTGCTGGAGACCCCAACGGGTATCGAGCCCCCCTGGCAGCTCCTGCAAAGTGCTCGTCCGATCCAGGTGGTGCGCCTGAGCGAGCTCTGATGTTGCCCCGCGAACCACTCCTGCAGGGCAGTCGCCATAGGGCCGGACTGGAGACACTTCTCGATCTAGCCGATGAGGTATTGCGCACCTGGCAGCCAGGCTGGAGTCCCTTCCTTTCTGCCCCCCTCCAGAACGAAGCGCTCGCCCGATTCTCGTCCTTGACTGAGCTGCGCTGGGATCGGGAAGGGGGCTACCCGGCCGCGGAGCGCTGTCGCCTGCGCTGCCAGCGCAGCGGCGGAGAGCCCACAGAGAAGAACAGCCCATCCCTCGCGACGGATGTGCCGATCCACGGTCTATCAGTGGAAGGCAACTTTCTGTTTGACCCCCTCTCTCCGGCTGACATGCACCAAGCTCTCGAAGGGATGGGCGTTGAGGAGGGGATGCTCGGGGATATCTGGATCCGCGGAGATCGGGGGGCTCAACTGCTCTGTACCCCCGAGGCGGCAGCCTTGCTTGATGGGCGGCGAGGGGTGGTGCGCGATGTGGAGATCCTCTGCGAGTCGATAGCGCCGGAAGCCCTTCAACTTCCCGCCCTGCGCGCGGTCAAACGCCTAAGCAGCGTTGAAGCCTCCTGCCGACTCGATGCGATCGCCTCTGCAGGGTTCGGGCTTTCACGCTCCAAGGTCAGCCAGCAGATTCGCGCAGGAAAGCTCCGGCTGAACTGGGAGCCCGTTCGCCAAGCAAGCCGCGATCTACAGGTGGGCGATTGCCTACAGCTCCAGGACAGGGGAAGCGTGGAGGTGCTCTCGCTGACTCTGACCAAACGTGATCGCTGGCGCGTCGACATGGAGCGACGCTGAGGGGAACGGATCGCTCCGGCTGCTAGGTTCACTCTCTCAGCGGAACGACCCGCTGCTACGCCTCACGCAAATGCTTGATGCGTCGAGAGGGCGATTAGCTCAGAGGTAGAGCACTACCTTGACACGGTAGGAGTCACTGGTTCGATTCCAGTATCGCCCACTTTCTTAACGGAGACGGGACACAGGAATGGCGCGCACCGTTGTGGTGGGGCTGGGGCGCTCAGGGGTCGGAGCCGCGCGTCTGCTCAGGGCTCAGGGCCTCGCTGTCACGGTGCTGGAGCGGGATCAGGGATCCAGCCAAGAGGAGAAGGCGAAACTCCTACGGGCCGAAGGGATTGACGTGCAGCTTGGGCGTCCCCTGACGCCCGAGAGTTTCACGCCCTGGCTCAACGCAGCCTCCCCCGATGACGGCCTTGCTGCCGTGGTCGTGAGCCCTGGAATCGCTTGGGATCACCCGACCCTCAATCAGCTCCGCTCTCACGGTGTCTCCGTGCTTGGGGAAATGGCTGTGGCCTGGCAGGCCCTGCAGATGGCCCCCTGGATCGGGATCACCGGCACCAACGGCAAGACAACTGTGACCCAGCTGCTTCAGCACGTGCTGAGCCATGGCGGCCTGTCGGCACCGATGGCAGGCAACGTTGGGAACTCGGCCGCTGAACTGGCCCTTTTGCTCCAAAGCGACCAGCTGCCTTGCCCTGACTGGGTCGTGATGGAAATGAGCAGTTATCAGATCGAAGCGGCGGCCACGGTCGCTCCCCGGATCGGCATCTGGACGACGCTCACGCCCGACCATCTCGAGCGCCACGGGACCCTCGAGGCTTACCGCTCCATCAAACGGAGTTTGCTGGAACGCTCTCAGGTGCGGATTTTCAATGCCGATGATCCCGACCTTCAGGCCCATCGCGCCTCCTGGAGCCATGGCATCTGGATCAGCGCTGCAGGGCCTGGTGAGGGCGCTGAGCCTGCTGACCTCTGGTGTGATGAGAACGGCACAGTGCAAGCCCCCTCAGGCCCATTGTTTCCCGCCTCAGCGCTGGCGATGCCAGGGGCCCACAACCGTCAGAACATGCTCATGGTCACTGCCGCTGCCTTGGAAGTAGGACTCGATCCGGGCACGATTGAGGCCGGACTGCGCAGCTTCCCTGGGGTTCCCCACCGCCTCGAGCGGCTTGGGCTGCTCGAGGGCATGGACGTGTTCAACGACAGCAAGGCCACCAACTACGACGCTGCCGTCGTCGCCCTGCGCTCCGTACCAGGCCCGATTGTGGTGCTTGCAGGCGGGCAAACCAAACAAGGAGATGCCACGGAATGGCTGCGCTTGATGCAGGAGCACGCCTGCGCAGCCGTACTTTATGGCCGTGGAGCCGAAGAGCTAAAGAGTCTGCTGAAGAGCAGTGATTATTCAGGAGTGGTGGAGAGCACCGTTGATCTGAATACAGCGGTGCCGCTGGCGATCGAACTCGGACGCCGACAGAAGGCCGCAAGCCTGTTGCTGTCCCCGGCATGCGCCAGTTTCGATCAATACCGCGACTTTGAAGCGCGTGGCGATCATTTCCGCACCCTGATCAACGCCCGTCTCTCCCCCTAATCTTCCTGGGAGCTTGCGGTGACCCCTTTGGCGTACTGGCTGATGAAAAGCGAGCCTGACGTCTATGGAATCCAGGACTTGGCGCGCGAGCGGGAGACCCTTTGGGACGGGATCCGCAATTATCAAGCCCGTAATTTCATGCGCAGCATGAACATCGGCGATCAAGCCTTTTTTTATCACTCCAATTGCAAACCTCCGGGCATTGTTGGCCTGATGGAGGTGGTTGAGACCGGTCTCACCGATCCGACCCAGTTCGATCCCAGCTCCAAGTACTACGACCCAGCGTCCAAACAGGAGGCTCCTCGCTGGGACTGCGTGCGGCTCCGCTATTTGGGAGTGTTTGCTGAGCTGCTGAGCCTCGATGCCCTGAGGGAGACTTACAACGAAGAGCAGCTCACGGTCGTACGCCGCGGCAATCGATTGTCGATCCTGCCTGTAGCGGATCCGATCGCCACCGATCTGCTGAGCCGCCTTGGAACGCTCCACTGAGACCGTCCTCCCTTCCCCAGGACGTGAGGTTCTGCCCCTGGCCACCGTGCTGCCCAGGGCCTGGATCGGCTTCAGCCAGGCCCCCTGGCATTCCCTGGGGCTTTCAGCGCTGACACTCTTGGCTGCCGTCGGGCCAGGTGTGCTCGCCAGCGATTTGCGGACTAGCGACCTGCCGCTCATCGTCGCCCTTGGGGATCTGCTGGTAGCAGCCAGCCTTTTACTGCCGATAGGGCCACTGATGGCTCTCCTCGACTTGGCGGATCAGCTTCTACCAACCGCATCCAGTGAGAGGTCACCCTCCAGGATCGCTAGGCCTGACCACCAACCTCGGCTCCTCTGGCTATGGCGTCAGGGACTGGCACTGCTGACTCTCGAAGGACTGATCTTCATCGGCGCTTTCAGCAGCATTCGACTGATCAGCTGGCTCTTGCTTGGTCAGAGCCCTGTCTTGGCGGGAGCCAGTGTGCTGCTGGGAAGCCTGGCCACAGCCCTCTGGGGAACGGGACAGGTGTTAGCCCTGCCGCTGCTCGTGCACCATCACCATCGCCCCCTTGCAGCCATGGACCACAGCCGCCGCATTGTTCAGGCGAACCGCCTGAAGATTCTTGCCCTGATCGGCCTCCTGCTCGGTCTCAATGCCTTGGGGCTCATGGGGGCCTGCCTTGGGCTGTTATTCAGCCTTCCCCTCAGCGCCCTCGTGCTGATGGCCAGCTGCCGCACTCAAATCTGCTGAAGCAGCGACTGACGCCTGAACATGTTGCCGACATACAGGCGCGTAATCGCCCTTGACTCGACGCCGTTCTGAACCAGAAAGCCAGCAAGGGCCGCCTGAACGAGACGGTACTGATCCCAGTTGGGATAACTCTCGATGAAGCGGGTCATGGCCTCCTGCAGAGGCAGGGGCAATTCAGCCTGAAAACTGACCAGTGCTGCGTCCATGGCTCCAGAGGCATCGGATGCAGATGACCCACAACCTGAGGGGCTCATGAGCTCTGACTGCATCATTTGCGCTGCTTCTGGCTGCATCTCTGAATCACCGATCGACCACCAGTTCTCCACACCGCGAGGACCACGTCAAGAGCAGCCTCATCGAGCCTTCCCACCCCTTCTCCCCATGAGACTCGAGCTATCAAGCCCTTTCAGGAGAAGCGATGCCGCCTGAAAAGGCCCATCACAACCAAGGCAACCAACGTCAAGAGGGATCAACCCGATTCATCCGGTTTTCCACAAACTCCGCGAGAGCAGGTCGCAACAGGAGAGAGCCTGTGGAAAAGCTGTTCAATGCGGGGCAAAGGCGGTGGAGGAAGCCCCATTCGCTCAAATGATCAGAAGAACTTATCTCGAGCCTGAATCCCAGATCGTTCTCATCGCCGCCGTCACAGCCTGAGCAGCTGGCGCAGGCCAATGGCCTTCCACTCCCCTTCCGCCGGTCGCGTCAGCTTCAAGCAGAACCTGCAGCGCCCATCGATCCCGATGGCCCTCCAGGCAGCCCCACCAGGGCGCTCTCTCCATTTCCAGCGTGATCGCCTCTTCTTCAAGCAGCTGATCCACCAGCGCCTGATGCTGATTAGTGAGTTCCGAAACCAAGGCCACCAGGCCCTGCCACTCCCATTCGGTTAGCTCAAATGCCCAAGCCTCCCCTCCAATCAACACGGGATAACGGAGACGACTGGGATCGTGGGCCAGGCGCCAGCCAGGCCCTTCCTGCTGAATCATCCAGGGAGCAAGTCAGGCTGATCCTGCTCATCACTCAGCTCGATGATGGCCCTCTGCACCGGCTTGACGCTGGACTCCTCAAGCAGCCCGTCGAAGTCGTCAAAACGACGCTGTTTGGCCCGGAACGCAATCCGAACGGTCGTGAGATAGCGATTGCTTGATTGGCGGATCAGGCTTTCACCACGCTTGGCCAGATCCTGAGAGCTCAAACCGGCACCAATCACGATTGACCTGACAACAATTCACCACTCTAAGTGAGCATGTCGCTGTGGAACGGCACATGCATCGGATAGGTGCGCTGCAGGCTGCCAGGAACTCGCAAAACGATCTGACGCCCCAGCCCCATGGCGGCGAGGGGCTGTCGCAGCATCTCCAGCAATGCGCTGATCTCCTCAAGATGCGCCGCGTCAACGCATTCGATCCGAATACTTCCCCAGCTGCGCGACATCCTGCTGGCCCGCAGTGGTTCCAGCCGCTGCTCCAGCACAGGATCCTCCCTGTAGAAGGACATCACCAACCGCTGCAAGCGATCCATCCTGATACCCCTTAGTCTCATCGTTCTTCCAACCTGCCCATGGCAGCGGACCGACCCCCGGCGGACGAAGAAAACCTTCAGGTTTCAGAGCGGACTGGAACGCTGGCGATCGACCTGGGAAGCACCACCACCGTGGTGGCCTTTCAGTTGGACGGCGGCATCGCCCCGAACCTGCTCGACCTCCCACCCATCACTCGCAATCCAGGGGAGATACCGAGCCTGATCTGGGCTCGCAGCGCCGATGACCCCAATCCTCTTGTGGGCCGGCAGGTGCTCGACAGTGGTCTTGCCGACGGCCATTCTCCAGGATTACTGAGAGATTTCAAGCGCTTCATCGCTGGTCCTGAGCTGGATCCAGCGAATGAGTGCTCCGATCAGTCCAACGGCGAGTCCTTAGGCGAACAAATGTCTGCGGACTCCGCCGGTGAGTGGCTGCTTCGAGAGATCTGGCGGAGGCTGCCCAATGGGGTGAGGGTCGGACGGCTCGTACTCACGGCCCCGGTGGAGCACTACCGGGGCTACCGAACCTGGCTTCTGAAAGCCTGCAGCCAGCTACCGGTTGATGAAATCGCCCTGGTGGATGAGCCCACCGCAGCGGCCCTGGGGGCCGGGCTGGCGCCAGGCTCTCGCCTGCTGGTGGTGGACGTGGGGGGGAGCACGATTGACATGGCGCTCGTCGCTCTTGAGGGAGGGGAAGGGCGTGCGGCGCCCCTCGCCCAGCTCTTGCGCTTCCGCGGCAGGGACCTGGCCAGCAGTCGCCAGTCCTTGCGCTGCGCCAAGGTGCTGGGGAAAGCAGGTCTAGCTCTCGGTGGACGGGATCTGGATCGCTGGATCGTTGACCAGCTGGCCCCAGGGAAGTTCCAGAAGGACGATCCTGCGATCGCCCCTCTGCTCAATGCTGCCGAACGCCTGAAATGCCGGCTCAGCGACTGCAATCATCCCGCCGACCTGCCCCTCAGCGAGATCGCGACCCTCAGCGATGAGGGGCGCCAGCAGGAGCTTCGCCTAACCCGATTGCAGCTCGAGTCGCTGATCCAAGAACGGGGCCTGCTGAAGGCTCTCGATGATCTGTTGGAGCAGACGCTCGCAGGAGGACGGCGACACGGCTGCCCTCTCGAGGATCTCGATGGGGTGATGGCGGTAGGCGGTGGGGCACGCCTCCCCCTGCTGCTGGACTGGCTGCGGCAGAGAACTGCACCAGTCCGCCTGCTGACACCGCCTCCTGTTGTAGCCGTGGCTTCCGGAGCCCTTTCCCTCACCCCTGGCGTGCAGGTCAGGGACGTTCTTCAGAGGGGGGTGTCGCTGCGTTGCTGGGACCGCCGCAGTCAAAGCCATCACTGGCACCCTTTATTCGTCGCCGGTCAGACCTGGCCGACCCGGAGTCCGCTTGAGCTCGTCCTGGCTGCCGGTCGCGAGGGTCAAGGCCAACTGGAGCTGGTGCTCGGGGAACCAGAGGCCATCGGCCGCCATGACGTGGTTTACGTGAACGGCTTGCCAACCCTGCAGCAGGGCAGCGCAACAGCCACGGTGCGCCCATGGAGCGCCCCCTCCCCGCACCTACCCCTCGAGCCCACGGGGAAGGCTGGTCAGGACTGCCTGCGCCTGCGTTTTTCCATCGATGCTCAGTCCGTTCTGCTCGTGGAGGGAGAAGACCTGCGCAGCGGCCTGAAGCTGCAACCTCGTGAACTGGGGACGGTTCGCTAAGCAGCAGCGCGTTATGCGCCTTCTACACCGTCCACAAACGGCATGGATTGACCTGGCTTCTTCATAGAACAATCAAGAACCTGCGGTCCTGCTTTGGCGCTTCGTCGCCACACCCTGCCCCGTTACTGGCTCGGCTTGACCCTGGGCGGCGTTGCCCTGCTCTGCTGCGCGGCCTACCTCTGGGAACAGCAGCTTCCCCTGCGCCTTCGGGAGGCGGCCCGTCGCGGTGATCTCGACGCCTGCTTGCGCTACAGCGAACAACTGGCGGCTCTGCGCTGGCTGGGCCAGAAGGCCCCCCTGGAGCAGGCCTACTGTCGCCGCCAGCAGGCACAAAGGCTCTGGGAGCTTGGACAGTTGGCGGACGCCCTTCGCCTACAGGAGCAGCTCGTGAACTCTGGTGTCGGCACCCCAGGTGATCGGCAAGAGGATCAACAGCAGCTGATGGTGTGGCGGGATCAACTCCGTAATCAAGCGTTGACGCTCTTTCGTCAAGGCGATCTAGAGGGGGCCATCAGCAAGCTCACCCCTGTGGAGCAGGGGGATGGCCGTCCCGGCACCCGCCTGAGTGACAACCTCCGGGAGACCTGGAATCGCAACCGCCTGAATCACGAACGGCTGATTGAGCTTGTAGAGCGCAAGCGCTGGTGGGAAGCCTTGTCCGTTCTCAACCAGCTCGACCACCCCTGGTGGCAGAGGAAGGCTCTGCCTGAGCGACAGGCGGTGGAAACCTCGATCGATGCGCTGAGGGACCGGGAGGACCATCACAGTCATGGCGACCTACCAGCCCATACCGTTCCTGAAGCGGAGCTGGATGCTGCTGTTCAACAACGCATCCGAATGGGATTGGAACCCTGGAAAGCTTTCCTTGCCGGCTGCGCCGATGTTGGCGGCAGCGTTGAGGAAGAGGGGCCCGAAAGCCTGTGCCGCAGAAGGTAATGCGGCGGAGCGCTCAGGCGCATGACACAATGCGCCCCAGCAATGACGTGGCTCATGCAAGCGGGCGACAAGGTAACGGTCTCAGCCAACGTCGTGGTGTTTAACCATCCCGAACATCGTGGTGAAGCCTTCGATCTCCAGGGAAGCGAAGGGGAAGTGGTCAACGTGCTGGATGACTGGAAAGGTCGGCCGATCAGTCCCACCCTGCCGGTCATCGTGGCCTTTGGCCGTTACAAGGCCCACTTCCGCGGTGATGAGCTCACCGCTGTGAGCTGAAGGGAACCCTTCAGCGCAGGTACACCCCCTCCTCACCGTCAAGATCCATCAAGCGCAGCTCGATGGTTTCCGTGCGTCGGGTTGGCACAACGCGTCCGCAAAAATCAGGCTGGATCGGGAGCTCACGGTGACCACGATCCACCATCACCAGAAGCAGAACCCGACGCGGACGGCCCCAGGCCTGAATCGCCTCCAAGGCCGCCCTCACGGTGCGTCCGGTAAAGATCACATCGTCGACAAGCACCACAACCCGCTCCTCAACGCCCATGGGGAGGTCCGTGGCTTGTCCAAACCGCATTCCCACCCGCTCGAGATCATCGCGATGAAAGGTGGGGTCAAGCGTTCCTTGAGCAATCGTGCGGCCGGAGAGATCCTCAAGCTGGCGGGCGAGCACTCGGGCGAGCTGTACGCCGCGTGTGGGGATGCCCAACAAAACCAGGTCATCCGTGCTGTCAACGGTCTCCAGCACCTGCGAAGCAAGTCTGGCGAGGGTCCTTGCCAGCTCCTGGGACGAGAGGATCTCAATCCTTCCGGCATCGGCAGAACCGCCCATAACCAAGCGCTCAGCGAGTCTCAGTTTATGGCGGCCGGATGGTCGAAAGCTGACCGACCGAACACCGACTGGGTCGAACTGCAGCTCTTGGAGGTAACTTGAATATGGAGAAGCCCTTAAGAACTGAACGTTGCGGAGAGAGCGTGCCGAACAGCAGTGATGAGAGCTTCCAGCGATCCGGTGCCGTCGCACCGGTCGTTCTCGCCATTCTTGACGGCTGGGGACACCGCGAAGGGAAAGAGCACAACGCCATTGTCACCGCCGAGACTCCGGTGATGGATGCCCTCTGGCATGCCTATCCGCACGCACTGATCCAAGCCAGCGGAGCCCATGTGGGACTCCCGGACGAGCAGATGGGCAATTCCGAAGTGGGGCACCTCACCATCGGAGCAGGCCGGATCATCCGCCAGGAACTCGTTCGGATCAGCGAAACCGTCCGAAACGAACAGCTCGGGGAACGATCCGCTCTCCGGGAGCTGGCAGCGGAGCTGCGCAACAGCAACGGCACCCTCCACCTCCTTGGCCTCTGCTCCGACGGTGGCGTCCACAGTCATGTGGATCATCTCTGCGGGCTCTTGCGCTGGGCAGCCTCCGAGGGCCTGAGCAAGGTGGCGATTCACGCCATCACTGATGGCAGGGACACCCCCACCCAGAGTGCCCCCCAATTCATCGAGGCCGTCGAGAACGCCATCCTCCTGACCGGTGTTGGTGAGATCGCCAGCCTCTGCGGCCGCTATTGGGCCATGGACCGAGACCATCGCTGGGAGCGAACCAGCAAGGCCTACTCCCTGCTCACGGATCCCGCGATCGAGATCAGCGGCATGACGGCCGCAGAGGCCCTGGCCGCGAGCTACGCCCAGGGAACCACCGACGAGTTCCTCGAACCGGTGCGTCTCACCCCCAGCTTCTTCAACGACGGCGACGGGCTTGTGATGTTCAACTTCCGCCCCGACCGCGCTCGGCAGATTGTTCAATCCCTGTGCGTCGATGCCTTTGAGGGTTTTGAACGCGCCCAACGCCCCAAGTTGAAGATCGTCACCTTCACGCAGTACGAAGCGGATCTTCCCGTGATGGTGGCCTTCCCTCCCGAGTCGCTCGATCAGCTACTCGGCCAGGTGGTCGCCGATCACGGACTGCGCCAGTACCGCACGGCTGAAACCGAAAAATATCCACACGTCACCTACTTCATGAACGGTGGCATTGAGCAACCCCTTTCAGGAGAGGACCGCCACCTGGTGCCCTCGCCACGCGTCGCCACCTACGACCAAGCGCCTGCGATGGCCGCTGCCACCCTCACGGACAGTTGCATCGAAGCGATCGAACGTGGCGTGTATTCGCTGGTGGTGATTAATTACGCCAATCCCGACATGGTTGGCCACACCGGTGTGATGGGGGCCACCACCGAAGCGATCCAGGAGGTCGACCATTGCATCGGTCGCCTGCTCGATGCCGTCGGGCGCATGGGAGGCACGCTTCTGATCACAGCCGACCATGGCAATGCAGAAGTGATGCAAGGTCCCGATGGTCAAGCTTGGACCGCCCACACCACCAACCCGGTGCCCGTGATCCTCGTGGAGGGGGAGAAGCGCAAGGTCCCTGGCCTTGGCAATGCCCTGCGCCTCCGAGACAACGGCGGGCTCGCTGATATCGCACCAACCTTGCTTCAACTTCTCAATCTCCCCAAACCTGAGGTGATGTCAGGCTGCAGCCTGATTGAATCGATTGATGCGCCGACTTTGAGCGCCCGTCTGCCCCAACCCGTCTGACTCTGCCTGATGCTTACGTCTGTTCTCTCCTGGATCTGGATCGGCAGCGGCATGCTGCTCATCCTGCTGGTACTCCTGCACAGTCCGAAAGGCGATGGCATGGGAGGGCTGGCAGCCAGTGGCAGCTCGATGTTCACCAGTGCCAGTAGCGCTGAGGCCACGCTGAATCGCCTCACCTGGACCTGCCTGGCAACGTTTCTCACCCTCGCGGTGATCTTGAGTGCTGGCTGGCTTCGCTGAAGCCAGCCAGGGTGAAGTCAAGGACAACTCACTGGAACTGAGGTGAACCCACCCGTTCCGCATAGGCTTCCTCTCCATGGGCGTCGACGTCGATCCCGAGGTTTTCAGCGTGTTCGGACACGCGGAAGCCAAGCCCAAGACCACGCAGGATGCCTGCAATGACGAGAGTTCCCGCCGCCGCCAGGCCATAGGCCACCACAACAGCTTGAAGCTGCCCTCCAATCAGGGCCAACCTGCCTTTCTCGGCTAGAACCTGACCGGCAGGGTGATTGGCGATCAGTTCAGCACTGGCAAACACGCCTGTGAGCATGGCGCCGATCGTGCCTCCCACGCCATGCACCGCAAAGGTGTCGAGAGAGTCATCGAAGCGCAGTTTCACCTTGACCTGGACGGAGACATAACAGAGCACTCCGGTGATCGCACCGATGGCCATGCCTGAGCCAGGGCTGACGAAACCAGCGGCTGGCGTGACCCCCACGAGACCGGCAACCGCGCCGGTGGCCATACCCACAACAGTGGGCTTGCCATCACGCCATGTTTCCACCAGCGACCAAGCCACGAGTCCTGCAGCCGCAGAGAGGTGTGTGGTGGTGAAGGGCAGCTCAGCGCCACTCACAGCCAACTGACTGCCACCGTTGAAGCCAAACCATCCAAACCACAACAGGCCGGTGCCCAGAAGAATCTGAGTCACGTCATGGGGGGGGCGAACGGAGCGGGGCCACTGCTTGCGGGCACCGACCAAAGCAGCGAGAAGCAGGGCAGTGACGCCTGAGCTGATATGCACCACCGTGCCACCAGCAAAATCGAGATCCTTGCCAAGGAATCCTCCACCCCAGACCATATGAGCCAGTGGGGCGTAGACCACCAGCAGCCAAACGGGTGTGAACACGCACCAGAATCGGAAGCTGAGCCGCTCTACCAGGGCTCCAGAGATGAGCGCCGGCGTGATGATCGCAAACATCCCCTGGAAGAGGGCAAAGCTCAGCCCTGGGATCGACAAGCCATCCCAGATTGGAGGAATGTTTTCGAGCAGAGCGAAGGAGAAGGGATTGCCGACAACGGCATTGAAGGCTCCACCATCGGAGAACGCCAGGCTGAAGCCGAAGGAGGCCCAGACCAGGGTGGCGATCCCCATCATCACGAAGCTCATCGCCATCGTATTGAGAACGTTCCGCCCCTGAACAAAGCCGCCGTAGAAAAAGGCAAGACCAGGGGTCATCAGCAGAACAAGAGCTGCTGACGTCAAGATGAGGGTGTTATCGGCATCAGAGAGAGCGGCGTCACCAGCGTGGGCCGGCAAAAGGGCGGCACTGATTACCTGCAGCGCCGGAACGCAGAGAGCAGCAATCAGCAGACGCCTGAAACGGGACTGCAGCACAAGTTGAAACGGTTACCAGCGATACCGTTTCAGAGCACGGCCCCCTCGAATGTTCGCTATGAACAGTTGGGGGCATCTTGAGGGAGACGTTCATGCATGGGGACATCCTCAGAGCATGAAAAAACCCCCGCCGCAGCGGGGGTGAACCGTTGCTCCTTGCGGAGCCGTCGATCAGTAGTCGAAGTCGCCGCCGCCCATGCCGCCTCCGGCAGGAGCTGCTTCCTTCTTCTCGGGCAGATCGGCCACGATGCACTCGGTGGTCAGAACCATGCCAGCGATGGAGGCAGCGTTCTGCAGACCAGATCGGGTCACCTTGGCGGGATCAACGATGCCAGCAGCGAGCATGTCGACATACTCGCCGTTGGCTGCGTTGTAGCCCTCGTTGAAGGACTTGGCCTTCACGTTCTCAGCGACCACAGCACCGTTCACACCTGCATTTTCAGCGATGCGCATCAAGGGAGCGGTCAGGGCCGCGGCCACGATGTTGGCACCGATCAGCTCCTCGCCGCTGAGGCTGCCAGATGCCCACTGCTCTAGAGCAGGAGCCAGGTGAGCCAGGGTGGTGCCTCCACCGGGGACGATGCCTTCTTCAACGGCCGCCTTCGTGGCGTTGATGGCATCTTCCAGACGCAGCTTCTTGTCCTTCATCTCGGTCTCGGTGGCAGCACCCACCTTGACCACAGCCACGCCACCGCTCAGCTTGGCGAGACGCTCCTGCAGCTTCTCCTTGTCATAGGTGGAGTCGGTTTCGTCCATCTGCTTGCGGATCTGCTCGCAGCGGGCCTTCACTGCCACTTCGTTGCCTTCGGCCACGATGGTGGTGGTGTCCTTGTTGATGGTGATGCGGCGAGCGGTGCCCAGCATCTCCAGCTTGGCGTTCTCCAGCTTGAGGCCGGCGTCCTCGGTGATCAGCTGACCGTTGGTGAGAACGGCGATGTCCTCGAGCATGGCCTTGCGGCGGTCGCCGAAGCCAGGGGCCTTCACAGCAGCCACGTTGAGCACACCACGCAGGCGGTTCACCACGAGGGTGGCCAGGGCCTCCTTTTCGATGTCCTCAGCGATGATCAGCAGAGGCTTACCGGTGCGAGCGATCTGCTCAAGCACGGGCACCAGGTCCTGCACCAGGCCGATCTTCTTGTCGGTCAGGAGGATATAGGGCTCCTCGAGCACCGCTTCCATCCGCTCGGTGTCGGTGGCGAAGTAGGGGGAGATGTAGCCCTTGTCGAAACGCATGCCCTCGGTGACCTCCAGTTCGGTGGTCATCGACTTGCCTTCCTCGAGGGAGATGACCCCTTCCTTGCCAACCTTGTCCATGGCATCGGCGATCATCCGACCCACTTCTTCGTCGTTGCCGGCGGAGATGGTGCCCACCTGAGCTATGGCGTTGCTGTCGCTGATCGGCTTGGCGTGCTCCTTGATCTTGCCGACCAGGAATTCAGCAGCCTTGTCGATGCCCTTCTTGAGGGTGATCGCATTGGCGCCGGCGGCCACGTTGCGCAGACCAGCCTTGACCATGGCGTGTGCCAGGACGGTGGCAGTGGTGGTGCCGTCACCGGCGGCGTCATTGGTCTTGGAGGCAGCCTGACGGATCAGAGCAACGCCGGTGTTCTCGATGTGGTCCTCGAGCTCGATCTCTTTGGCGATGGTGACACCGTCATTGATGATCTGAGGAGCGCCGAACTTCTTCTCAAGAACGACGTTGCGGCCCTTGGGACCGAGGGTGACAGCAACGGACTCCGCAAGGATGTCGATGCCCTTTTCCAGAGCGCGGCGAGCCTGCTCGTTGTAGATGATGCGCTTGGCCATGGGAGGCAGGGAGAAAGATAAAAGTGGAAACGATCAATCGAAACTGAACTCAGCACGTGGGCGCTGAGGCCAGGAGGCTTGGGAACGCTCAGTTCACAATCGCGAGGATGTCCTTCTCGGAGAGAAGCACGAACTCATCACCACCGAGCTTGATGTCGGTACCGGCGTACTTGCTGTAGAGCACCTTGTCGCCAACGCCGACTTCAGGAGCCTGGCGGGAGCCGTCGTCATTGCGCTTACCGGGACCCACCTGGACCACCTCGCCCACCTGGGGCTTTTCCTTGGCGGTGTCAGGGAGAAGGATGCCGCCGGCGGTTTTTTCCTCGGACTCGGAAACTTTGACGAAGACGCGGTCTCCAAGGGGCTTAACGGTGGAGACGCTGAGGGAAACAGCTGCCATGGGTGAATGCGAAAGCAGGGACAGGGGACGCGAAGCGCCACACATCGACACGAGCTAGCACTCAAGGTCGACGAGTGCCAACCTATGGCCTGGACGACTGCCCCCGCTAGCCACCCGGCGTGCGGTTGACCGAACCCCTCCTGAGGCCGCCATTGCGGTGGTATGGTTGCGCCGCTCAGGAAGGGAATGCCTCCGGGCCTGTCTGTGTCCATCGTTCCCTCAAACTCCTCCTTTCTTATGGCCGCTGCTGCTCCCGCCTCCGCCGGTACCAAGGGTGTTGTCCGTCAGGTGATCGGCCCGGTTCTGGATGTGGAATTCCCGGCCGGCAAACTGCCCAAGATCCTCAACGCTCTGCGGATCGAAGGCACCAACACCACCGGTGAGAAAATCGCCCTGACCGCTGAAGTTCAGCAGCTCCTCGGTGACCACCGCGTTCGCGCCGTCGCCATGAGCGGTACTGATGGACTCGTTCGCGGCATGGAAGCCGTTGATACCGGCGCTGCCATCTCCGTTCCCGTTGGCGAAGCAACCCTCGGCCGCATCTTCAACGTGCTTGGTGAACCTGTCGATGAGCAGGGTCCCGTGAACGCCACTGCCACGGCTCCGATCCACCGGGAAGCTCCCAAGCTCACAGAGCTGGAAACCAAGCCCAAGGTGTTCGAGACCGGCATCAAGGTGATCGACCTCCTGGCTCCCTATCGCCAGGGCGGCAAGGTGGGACTGTTCGGTGGTGCCGGCGTCGGCAAGACCGTGCTGATCCAGGAACTGATCAACAACATCGCCAAGGAGCACGGCGGTGTGTCCGTGTTCGGTGGCGTGGGTGAGCGCACCCGTGAGGGCAATGACCTCTATGAGGAGTTCAAGGAGTCCGGGGTGATCAACTCCGAGGACCTCTCCAAGTCGAAGGTGGCCCTTTGCTATGGCCAGATGAACGAGCCCCCCGGCGCACGCATGCGCGTGGGCCTCTCGGCTCTGACCATGGCTGAGCACTTCCGCGATGTGAACAAGCAAGACGTTCTGCTGTTCGTCGACAACATCTTCCGCTTCGTGCAGGCCGGCTCTGAAGTGTCTGCTCTGCTGGGCCGCATGCCCTCCGCTGTGGGCTACCAGCCGACTCTGGGCACCGATGTGGGCGCCCTGCAGGAACGTGTTGCTTCCACCGTCGAAGGTTCAATCACCTCGATTCAGGCCGTCTACGTCCCTGCCGACGACCTCACCGACCCAGCTCCCGCCACCACCTTCGCCCACCTCGACGCCACCACGGTTCTCAACCGTGCCTTGGCCTCTAAGGGCATTTATCCGGCTGTGGATCCCCTGGATTCCACCAGCACCATGCTCCAGCCCGCGGTTGTCGGCGATGAGCACTACCGCACCGCCCGCGCTGTCCAGTCCACTCTGCAGCGCTACAAGGAGCTTCAAGACATCATCGCCATTCTCGGCCTCGACGAACTCTCTGAAGATGACCGTCAGACCGTGGATCGTGCCCGCAAGATCGAGAAGTTCCTGTCCCAGCCATTCTTCGTGGCTGAGATCTTCACCGGCATGCCCGGCAAGTATGTGAAGCTCGAGGAAACGATCTCCGGCTTCAACCAGATTCTTGCTGGTGAACTTGATCACCTGCCCGAGCAGGCCTTCTACCTGGTGGGCAACATCGAGGAAGCGAAGGCCAAGGCCGAGAAGATCAACGCCGAATCCAAGTGATTCTGAGGGGGGTGTCTTGAGCACCCCCCAATCACTTGCTCAAAGTCGTCCGTTCTCCCCTCCGAACCAAGGTTCATGTCCCTCACCCTTCGCGTGCTGGCCCCCGACCAGAGCGTCTTTGATGGCAGTGCTGATGAGGTGATCCTCCCCAGCACCACCGGCCAGCTCGGCATCCTTCCTGGACACGTGTCCCTCCTGGCCGCTCTGGATGTGGGCGTGCTTCGGGTGCGCAGCACCAATGGTTGGCAATCCATCGCTCTGATGGGCGGATTCGCCGAAGTGGAAGCTGATGACGTCACGGTTCTGGTGAACGCTGCAGAACTGGGCAGCAACATTGACGCCGGCAAGGCGGAAGCCGATCTGGAGGCAGCACGGGCCGAAGTCAATCGCTTCGAAGGTCAGCCTGCTTCCCCAGAAAAAGTCAAAGCTCAGCAGAGCTTAGACCGTGCTCGCGCTCGCCTGCAAGCCAGTAAGTGATCGGCCTCAGCCCTGAGTCTTGAACTCAGTGATGACCTGAACAGAAATTCTCAAACGACTCCCTTTCAGGGGGTCTTTTTTTGTGCCGAGCCCAGGCAATCAACGACATAAGGGCCACAAAAAAACCCCGCCAAAGGCAGGGTTTTGATACATCAGATCGCGTCAGATCAAAGACAAAAAACCGACCTTGATCAAGCGGTACCGCAGAAGGTCACATCAGGGAACTTGAGCTTGGCTTCGTCAAGACTCTTGCCCTTGCCCTCTTCTTGCCAGTAGTTGATCACCTCGGTGGCTTTATTCAGCACTTCCACTCGCTCGTTGTCAGTAATCCAGCTCTTGCCTTCCAGCTCGGTTTTGAGCGTTTCCCAGGCATCCTCACGGGGCCAGAAGAAATAAGCCGTCAGGGGGCTGGGGCCACCACCAACGATCTGATCAACAGCCAGGGCGACGTTGTCAGGGAGCCAGAGGATCTTCAGCAGGAAACGACCTTCATCGGCCTTTGGGGTGTAGCCGGAGGGCACTCCATCAGCATCAATCGTGGCGGTCGCCAGGGCAGCACTGCCACCACGCATCACAGGACGGCCTTCCGTCGGCTCCTGGTCAGGGGTAGCCGTATCGGCTGCTGCTGCTGCGGTGGCGACCTCCTGGTCGGCGGCAGCGCCTTCGGAAACCGTCATGGTGTCAGCGCTCAAGAATTCAGGACAAACAACTAACCTACCAGCCGCCCGAGGCCCAACCGCCCTGACCACCCCTGAAGCCCCAGCCCGCTCCCCATCCCGCTGCCTGCTGCTGTTTGATCTGGACGGCGTGATTCGTGATGTAGCGGGCAGTTACCGGCGCGCCCTGCAGTCGACGGTGGAGCACTACAGCGGCTGGCGACCGGAGCCCTCAGTGATCGATGCGCTGAAAGGAGAAGGTCTCTGGAACAACGACTGGGACGCCAGTCTCGAACTGCTCAGACGGCACGCCGCCACACCATTGCCAGAGCGGGAGGCATTGATCGACGTGTTCAGTGGCTTCTACTTCGGCGATCAGGCGACCAGCGCCTCGGGAGCGGCCTCTCCTGAGGCCTGGAACGGGTACATCAAGGATGAACCGCTTCTGGTGGATGCGAGCTTCTTTGCAGAACTCAGCGACCTCGCCGTGGGCTGGGGGTTTGTCAGTGGTGCCGAACCCCCCTCGGCCCGCTTCCTGCTCGAAACCCGCCTTGGCCTGACATCCCCCCCCCTGATCGCCATGGGTGATGCCCCCGACAAGCCAGATCCCACCGGCCTGCTCCAGCTGGCGAGCTCCCTGATCGAACACCCCCTTGGCAAGAACACGCCTCCAATCGCCTACCTCGGTGACACCGTCGCCGATGTGCAGACCGTCGTAGAGGCCAGACGGCGCTGCAGTGATCAACGCTTCTTCAGCCTTGCCGTGGCCCCCCCTCACCTGCAGGCCGTCGGCCAGGAACGCGCCCGGCATCACTACGAAGCACGCTTAAGGGAGGCAGGTGCTGATGTGGTTCTGTCTCACACGGCTGCAGCACTGGAATGGTGCCGCGATCTGCCCCTCAACGTTCCATCGCAGCCGTGCTCTTGAGAGCAGCAGCGGTCAGCACCTCCCGCCCCATCGCAGTGACCGCCACGTCATCCTCAATCCGAATGCCAATCCCCTTCCAGCGCTCTTCGATCGCCGGCTGACCCTCCGGCACGGGCAAACGATCACTCACGTACAAACCCGGCTCCACCGTGAGCACCATGCCTGGCTCGAGTTCCACAGGATGTTCGCCCAGTCGATAGGCACCGACGTCATGCACATCGAGGCCAAGCCAATGACCGGTGCGGTGCATGTAGAGATGGCGATAGGCCCCCTGTTCGATGATCGCGTCCGCTTCACCGACCAGAAGACCAAGCTCCAGCAATCCTTCCACCAGCACCTGCAGGGCGGTCTGATGGACATGCTCTGCACTTACTCCAGGCCTGACCGCCTCAATCGCCCGCTCCTGAGCGGCCAGCACTAACTCATAAAGGGCCCGCTGTTCGCCGGTGAAGCGCCCGTTGATCGGGAAGCTGCGTGTGATGTCTCCGTTGTAGTAATCAGGCAGCGAACATCCGGCATCAATCAGAAGCAGGTCACCGTCCTGCAGGACGTCGCTATTGGCGATGTAGTGAAGAACGCAGGCATTGTCTCCACCGGCCACGATCGAGCTGTAGGCAGGCCCTCGGGCACCGGCCGCCAAGAAATGCTGCTCAATCAGAGCCTGGAGCTGCCGCTCCCCCATCCCCGGTGCCACAGCAGCGCGGGCCAGCTCATGGGCCTCCGCTGAAATCCGGCAGGCCTCCCGCAGACGCTCCAGCTCCTGGGGCTCTTTACGCAAACGCAGGCGATGCAATAGGGGGCATGGAGCCACCAGACCAAGGGCTGCCGCTCCGCTTCGGGGAGCCCGATCGAGCTGGTCGGCCCAAGCCTTCAGCACCAGGGGCTCAACGGCAGCATGGCGACCGACTCGAAAGGCGATGCCCTCGGCACCCTTCAAATACTCCGGCAGACGTTCTTCCAGCTCATCGCGTGGATGGGCGATCTGTGCACCGAAATGCTCCACCACCCCCTCACACCCCCAGCGACGGCCGGTCCAGACCTCGGCACCTGCCTCCCGCGGATGCACGAACAACACAAAGCGCTCCCCTTCCGGACGATGAGGGAGCAGCAGCGCCACCGCATCCGGTTCATCGAAGCCGGTGAGATACCAGAAGTCACTGTCCTGGCGGAAGGGCCACTCGCAGTCAGCGTGATGGGTGACCAGGGACGCTGCCGGAATGACGGCCGCCGCACCGCCGAGCTGCTCAAGGAATCGTTGACGCCGCTCGGCATGACGCTGCTGATCAATCACGGCGGAGACAGAAGGACGGGGAAACGTCAGGATGGCAGGCAAAGCACCCGGGCATGACCAGCGACCTTCTGATCCTGATCCTGATGGTGGTGGTGGTACTCGCCGGATCCGCCCTGTGTTCGGGTGTCGAGGCAGCGTTGCTCACGGTCAACCCGGTACGGGTGCATGAACTGACTGGCCGCAGTCGACCACCCGCCGGAGCGCGGCGGCTGGAACAGTTGCGTCAACGACTGGGACGCACCCTCTCCGTGCTGGTCATCGCCAACAACGGCTTCAACATCTTCGGCAGCATGATGCTGGGCGGCTATGCCGCCTGGGTGTTTCAGAAGAACCAGTTCAGCGAGGTGGCCCTTCCGCTGTTCTCGGTGGCCCTCACCGTGCTGGTGATCCTGCTGGGGGAGATCCTTCCCAAGGCGATCGGAAGCCGGCTTGCCCTGCCGGTCTCTCTTGCCAGCGCACCAGTGCTGCACTGGTTAGGGGTGATCATGCGCCCGCTGGTGCTGCTGCTCGAGCACCTGCTGCCGGCGATCAGCGAAGAGAACGAGATCAGCACCGACGAGAACGAAATCAGACTCCTGGCCAGGCTTGGCTCCCAGAAAGGACAGATCGAGGCCGATGAAGCGGCCATGATCGCCAAGGTATTTCAGCTCAACGATCTGACCGCCCGTGATCTGATGACCCCCCGCGTCGCGGCACCCACCCTGGAGGGGGCCCTCTCTCTCGATCAGCTGAGACCCCAGCTGATGGCCCAGGCAGCCCCCTGGTGGGTTGTGCTTGGAGCCGAGGTGGATCGCGTTCTGGGGGTTGCCAGTCGGGAGCAACTGCTTACCGCCCTGCTCGAGCAACGCGGACAACTGAGTGCCGCCGATCTCTGTGAACCTGTGGAATTCGTCCCCGAGATGATCAGGGCCGACCGATTGCTGACCAGCTTTCGTCGCGACAACAGCGGCGTCCGGGTGGTGGTCGATGAATTCGGAGGCTTCGTGGGCGTGATTGGCGCCGAGGCGGTGCTGGCGGTGCTGGCGGGCTGGTGGCGCAAGGGAGGCGTGGGAGGCCAGCTGGAATGACCGTCGCTGCCGCCTCTCTCCCAACCCTCGAACGCTGCCAGCTGCTGCTCCAACAATGGCGCCAGACGCTGGAATTAACGGCGCGGGACCGCAGCCTGCTATCTGGCCATCTCCAAACCCTGGAGCGCCAGATGGAACGTCTCGCCCAGCGACGGTTGCGGATCGCCGTGTTCGGACGCGTGGGGGTTGGCAAGTCGAGCCTCGTGAATGCTCTCGTGGGGGAAGCGCTGATGGCCACGGATGTGGCCCATGGCTGCACCCGACGCCAGCAGGCGGTGACCTGGCCGCTGACCATCGAAGCGCTCGAAGCGATCGAGCTGGTGGACACCCCAGGCATCGATGAAGTGGCCGCTGACGCCAGGGCCAGGCTCGCGGCTCGGGTCGCCTTGCAGTCAGATCTGGTGCTGATGGTGCTGGATGCCGACATCAGCCGGGTGGAGCTGGAGGCGCTCGACACCCTGCTGAACTGGGGGAAACCGGTGCTGCCGGTGCTCAACCGCAGCGACTGCTGGCCGGAACCGCAGCGCCAGACCTTGTGCCGGAGCATCGAGACAAGAATTCGTGAACACCTAGCTGTCTCGGGGCTGTGCCGCACCAGTCGGCGGGTGCTAGCGCCGATCGCGGTGGCAGCTGCCCCCCGTGGGGCGGTGGTCCTCAGCGACGGCCGGGTGCGTAGCCGCCCTCTGCCAGCGGAGGTTGATGGCCTGGAAACAGCCCTTCGCAGCCTGCTGAACGAGCAGGGGCAAGCCCTGCTTGTCCTCAATAGCCTGCGTCAAGCGGAACGGCTGCAGCAACGCCTGGAGGCGGGTCGTTTGCTGCGACGCCGCCAGGCGGCGCAGGGGCTGATCGGCCGCTACGCCGCCCTCAAGGCGGCCGGCGTGGCCGCCAACCCACTGATCCTGCTGGATCTAGCCGGTGGCTTGGCCTGCGACACAGCCCTGGTGGTGCAGCTCTGCCAGCTCTATGACCTACCGATGGGAGGACCGGGAGCACGACGTCTGCTCCAGCGCCTGTCTGGGCACAACGCCCTGATCGGCGGAGCCCAGCTCGGCATCCAAGCCGCCCTGAGCGGAGTGCGACAGCTACTGATGGTGGCGGCCCCCTTCACCGCCGGGCTCTCCTTGGCTCCCGCCGCACCCGTAGCCCTGGCCCAAGCAGCCTTAGCCGTCCACACCACCCGTCGAACCGGTCGGCTGACGGCCCGCTGGCTGCTGGAGCAGAAGGGCCGAGGCAAGCGCTCTCGGCCCCTACCCGCCACCTTGCTGAGGCGCCTGGCCTGGCAGGACTCCACCCTGCAGCGCCTGCTTGCGGAGTGGCCTCAACCCCTGGAGAGAACGGCGGTGCAGGAGCTCCTGCCTTGAGCGATTCGCCCACAGACACAATCGCGCTGCTGGGGACCAGCGCCGACCCACCGACCCGGGGCCATCAGGCCCTGCTCGAAGGTCTGTGCAAACAGTTCCCCAGGGTGGCCACCTGGGCCAGTGACAATCCCTCCAAACAGCACGTCATCGAACTGAACCAACGCCTGGAACTGCTCGACGCCCTGGTGCAGTCGATCAATAACCCCCGACTGGAACTGGTGCAGGAGCTCAGCAGCCCCTTTGCGATCACCACGGTGACCCGGGCCGAGCAGCGCTGGCCGGGGCTGGACCTCTGCTTTGTGGTGGGCAGTGATCTCATCAGCCAGATCCCCCGCTGGAAAGACGCCTCCACCCTGCTGGGCCATTGTCGTCTGGCGATCGTGCCCCGGCAGGGATGGCCCTTGCAGGACGCCGAACTCAAGCGCTTGCGCAGCCTCGGGGGCCGTCTTGAGATCCTGCCGCTCGGGATTCCAGGAACCGCCAGCTCCGAGATTCGCTCGCGAGCGGCAGCCTCTCAGATCCCCGATGCGCTGGAGCCGCTGCTGCTGAAGCACAATTTCTACGGTTTCACCCGCGGCAACGACTGAAGCGCCATGCGTATCGCCCTGGCCCAGATCAATCCGCTGGTGGGTGACCTCGCCGGCAATGCCAGGCGGATCCTCAGGGCCTGCCAGGACGCCCACCGTGCAGGGGCCGATCTGGTGGTCACTCCAGAGCTAGCCCTTTGGGGCTATCCGGCTCGGGACTTACTGCTGAAGCGATCCCGCGTCAGCGCGCAGAGCAGGGAAATGGATTGGCTCAGCGGAGAACTCGCAGCCCTAGCTCCACACCTGGGGGTGTTAGTGGGCCTGGTGGAACCGGCCTCAGATCAACAGCAGCCGAGGCTGTTTAACGCGGTTGCCCTGATCCGTGGAGGTCACTGGAGGGTGGTGGGCCGCAAACAGCTGCTGCCCAGCTACGACGTCTTTGATGAAACGCGCTACTTCCGAGCCGCTGAAGGTCCTTCCGTGCTGGATTTCCCCACGGAAGAACGAACCTGGCGCCTAGGTCTCACCATCTGCGAAGACCTCTGGGTGGATGGCTCTCTGCATGGAGAACGCCTGCGCGGACCGGACCCAATCGCTGCATTAGCGGAACAGGATGTGGATCTGCTGCTGAATCTCTCAGCCTCCCCCTTCGGTCGCCACAAAACGAGCAAGCGTCAACAGCTAGCGGGGCAGGCAGCTCAACGGCTGCACTGTCCGGTGATTTATGTGAACCAGGTAGGCGGCAACGATGAACTGGTGTTTGACGGAGCCAGTTTCGTAGCGGTCCCAGCGCCGGAGCCCAGCGCGCCCGCCTTGCAACTGCCCAGTTGCAGTGAAGCGGTGCAGATCTGGGCAACGGACCAGCAGCTTGAGCGGAGGACGGCCCTGATCACTCCTTCAGAACAGAACGAGCTCGAGCCCCTCTTCCGTGCCCTGGTGCTGGGCGTGAAGGATTACGCCCGCAAATGCGGCTTCCAGCAAGCCTTACTTGGCCTTAGTGGCGGCATCGATTCGGCCTTGGTGGCGGTGATCGCCTGTGCAGCCCTTGGCGGCGAGCAGGTGCAGGGCCTGCTGATGCCGTCCCCCTGGAGCTCCAAGGGGTCGATCGACGATGCCCAAACGCTGGCAGAACGCCTTGGGCTCCGCACGCAAATCGCCCCGATCCAATCCCTCATGGATGGCTTTGCCACCACTCTCGAACCGGTGTTAGGGGGGCGACCGACCGATGTGACGGCAGAAAACCTGCAATCCCGCATCCGCGGAACCCTGCTGATGGCCATGGCCAATCAGCAGGGGCAGCTGCTGCTCTCCACGGGCAACAAATCGGAACTGGCCGTGGGCTACTGCACCCTCTACGGCGACATGAACGGCGGTTTGGCGGTGATCGGCGATCTCTATAAATCGAGTGTGTTTGCGCTCTGCGCCTGGCTTGACAGCGATGCCAGCCAGGCCTGCCGCCGCGACCTGGGGCTTCCCAGCGCAGGGGAGCTAGTGGGACGGGCGATCAGGGAGAAACCCCCCAGCGCCGAGCTCAGGCCCGACCAGAAAGACAGTGATTCGTTGCCGGATTACGCCGTGCTGGATCCGCTGCTGCGGGACATGATCGAAGAACGCTGCAGCCGCGAAGACCTGCTGGCTAGGGGCCATGCCACCGGCGATGTGGATCGTGTGCAACGGCTGTTCCAGCGAGCGGAGTTCAAACGCCGTCAGGCGCCGCCCCTTCTGAAAGTGAGCGGTCAGGCATTCGGAACCGGTTGGCGGCTGCCGATCGCGGCCGTCTGAGCCAGATTGAGGAGAGATTCCGGCAGCCATGGCCCACTCCGTTCTCTCCGCCCCGATGGCGAGCATCGGGGTGCCAACCGAGATCAAGTCGGATGAGCAACGGGTCGCCCTGACCCCAGACGGTGCGCGGGAGCTGGTGATGCAGGGCCTTGAAGTGCGTGTGCAAAGCGGAGCAGGGGCTGGCGCCGGCATCAGCGATGACGCCTTTGCTGCCGCGGGTGCCCGGGTGGTGGACCGTGAGGAGGCCTGGGCCGCCCACCTGGTGGTGAAAGTGAAGGAACCGCAGGAGGAGGAATTCCCATTCCTGCGCGATGACATGGTGCTGTTCACCTACCTGCATCTGGCCGCCTACCCAAAGGTGGGTCAGGCGCTCCTCGATGCAGGCACCACCGGCGTGGCCTACGAAACCGTGCAGCTGGAGAACGGCAGCCTGCCGCTGTTGGCACCGATGAGCGAGATCGCCGGTCGGCTCGCAGCCCAGGTAGGTGCCCGGCTTCTGGAACGACCGAACGGTGGCCGTGGCGTACTGATCGGGGGCTGCACCGGGGTTCGTCCAGCACGGGTGGTGGTGCTCGGCGCCGGCACGGTGGGCTGGAATGCAGCGCGGCTTGCGGCGGCGATGGATGCAGAGGTGATGCTGCTGGATCGCTCCCCAGAACGGCTGCGCAGCCTGGAAGCCGACCGGCGCGGACGCCTGATGAGCGTGGTGAGCAGCCGGGGATTACTGGAGCGACTGGTGCCAACCGCAGACCTGCTGATTGGTGCCGTGCTCACACCAGGGGGCCGAGCGCCGACCCTGGTGGACGAAGGCATGGTGCAGCAGATGAAACCGGGGTCAGTGATCGTGGATGTGGCGATCGACCAAGGGGGCTGCGTCGGGACCAGCCGGGAGACCACCCACACCGACCCAACCGTGACGATCCATGGGGTGCAGCACTACGCCGTGGGCAACATGCCTGGGGCCGTGCCTTTCACCTCCACCGAGGCCCTGGTCAGCGTGACACTGCCTTACATCCTCGGCATCGCTGGCCGCGGACTGGAGGAAGCCGTCACGGAGCGGCCCGAATTGCTTTCAGGCTTAAACACCGTGCAAGGCGCGGTCTGCCATCCCGGAGTCGCCAAAGCCCTGGGAGTGCCACCTCGCCACCCAATGGCCTGCCTGCGCTGACACGGGAACGGGACGACTTCGTTACGCCGGCGTACCGCCGGAATCCAAGATCAGTGGCTTGATGTAGAGCCACTCACCGCCGAGCTGCCTGTCTCTCCGCTGAAACAGGGAGGTTTCTTCGAGCACGCCCCGATGCCCTCCGACCTGGAAGCTGGCCTTGAACTGCACGGTCCCCTCCAGATCAGCGGAGCCTCCACGCTCCACTGCGATGATTTCGAGCCCTAGCCAACGGGTCTGGCGGCAGCTTTCGCGCAGATCCTTGCGGCGCTTTGCGAGGGGTTCCCCAGGGATGGGATGGGTCTGAATCAGATAGTCGAAAACGCCGCAGGCATAGGCGGCGTAACGGGAACGCATCAGCTGCTCTGCGGTCTGCGCCTGCTGCTCGCCACGATGCAGAGGGCGGCAGCAAGCGACAAAGGCCAGCCCAGAGCCACAGGGACAAAGCCTTGAGCCTGTGGCAGCCGCGAATCCGAAACCAGCCGCCATCACTCAAGCCGATGCAGCGAGGGGAATGGACGCTGCAAAGAGGCCGGTGCAATCCCCTCGCGAAGGGCCAGCACCAGCCCGGCTGCCTCCGCATAGGAGCTTGCTGATAAAAGCTCAGCGACACCCTCCAGCCCCAGGGCCGAAGCGCTGACCTTTAACAACGATGGGTTGGCCACTGCGATCACAGGGACCCTCCGTTCGAGGCAAGCGAGCACAGCCTCGCTTCCAAGGGCACCGTCCGGCACCACCACGGCACCCAATTGATCGGCGTGCAAGTCCTGGGGTTGAAGCTGAGTGCCTGAAGCGAGCAGCTGCGGAGCGCGACTCAATCCCACAAGCACGCAAGCCAGAAAGGTGTAGCCGAGCTCCTCGCCTGCAGCCCGCGGATCGAGCTGGGGATCGAGGGGCAAAGGCTGAAGGGCTGGTGCATGGGCACAGGGGATCTGGAGATGACGCACCAGCAGATGGCTGATCACCGCCTCCGCACCGGCCAGCACATCCACGCCGCTGCCGTGGCGATAGGCCGCCAAGGCTTCGCTTTCGGGATCCTCGGGAAATCGGGCTACGACAGCGATGGCAGTAGCCCCAGCAGCCTTGAGCTGCTCGCCCGCTCTCAGCAGCGCATCCGGACGCTCAAGCGTGCCCCAGCTGATGCCACTGGCGCCAAGCTCCAGATGCACACCAAGCGGCACTTCGGTGGTCAGCACCGGGCCAATCTCCAGGCCAAGAGTGGCCCGGCAGCCTTCAGCCACCTGCAGATGACGCTCGCGCAACTCCGGCTCAATCCCGGCATCCAGCAGCAGGCCGATGCGTTGTTGCCGCACAGGCCTCAGGCTCCAAGTGCCTACAGCGAAACGATCGAGCCCGTAACCCTCCACGTAATGGATCCTTGGGTCGCGCCAGTAAAGGGCCGCGCCGTTCATCACATTCGGATGTGTGATCAAACAGCCGGATGCTGCCGCCAACAACCTGGCACTGGGCAGGGCATCACCGGCATAGCCACCGATGGCGCAGCCGATTCCAGTAGGAACCAACAGCAGAGTGGGCAGAGCATCCCCAGGAGCCAAGGCGGCACTCATGGGATCAGCACCGCCTCCACTTGCAACTGGAGCCCAGCCCCTGCGGCACTGGGCTCAGCGGCCGTAATGGCCCAGCGCAGGGGCTCACCGTGCACGCGCAGCTGATCGAGCAGCCATTGCCGCAGGCACTGGGCCTGCAGCTCAGCAGGTGCGCACATCGTCAAGCGAAGGGAGGTCAGCCTCACTTCTGATACTGCCCGAACTGCGCTTCATAGAGCGCATCTTCCTGGCCAGCCACCACCTTGAGATCAGAGCGGGGATAGGACACGCAGAGCAGCGCGAAACCGTCCTTGCGCAGCTCCTCCTTAACGCCCATCGCATCGGGCTGATGCACCTCACCCTCGCGGATCTGGGCTGCACAGGTGGTGCAAACCCCAGCGCAGCAAGAACTCGGAATCAGCACGCCAGCCGCTTCAGCGGCGGCGAGCACCGTCTGATCGGCGCTGCACTGAAAGGCATGCTGCTGCCCATCCAACTCAACCGTAATGGTGTAGGTGCCCGCAGTGGTGTCGCTCATCCTTGCTGCCAGAAGAAGTGCCAGGAGCCAGCATCCTCTCAGGGCACAGGCCGTTGACAGGAAGTCCAATGCGAGGGATCGGGCGCCAAGTATTCAGGTGGGAGCCCATCAGCGACGGCCGTCAGCACAAAGTCGAAGCTGATCGAGACCCGCAACGCATCCTCAACGCTGTTCTCAAGAACACTGTGCTCGAGCCGGGAGGGGAACAACACCAGCAGACCTGGCTGGGGGGCCAAGGTCCAGCGCGTCTGATTGTGCGGATGATCGAGCGCAATTGGCCCCCCGTGACCGACGGCCAGGCCGGGCACCAGTTCATTGAGCTGGTGGGGCGCATGCAAACAAAGCGCCCCCTCCTGGGCGGACCCATCACCGCTTAGATAAAGCACGGCACTGAGATGCGCATTCGGATGGTGGTGGCGTCCCACCACCTGCCCCCACTCACTCAACACCGGCCAGCAACGCTGCAGATGAAGGGAGACACGGGTGAGGTCGAACCCAGTCGCCTCGAGATAGCGCCAGGCCTGCTGGGTAACCCAATCGGCGAGCGGAGCCACATCGGTATGACGGTGCAGTTGCCAGATGCCATTCAGGTCCCCGGTCCAGGCACAACCTGGACTGGGATTCCCGCTCGCCTCTCCGCGTAGCTGATGCAGCGTCTGCAGCAGGCCGGCATGGTCAAGGGGATCGAGCGGCAAATGCTCGGTTGCCACCAACGTGGGGAAGAGGGGATGCAGTTGGAGAGCCATCGCTCCATCATCCAGCGCTGACAGTCAGCGCAAGAGACCATAAAAAAACCGGCCCCCAAGGGGACCGGTGAAGACTGATCGCTGGATTGCCGCAGGATCAGGCCATTGCTGCAGCACCGCCAACCACCTCAAGAATCTCCTGGGTGATGGCTGCCTGACGGGCCTTGTTGTAGTCAAGGGTCAAGGACTTGGCGAGAGCCTTAGCGTTGTCGCTCGCATTGTTCATGGCCGTCATGCGACTGGCCAGCTCTGAAGCCGCAGCTTCCTGCAGAGAGCGGAGGAGCTGATTCTGCAGATAAAGGGGCAACAGTGCATTGAGCAACTGCTCAGGACTCTGCTCAAACACGATGTCGGAGGGAACAGCAGGCTGGGTATTACCCGGACCACTGCCGGTCTCGACGCGAAGCTGACCTTCCTTGGTCGTGAGGCGGAAGATCTCATCATCGGCCTCAGCAATTCCCTGAGGATCGAGGGGCAGCAAGGTCTGGACCACAGGCTTGCAGCTCACGAGGTTGATGAACTTCGTGTAGATGATCTCGACACGATCAGTGCTCTCCGAGAGGAACTCGGCAAACACTTCATTCGCAATCGAGCCGGCTTCATCAGCCGTTGGCACCTGTTCCAGACCGGTAAACGTGGCCTGGATCGGATAACTACGGTTGGTGAAGTAAGTGATGGCTTTACGGCCGATCAGCACCAAATCGACTTTGTAGCCCTGGGCCTTCAGTTCAGCGAAGCGCTGCTCGGTGCGCTTGATGATGTTGGTGTTGTAGCCACCGCAAAGGCCGCGGTCGCCGGTCACGGCCACCAGGGTGATGGACTCGACGGTGCGTTGCTCCAGCAGAGGGGCATCTGCATCTTCGAAGCGCATGCGGGCCTGAAGGTTCTCGAGCAGGCGTGCCAGCCGATCCGCAAAGGGACGGCTGCGCAGCACCTGCTCTTGAGCCCGGCGCACCTTGGCCGCAGCCACGAGACGCATGGCCTCAGTGATCTTGCGGGTGTTCTTGACCGATTTGATTCGGTCTCTGATCTCCTTGAGATTCGCCATGAGTGAAGATCCCTCAGTTGGCCGTGGCCAGCATGGTGGAGGTGACTTCAGCGATGGCCTCCTTGAGCATGGTTTCGGCCTCAGGGCTGAGAACCTTCTCGTCCTGAATCTTCTGAATGAACTCAGGCTTATTGCTCTTGAGGTACTCGCGCAGCTCACGGGAGAACTGCACCACCTGATCCACGGGAACGTCGTCGATCAAACCCTTCACGCCGGCGTAGACGATGGCGACCTGCTCAGCCAGGATCAGCGGGCTGAACTGAGGCTGCTTGAGCAGTTCACGCAGACGCTTACCGCGGCCAAGCTGCTTTTGAGTGGCAGCGTCGAGGTCGGATGCGAACTGGGAGAACGCGGCGAGCTCGTCGAACTGTGCCAGCTCGAGCTTGAGGGTTCCGGCAATCTTCTTAATGGCCTTGGTCTGGGCAGCACCACCAACACGGCTCACGGAGATACCAACGTTGATGGCGGGGCGAAGACCTGAGTTAAAGAGGTCGGAGCTCAGGAAGACCTGACCATCGGTGATCGAGATCACATTGGTCGGGATGTAGGCCGAGACGTCGCCGGCCTGGGTCTCGATGATCGGCAGGGCGGTCATGGAACCCTTGCCCATCGCATCAGACAGCTTGGCGGCACGCTCAAGCAAACGGCTGTGGCAGTAGAAAACGTCGCCGGGATAGGCCTCACGACCGGGCGGACGACGGAGCAGCAGAGACATCTGGCGGTAAGCCTGAGCCTGCTTGGTGAGGTCGTCGTAAATCACCAGCGTGGCCTTGCCCTTGTACATGAAGTACTCAGCAATGGAGGCACCGGTGTAAGGAGCCAGATACTGGAGGGCTGCAGCTTCGGATGCGTTAGCAGCCACAACGACGGTGTAGTCGAGAGCGCCGCGCTCACGCAGGACTTCGACGACGTTGGCCACGGAAGCGGCCTTCTGGCCGACGGCCACATAAACGCAGACGACGTCCTGGTCCTTCTGGTTGAGGATGGTGTCGATCGCAATGGCGGTTTTGCCGGTCTGGCGGTCACCGATGATCAGCTCACGCTGACCGCGACCGATGGGGATCATCGCGTCAATTGCGGTGATGCCGGTCTGCATGGGCTCATGCACCGACTTGCGCTGGATGATCCCAGGGGCGGGGGATTCGATCAGGCGGGTTTCGGTGGTGGCCAGATCACCCTTCCCATCGATCGCGCGTCCGAGAGGATTCACCACGCGGCCGAGAAGAGCTTCTCCAACAGGAACTGAAGCGATCTTGCCGGTGGCGCGAACGGTGCTGCCCTCCTGGATGCCGTTGCCCTCGCCCATCAGCACGGCGCCGACGTTGTCGTCCTCAAGGTTGAGGGCGATGCCTTCGGTGCCGTCTTCGAACTCAAGGAGTTCACCGGCCATGGCCTGCTGCAAGCCGTACACACGGGCAATGCCGTCGCCAACCTGGAGGACGGTGCCCACGTTGCTGACCGATACGGACTTGTCGTAGTCCTCGATCTGCTGTTTGAGGATGGCGCTGATCTCGTCAGGACGGATGGAAACCATGGCGGGAAGTCCCTGCGGGGAGTGGTGGGTGGAGGGGCGATGAAGAAGGGTGGAAGGCTCAGCTCGCCTTGGCGAGCGACAAACCGAGTCGACGGACCTGACCGGCCAGGCTGGCGTCGATCACCTGGGAGCCCAGGTTCACAACGAATCCACCGATCAAACTGGGGTCAACGCTGAGGTCGATCTCGACCGTGCCGGATCCGACCATGGCCTGAACTTTGCTGGCCAGAGCGGCCTGCTGGTCATCGGTCAGGGCCTGAGCAGTGGCCACCTTGGCCAGAGAGATGCGGCGGGATTCCCGATAGAGGTCGAGATAGCGCAGCAGCACTGCATCAAACGCGGCCAAACGCTGACGATCTGCGAGCACCTTGAGAAGGTTGAGCAGAGAAGGCTTCAACTGATCACTCAAGAGAGTGGTGAGGGCCTTTTTCTTACTTTCAGGCTCGAGCACTGGAGAGGTCATCGCATCCCGGAGCTCGGCGGACTGGTCCCAGAGAGCGAGTAACTGCTTGCACTGGACTGCCACATCATCGGATTCCTTACGAGAATCCGTCACCTGAAGCAGAGCTTCGGCGTAAGGAGTGGCCAGGGAGTTGAGAAGGGGCATCAGGCGTCCTCCAGATTGGCAATGGAGGCATCAATGAAACGGGCTTGGCCCTTTTCATCGAGGCGACCAGGGAGATCAGCCAAAACCTTGTCGATGGCGGCAAGAGCCGCTTGACGACGGAGCTGCTCGGTGAGGCGGGCACCCTCAGCATTGAGATCAGCAAGGGCATCCTGTTTCAGGGCAGCCATAGCTTCGATCGTGCGCTTCTCACCATCCAGACGGATGGCTTCGGCTCGCGCCTTGCCGTCTGCACGGATCTGCTCGGCTTTTTGCTGAGCAGCAGCCAAATCGGCCTGGGCCTTAGCCAGTTCAGCCGTCGCAGTTTTCAGACGGGTCTCGGCATCCTCAAGGTCGTGAAGGATTGCCTGACGGCGACGCTCCAGGATTCCACCGAGGAAGCCCTTAAGGAACCAACCGAGAACACCGATCACGATGACCAGGTTGATCAGGTTGGTTTCGAGTGGATTGAGGTTGATCCCAAATCCACCTTCGGAAGCAAGCAGGGAAAGAGAGAGCATCATCACGCTGCCAGAAGTCGTTGAATGATCTGGGAGCTGAGCTGATCGACCTGAGCCATCAGCTTGGCCTGCGCTCCTTCGCGCTGGGCCTCGATCTCTCGGCGAGCCTGCTCGCGGGTGCGATTGGCTTCTGTCTCAGCCGTGGCCAGAGCCTCGCGGTAGAGACGATCAACTTCCTGTTCGGCTTCGACAATGGCGGCTTGAGCCGCCTGACGAGCACCGCGGAGCTGATCGGTGAGATCGGCTTCCAGACGCTGAACCTGAGCCAGCTTCTGCTTGGCATCGGCACGGCTGGTGGAGATGTAACCCTCACGATCTTCCACGACCTTGCCGACCGGACGGAAGAAGAGGGAATTAAGCAGGAAGGTGAGGAGCACCACCTGAACCGCCATCAGCGGAAGGGTGGCATCGAGGTCAAAGAGACCTCCCTCCGGTACCCCTGCTTCAGCGAGCAGAAGCCAGGTCATGGAAGAGGAGCGCTGGGTGGAAGCGGGACAATGGATTCAGAAAAAGACTGGAGGAATCGCGCTTAGCGATTCCTCCATACCTGAATCAGCCGGCGAAGGGGTTGGCGAACAGGAGCACCAGAGCCACAACCAGGCCGTAGATGGTCAGAGCTTCCATGAAGGCCAGGGAGAGCAGCAGGGTGCCGCGGATCTTGCCTTCAGCTTCGGGCTGGCGGGCGATCCCTTCCACAGCCTGGCCGGCTGCGGTGCCCTGGCCAATGCCAGGACCGATGGCGGCGAGGCCCACCGCGAGAGCGGCGGCCAGGACGGAGGCGGCGGAGGTCAGATCACTCATTGGTGGAAAGCGGTTGGGGTTGCGCAGGATGAGCGCGGAAAGGGCAGGGCGCGCCCGGGACACTCTTCCGAGGAAGAGTGGGCCCGGTTCCACCCGGACCTGCGCGCGAAGTGTTTAGCAGATCGCCGGGGACCGGCGAAAGGATGAAGCGGCCTAGTGGGCCTCTTCGTGCACAGCCTCACCGATGTAATTGGCGGCGAGAGTGGCAAAAATCAGAGCCTGAATGGCGCTGGTGAACAAGCCGAGGAACATGGCCGGCAGGGGCACGAGCACCGGCACGAGGAAAGCCAACACTGCCACAACCAGTTCGTCAGCCAGGATGTTTCCAAACAGACGGAAGGAGAGTGACAGGGGCTTGGTGAAGTCCTCGATGATCTTGAACGGGAGCATGATCGGCGTGGGCTCCACGTAGTACTCGAAGTACCGGAGGCCTTTGCGGCTCAGGCCCGCATAGAAATAAGAGAGCGACACCAGCAGGGCCATGGCCACGGTGGTGTTGATGTCAGCGGTGGGAGCGCCGAGCTCACCATTGGGCAGTTCGATCAGACGCCATGGGATGAGAGCACCGCCCCAGTTGCACACAAAGATGAACAGGAAGAGGGTGCCCACAAACGGGAGCCAGTCGCGATAAGCCTTTTCGCCGATCTGCTCCCGAGCCAGATCCCGCAGATAGTCCCAGAGAAACTCCAGAAGGTTCTGCACGCCACGGGGGTCACGCTCCATCTTGCGGGTACCGCTGACCACGAGAGCCAGAAGCAAGCCGATCACAACCCAGGAGCTCAGAAAGACCTGGCCGTGAAGATTGAGATTGCCGATCTGCCAGTACAGATGCTGGCCCACCTCCAGTTCGGCGAAAGGAAGGGGGAAGGGCAACAGAGCCATGAATGCAGGGGGTTGCGCGGACTCAGGCGTCTGTGACGGCCTGAAGGATCAGGGCAGGCTTGTAGAGAAGAAAACCAAGAAAGGCAGGAAGCAGCTCCAGCTGGGGGAGGCGCGAAGAAGCCACAATCAGCAACATCGGTACCACCAGCTGAAACCGACCCACCTGACGGGATCCTCCGCCGAGCCGGGCCACGCTGCGGGCGAGCAACCGCAGGTACAGAAGACCTGCAGCAGCTCCCACCAACAGGCTGCGAGCCACCAAGAGGTCAAATCGCCAGGCTGCAAGCAAAGCTGCAACCAGAGAAAGGATCAAGGTGGCCAGCATCAGGCGTCGTTGGAGCCTGGCGTAGTCCTCCATTCCGTTGTCGACCTGACCTGGGGACAGAGCCGTTTCGGTGGAGGACAGAGCCTGCAAACAACGCCTGAGAAAGCGCGCGGAATCTATCACGCGTTCACAGGTCACCTCCCCAGGGGAGCCTGGAGCAGCAGCAGACGTCTTCGCCACAGATCCCTTGCAGTGGAGGCGATCTCTCCCTCAAGTTCAAGGGATTGAAGCGCTGCTCCCGGTTGGGCCTCCACCGCCTTGAGGAGCGCCAAATCTTGATCGCTGAGAGTGAGTGGTTCGAGGTCGGGTCCCAGAAGACTCGCCGAAGGCCACCCCCAAAGACAGGGCTGCACCTCTCCTGCAGCCTCCAGCAGGCGACTGTCCTCTGTCCAGGACTCGGGATGGACCGGTTGACGGCTCACGAAGAACTCGAAATGGCTGATGTCTGGATCCAGCTCCTCCACCAGGGCCCACTGCTCACGAGGTGCAAGGGAACGGGCACGCTCCAGGAGCTCACCCTCCAGCAGCCGGGCAGGATCCCAGACCGAAGGATTGGAGAAACCAGCGAAATGGAGGCCGGCCGCCTCGATGAGCGCCATCAAACCGGTGAGGTTGTAACTGGTCTCCTGAGGATGCAGATACATATCGGCGAAATTCGCCTCCGCCACGGTGTCAAGCGCCCAGCGCTGAGCGTGGTGCCGTCGCAACCGGTTCGTCTCTGGAAGCACCTCGAAGAGCTCTCGGCCGAGCCTGAGCCCCTCGGCACCGTTCCCCACCGCCAGCAGCTCGAGCGCTCTCTGGCAGCGATGGATCTCCCAACGCCCACCATCCGCGTAAAGAAACAGGTGAAGCAGACCGTCATCAGCCAACAATCCGGCCAGCGCCTGCAATCCAGCGAGGGGATCGCGGAGGTGATGCAGCACCCCGACGGAATTGATGTAGTCAAAAGGCCCCTCACCAGCAAGGTCCAGCAGGCTGCGTTGCTCTTGCCGTAGAGACGCAACCTGCCCGGCACCACCGGAGCGGCGCAGACGTTCGCGCGCCACCTCCAGAGCACCAGCACTGATATCCACCGCGAGCACCTCGGCTCCGGGATTGAGGTGGCAGAGGTAGTCGGTGCTGACGCCGGTGCCACAGCCCGCATCGAGCAAGCGGCTCGGGCGTTGCCCATTCTCCTTGGGACGCACTTGACCATGGACAGCCCCTTCAACACTGCGCAGGCACCACCGCCAGTTGTATCCGGGCGGCGGGCCATCCTGGAGGGGATCTCCTGGATAGGGGAAGCGGTCGTAGAAGGCGCTCACCACCGGCGTGGCGGCGTCACTGAAGCTGTCGTGCATGCGCTACTGGATGGACGGGACGCCGGCAGGGGCGTGCGGCGAGCTTTTCATGGGCAAGGGCGGAATCCGAAGAAAACGACCAGCCCCTGCAAACATTTGTTCATGCCGTTCCTGGAGGCCTAAAGACGAGCCGTAACGTGGCCTGATCCGGCTTGCTTTCGTTCATGACCGTGACCGCCAGCAGCGGCAGCCCCAGGGTCTCCCCCCAGCTGTTCGACACCCTGCCGCTCTCCAGCGTTCGTCAGGCTGAACAACAGGATCGCTTCCCCGACGGAGCGGAACTTGACAACCTGGTGACCTTCTTCAGAAGCGGCAGCGACCGCCTGGAGGCCGCCCAGGTGCTTGCCGCCAATGCTGAGGCGATCGTTGCCCGCGCCGCCAACAGGATCTTTGTGGGTGGAACCCCACTCTCTTTCCTGGATGCACCGTTGAGCACCGGTGAATCCGGCGGTACTGACCGAGAGCTACTAGCGGCCGACCAAGCGGCTTTTGCCCAGTCGATCGAGACTTTCACCGGAGCAGCAAGCTCCACCACCCGTGGGAACTTTTTCTCCCGGCTGCTCCAGGGCGGCGGCGAAGAAGCTGACGTACGCGTAGTGCTTCCCACCGGCTTCAGCCCCATCAGTGTGGCCAAATACGGCCCAGATCGGATGCGCAAGTCGATCCGTGATCTGGGCTGGTTCCTGCGTTATGTGGGCTATGCGCTCGTGGCTGGCGACCCCAGCATCCTTGCCGTGAACACCCGCGGGCTGCGTGACGTTCTTGAAAAGGGCTGCTCACTGGCGGCTACCAACGTGGCTCTCCAGGAAATGCGCGCTGCCGCTGCAACCCTCCTGAAAGAGCGCCCGGAAGCCCGGCGTCTCACCGTGCAGTGCTTCAACGTGCTGCTCGAAGAACTCGCCATTCCAACCCCGTCCGCACGCCAGCGACTGGGCAGTCCTGAAAATCAAGGCCTGCAACTGCCTGCGATCTATGCCCTGGCCGCCAAGGGCAAAGCGCTGCGGTACACGATGAAGCCGGCCATGACCGGTGCCCAAAAGGCCGAGGTCGTCCGTGCTGCCTACCGCCAGGTGTTCGAGCGCGACATCAGCAAGGCCTACTCCCAGATGCCCTGCCCAGTCGAAGCCACCCAGGTGCGCCAGGGCGACATCTCCATGCGCGAATTCATCCGCAGCCTGGGTCGCAGCAAGGAGTACCGGCAGCAGTTTTACGCACGCTTCTCGAACAGTCGGGCGGTTGAACTGGCCTTCCGCCACTTCCTCGGTCGCGGCATCAGTTCCCGTGAGGAATTCACCCGCTACTTCGACATCGTGAGCGCTCAGGGGCTCAACGGACTGGTCGATTCCCTGGTCAACACCATGGAATATGCGCGCGTTTTTGGCGAGGAAACAGTCCCCTTCCTCCGCGATCTCGGCGAGGAAGCTCAGGAGAGTGCCGGCTGGGGATCCAACCGCAAGCTTTTCCGCTTCAGTGCACCGTTCGAAGGAGCACCTCAGTACGTCACCCTCTACGCCTCCTACCGCCAACCCTTCGGAGACCAGCACGTCTACGGAGGTGGCAATGACCCTCTGGGCCTCCAGTACGGGGCGATCTTCCCTTCAGCCACAGCCTCCGTGGCCACGCGCCCCGCACCGTTCGGCTACGACAGCCGACGCATCCTTGTGGGCAATGGCATGCGTGAACCAGGCCAGATGGCGAGCCCCCAATTCCGCGGCAGTCAGCCCCGCCGCGTCGGTCCGAAGGTGATGCGTCTGCAACAGATCGCAACGGGCGGAAGCTCCATGCCACGCCGCGCCGGTCAGCCCAGTGTGCGCGGCACGGAATCGAGCACCCAGGCCGTCATCAATGCGGTGTACGTGCAGGTGCTCGGTAGCGCTGGCTACGCCGGGGAGCGCAACAAGGTCGAGGAAATCAAGCTCGAGAACGGCGACATCAGCCTGCGCGAATTCGTGCGCCAAGTGGCTCGCTCCCAGGCCTTCCGTCGTCGGTACTGGAGCGGCCTCTACATCACCAAGGCCATCGAGGTGATGCATCGTCGTCTGCTGGGTCGACCCACGTTTGGTCGCTGGGAAATCGATGCTCTCTTCGACACCGCAGCCCGCCATGGCTTCTACGGAGTGGTGGATGCTCTGATCAATAGCCCGGAATACAACGACTGCTTCGGTGAGGACACCGTTCCCTACGAGCGCTTCATCACTCCCACCGATCTCCGCAGCCGCAGGGTGCCCGCTCTCAAACGGCCAGTCGATCTGATCGCCGCCTCGGCGGCAACGGCCTATCAGCGTCCCAACGTGCCCAAGTCACCCACCCTGCGGACCACCGGTGACCTGACCAACCGCAATCTGCCTGCCCGACCTCTGGTCCGCGGTAACTGGAGCGTGGCACTCAGCGGTGGGCAAGTCGCTCAACCGAGCACAGGCCAGAGCCAGGGCCCAGACAGCGTGCGCAACCAGCCCACTCCAACCCGTCGCTGGAGTGAACCTCGCTGGCAGCCAGGGGTTGGCCAGGTTCGCAGTTGGAGCAGTGGCACCAGTGCCGCACCAATTCAACCCCTAGCTCAGGTGGGATCTGCCCCAGCGATCTGGAGCAGCACCGGCAGCAGTGGTGGATTCGGCTTGCCTGAAACTGCTGAAACGGCCATGCGCAAGGCCCTTGAGGGCGCCAGCCCCTCTGGCATGAAACGACGGGCTAGCCAGAACCGTCCTCTCCGTCTGGCGGAAGCAGCCAGCACCAGCGAAATCGAGGCGGCGATCCAGGCCGTTTACCGACAGCTTCTCAACCGCATGCCGGTTGAGGCTGAGCGCCTTGGAGACGCTGAGTCCCTGTTCACCCAGCGTCGACTGAGCGTGGCTGAATTTGTGGCCCGCGTCAGCGCTAGTGAGCTATTCCAGCAGCGGCTTTGGCGAATGGCACCCCTGCGTGCTGCCGCCGCAGCCCACATCGCACTCCTGGGTCGCGCTCCACTTCCCCGTGAAGTCAGCGCTTTCCTGGCAACCCGAGCCAAGCATGGCCAACAGGCTGCGATTGATGATCTGCTGAACTCCAAGGCCTATGCCAGCAGCTTCGGAACCGATTCCATTCCCTGCTTCCAGGGAATGGTGAGTCTGGACGGCACCACAACGGCAACAATCAACCGTGGTGCAGCCCTTTATGGGGGCAATGCAGCCCTTAACCCACCCCTGAAAGGCGCCATCTAAGCCCTAAAGCCGAGAGAAGGCGCTAACGCCCCACGCCCCTTCCGGGCGTGGGGCGTTTTTGTCACAAATAGCGAGCAATTTTTGTGAAAATTATGTCAGAAACACGCCATACCCTATTGCTGAGCAACGTCCGCCAGATCCCTTGCACCGCAATGACTCTTAAGCTTTACTGTCGCCGTGAAGAACTGTTACCGGGGCAGCGATTGCCTCTCAGCGTTGGCACAGAATGCTGTGGCGATCGGGCACACTGGTCGCGTCAACCACTCACCGGATATCGGTCTCCTACGGGCGGCCGCTTGTTTCGAGGCAGAACTGCATGAGCATCGTCTCCAACTCGATCATCAACGCGGACGCCGAAGCCCGCTATCTCAGCCCTGGCGAACTCGACCAGATCAAGGCCTTCGTGGCCGGCGGTCAGCGTCGTCTTCGCGTCGCCCAGGTTCTCAGCGAGAGCCGTGAGCGCATCGTGAAGCAGGCCGCAGGCCAGCTTTTCCAGAAGCGCCCTGACGTCATTTCCCCCGGCGGCAATGCCTACGGCGAGGAAATGACAGCCTCCTGCCTGCGCGACATGGACTACTACCTCCGTCTCGTGACCTATGGCGTGGTCGCTGGCGATGTCACTCCGATTGAAGAGATCGGCGTGATCGGCGCTCGCGAGATGTATCGCGCCCTCGGCACTCCCCTGGAGGCCATGGCCGAAGCGATCCGCGAAATGAAAGCCGTTGCCATGAGCATTCTCACCGGCAGCGATGCCGAGGAAGCCGGCACCTACTTCGACTATGTGGTGGGCGCTCTCGCCTGATCACAAGCCGTTTTTCAGCCTTTTCGCCCTCTTCACGGATCCATGCAAGACGCCATCACCAACGTCATCAATAAGTCGGATGTCCAGGGTCTTTACCTGGACACCACTTCGATGAGCAACCTTGAGAGCTACTTCGCCAGCGGCGAACTCCGCGTCAAGGCTGCTGCCACCATCAGCGCCAACGCTTCTGCGATCATCAAAGACGCTGTCGCCAAGGCTCTGCTCTACACGGACATCACCCGTCCCGGCGGCAATATGTACACCACCCGTCGCTATGCAGCTTGCATTCGCGACCTCGATTACTACCTGCGCTATTCCACCTACGCCATGCTGGCTGGTGACACCTCCATCCTGGATGAGCGTGTTCTGAATGGCCTCAAGGAGACCTACAACTCTCTGGGAGTGCCCATCGGCGCCACCGTTCAGGCCATTCAAGCCATGAAGGAAGTCACTGCTTCCTTGGTCGGTCCTGATGCAGGTCGTGAAATGGGTGTTTATTTCGATTACATCTGTTCCGGTCTCGGGAACTGAGTCTCATGCGGTTGTTCAAAGTCACCGCCTGTATTCCCTGTCCTGAAAAAGTGCGTAGTCAGCGTGAGCTGCAAAACACCTTTTTCACGAAATGGGTTCCCTACGAGAGCTGGTTCGCTGAGCAGCAGCGCATCATGAAGCAAGGGGGGCGGATCCTAAAAGTTGAGCTCTGCAGCGGTCGCCCTCAGGTGAACGTCGGCAACTGAACCTGAAGCCTCCTCAGATTCTTGAAAAGCCCGGTCTCTGACCGGGCTTTTTTGTCTTCTACGACTTGGCAAAATCCCCTTGAGACGGCTGAATGGAGCATCACCATTTGTCTCTCCTTCCTTGACCAGCACCAGTGCGATTTCCAGAAGGAAACCACGCACCGTGACAACAGCGGTCCAGGGGCCGTTGCTGCAACGCCAGCTGCCACTGGATTGGTCGCTCTGGCCTGCGGAGGCCAGGCTGCTGATCAGCCTCACGGCAATCTGGAGCCTGGCGGGACTGCTGGTGCTCGCGTCCGCCAGCTGGTGGGTTGCCAGCCGGGAAATGGGAGAAGGGGCTTACTACCTCAAGCGACAGATCATCTGGATGGTGGCCAGCTGGGGACTCTTAGCCACCGCAATCAGCACTGACCTTCGGCGCTGGATGAAGCTCGCCGGCCCGGCTCTCTGGATCGGCACCCTGCTTGTCGCGGCCACCCTCGTGTTCGGCAGCACCGTGAATGGTGCGAGCCGCTGGCTCGTCATCGGCCCTCTTCAGATCCAACCGTCGGAACTCGTCAAACCATTCGTGGTGCTTCAGGCCGCGAACCTCTTTGCCCATTGGAAACGGAGCGCTCCTGATCAAAAGCTGCTCTGGCTGGGCAGCTTCGCGGCTTTGATTCTGCTGATCCTCAAACAACCGAACCTGAGCACAGCAGCTTTGACGGGCCTACTCCTCTGGCTCATGGCATTCTCTGCCGGGCTACGCCTGCGCACCTTGTTCGGTACCGCCCTGGCGGGCGCCGCCTTGGGAGTCAGCAGCATCATGATCAACGAATACCAGCGTCTACGGGTGATCTCGTTCCTGGATCCCTGGCAGGACCCCCAGGGAGACGGCTATCAACTGGTGCAGAGTCTGCTCGCGATCGGTTCAGGGGGGCTGTTCGGCCAGGGTTTCGGACTCTCGACCCAGAAGCTGCAGTATCTGCCCATTCAGAGCACAGATTTCATTTTTGCCGTCTATGCAGAGGAGTTCGGCTTCATCGGCTCGTTGATGCTGCTGATGTTCCTGATGTTGATCGGCTTCATCGGCCTGCGCGTCGCCCTGCGCTGCCGGAGTAACCAGGCCAGGCTGACGGCGATCGGATGCACCATCCTGCTGATTGGCCAGTCGCTGATGAACCTGGCCGTCGCCTCTGGAGCCATGCCCACAACGGGACTGCCGTTACCGATGATCAGCTATGGGGGCAACTCTTTGATGTCGAGTCTTTTGATCGCCGGCCTTCTGATCCGTTGCTCCCTTGAATCCAGCGGTCTGGTCGGAGGTCGCAGGCTGAAACAAAACGGGGGGCGGAGGCACCAGCCAAGGCGGCCCTCTCGATAAGGTGACGATCAACCTCCGAGGCAGCCATCAACCTCGATCTTGCCGGTCTTGCACAGAGCAGTGAGCAGCTGCTGACCCAGGCCCTGACCCACCCTGGGCCCATCACCCTTGGCTTGGTCTTTGCCGGTGGCGCACTCACGAGCCTCGGTCCCTGCTCTCTCTCCCTGCTTCCCGTCACCCTGGCTTACCTAGCGGGGTTTGAGGGCCGCCAAAGCCCTTGGCAGCGAAGCCTGCTCTTCTGCAGCGGGATTGTTGTTGCACTCGTGCTGCTGGGCAGCCTCAGCGGCCTGCTGGGAAGGATCTACGGCCAGGTGCCGAATGCCGTGCCGACAGTGGTCGCGGTGCTTGCTTTGGTGATGGGGCTTAACTTGCTTGGTCTTCTGCGGGTGCCTCTTCCTGCAGGACCGGACCCGACCCAGTGGAGCCGCCGTATACCGGCCCCCTTGGCACCAGTGGCTGCTGGACTCGCCTTCGGATTGGCCGCCTCCCCCTGCACAACCCCGGTACTCGCTGTTCTGCTCGGATGGATCGCCACCAGCGGCAGCCCCTTGATCGGCATGCTGCTGCTCACCTGTTTCGGTTTCGGCCAGGTGCTTCCGCTGCTGCTGGCAGGAAGCGCAGCAGCGAGCGTTCCCAACCTGCTGGCCCTACGCCCAATCGGCCGCTGGGTGCCACCGGTGAGCGGCGTGGTACTCATCACCACCGGTGCACTCACCCTGCTCTCGCGCTGGCTGTGAACCAGCCATGACCTGACACCCATGACCCCTCAGCCATGACAGCGCTTCGACGTCTGGCAGCTCTGCTATCCGATCTACGGCTGGCCATTGCGCTGCTGCTGCTGATCGCGATCGCCAGTGCCGTCGGCACCATCCTTCCTCAGGGGGAAGATCCTGCGCTTTACCTCGATCGCTTTAACAACGATCCCTGGCTGGGACTGATCAACGGCGATCGAATGCTCGCCCTCCAGCTGGATCATGTTTACAGCAGCTTCTGGTTTCTCAGTCTTCTCGGCTGGCTCGGGCTGGCCTTAATCCTCTGCAGCTGGCGACGCCAATGGCCCGCACTCCAGACCGCCCTCCGTTGGATTGATTACCGGGAACCGCGTCAGCTCAGCAAACTGGCCCTGGCCGAGAGCCTGAGCCTCGATGACGCGAGCACGGGGCTCCGCCGGCTGGCGAGCAGCCTCAGGGAGCGTGGTTGGCAAGTTCAGGAGCACGGGGAACGTTTCAGTGCACGCCGGGGAGTGGTAGGCCGCGTTGGCCCGCTACTTGTGCATACGGGGCTTGTCCTGCTGATGCTGGGTGCCGCCTGGGGGGCACTGGCTGGTCATCGCCTCGAGCGCTATCTGGCACCTGGGCGCAGTCTCGACCTTCTGAATCGCCAGGGAGAGAGCCAGCTCACCCTCACCCTCGAGCAGTTCGCGATCGAAAGGGATCCCGCTGGGCGGCCCGAGCAGTTCCGCTCGGTTTTAGAGCTTCAGGCGCCTAACGACGCCAGCCCCTCCATCCACGAGATCAGCGTCAACCACCCACTCCGTTTTCGCGGGATGACGGTGTATCAGGCCGACTGGTCACTGGCGGCAATCACGGTGCAATTGGGCAACAGCCCAAGGCTGCAACTTCCTCTGCAGACCTTTCCGGAACTCGGAGATCAGCTCTGGGGCCTGGTGCTCCCCACCCGGCCGGATGGCAGCGAACCAGTGCTTCTAGCCCTCAGCACCGAAGAGGGCCCTGTGCAGGTGTTTGGCAGCGGCGGCGACTCCTTGGCCAATCTGCGCCCAGGGGGGGCGGCGGCAGAGATCAATGGTCTGCCGCTGCGCGTGTGGGACGTGATGCCAGCCAGCGGTCTGCTGCTGAAACGTGATCCTGGAGTCCCTCTGGTCTATGCAGGCTTTGCTATCACCCTGCTGGGGGGCGGCCTGAGCCTGGTGGCCACCCGTCAGCTCTGGGCCATCCTTGACCCCGAAGGCAGGAAGCTGCATGTGGGCGGCCTCTGCAATCGCAACCTGGGGGGCTTCGCCCGGGAGCTGCCGGAGCTCATCAGCACGGCTGGCGGCTGCCGTGACTGACACGTACGACGGTGTGAACATTGCCGCGGGGGTGGAAATCTGCCTCCAGCTGCATCCAGACCGGATCACAGGCCGCCACAAGATCATCAAGGATCCTGTTGGCCACCTCTTCATGGGAGATGGTGCGATCGCGATAGCTGTTCACATAAAGCTTGATGGCCTTCAGCTCCACCACCCGGGGACCGGGTTGGTAGAGCAAACGCAAAACCGCGAAATCCGGATATCCCGAGAAGGGGCAGAGACACGTGAATTCAGGTAGTTCAATCGCCACCTCATAGGGACGCCCAGGACGGGGATTGTCGAAGCAAATCAACTCGGCCTCGGCGATGGCACGCTCGCCATAGAGGGGAGTGCGGGTGGTTTCAGAGGCGGAGGAAGCCAAGACACAAGGCGCGAAGTGATCACCACGCTACAAACTCACAAAAGCTTCACAAACAAAGGGTGAAACTGTTCACCATGAACAGCAGTTTTGAGATACAACATTCTTGAAGGACAAAACGTTGAGCTTGGTCGGCGCTTCGGCGCCGGTCGACCAGCCGGAAGTAGCCCTCCGCAAGGCGAAGCAACGCTCCTTCCATCGAAGCGGTCCCCGATTCGCTCGGGTGAACTCCCATCCCTTCGAGGCTCCAACCATGTCTGTCAAACAACGCACCTATCGAGGCGTCGCTTATGACGCCAACCAACACGAGCAGCCAAGCCAAACCAAGGTCGATCACACCTACCGCGGTCAGCATTACGAGGCTCCGCTCCGCCATGAGTCCGCCGATGCCGACGCCAGTGTCGAGCTGCACTACCGCGGCAACACCTATCAGCACAGGCAAGCGGAAGCCAGCCAGCAGGCCAACCGCTGATTCGGTCGCAAAAGGCACAACTGTTGCCTGGGCGCCACGCCGTAATGGAGTGGTCGCTCAGGCTTTTTCATGGATCTCTGCCTGTACAGCTCCGAAAGCTCCATCCGGCTCCGACCGGGCAGTATCCACGGCATGCTCTGGTTGCAAACGCATTTCGAGAGCGAACACTGGTCGCTACTGGCCGATGGCTTGGTGACCCTTCCCCCCGCCGATGCCGGCGCCCTAAGCGCCGATGCAAGTGCGGCAGGTCTGCAACTGACGTACCTGCCAGCCCTGTCGCCATCCGGCCAGATCTGACACACTTTCCTTACTCAACACCCACCGCCCCAGGTCATGAAAAAAGTCGAGGCGATCATCCGCCCCTTCAAGCTGGAAGACGTGAAATTGGCCCTTGTCAATGCCGGCATCGTTGGCATGACTGTGAGTGAAGTGCGTGGTTTCGGTCGCCAGAAAGGCCAAGTGGAGCGCTATCGGGGATCTGAGTTCACGGTGGAATTCCTCCAGAAGCTGAAGATCGAGGTCGTTGTCGATGACGCTCGCGTCGACACGGTCGTCACCGCCATCGCCGATGCCGCGAAAACCGGCGAAATCGGCGATGGCAAGATCTTCATTTCACCTGTCGACACAGTGGTGCGCATCCGCACCGGGGACCGCGACGGCTCGGCACTCTGAAGCAGTCGTCTAGAGCCCCAGGGTTGCCCTTGCCAGCGCCTGCAAGCTTTCAGCTGTAGGCATCTGCACTGGGGCTCCCTGGGCGAGCCAAAGCAAATATTCGTGGTTTCCAGCCGGACCGGTGATCGGTGATGCCACAAGACCATGGGGGTTCCAACCCAGTGGTGATGCTGCATCGATCACCCCAATCAGGGCATCCCGATGGGCATCAGGGTCCCGCACCACACCTCCTTTACCGACCCGTTCCCGACCCACCTCAAACTGAGGCTTCACCAATAACACCGCCTCCGCTTTCGTCGGATCCAGCAGGCCCCGTAGTGCTGGAAGCACGAGGACCAGAGAGATGAACGACACATCGGCGACCGCCAATGTGGGCCTGGGGTCATCCACACCAAAGAGCTCGTCTGGCGTGAGACGACGCAGGTTTGTTCGTTCCCTCAGCACCACCCGCTCATCCGTTCGCAAGCTCCAGGCCGTCTGCCCGTAGCCCACATCAATGCCATACACCTTGGCGGCCCCGTGCTGCAGGAGGCAGTCGGTGAAACCACCCGTGGAGATCCCGCCATCCAGGCAGATGCGTCCATCCAAGTGCAAAGGGAAAGCTTCCAGAGCCGCAAGCAACTTTTCGCCACCCCTGGAGACGAAGCGAGGGGGCTGTTCGACGATCACCTCAAGATCAGGGGCGACCTCGACGCCAGGTTTGTCCAAGAGTTGTCCATGGACATCCCGCACCCGACCTGCACGGATGAGCTGCTGGGCCTGCTGACGTGAAGGCACCAGGCCAAGGGTCAGCAGATGCAGATCCAGTCGTTGTTTACGGGCCATTTCGTCATAAAAGCAGAGGAGAAAACCGAACAAAAACCAGGGTTCCTCCCGGAGCGGCGGTGACCACCAGGAAGATCGATTCAAGCCGCCCGCAAGGACGTGTCAGCCCATCAGCCCCCCCGCTCCAGCAAGCGCAACAGGACATCCCATCGCCCACATCTGCGGGGCCTGCCAAGTGTCGAGCCAAACCGCGTCCTTGAACTGCTCCCCCCCGGCACTTTCGTGACCATCGACAATCACCCGAGCGATCTGCCTCCCTTTCAGGTGATCGAATGCCGTGGAGGGCGTTGCTGGGTGCGCCAGCAGGCCTGGGGGCAACACGTGCAGTGGGAAGTGGAGCATCAACGCCTGACCTCGGCCTAAGAGACGTGCTCCTCCTGAGCAACCCAGCCCAGGCCATACATTGGTGAGGTCGTTGCCACGCGCTGGCCTTGATCGAGAGATACACACTGCCCGAGATGGGCGCGCTCTGGACTGACCGGGCGAAATATCAGAGCTGGCTCGATGTAGAGGTCGCCGCCTGCGAAGCCAACTGCAGCCTTGGCCGTGTGCCAGAAGACGCCATGCAGGACATTCGCACGAAATCGGCCTTCGAGCCGGAGCGAATCCTGGAGATCGAGGCCGAAGTGCGTCACGACGTGATCGCTTTCCTAACGAATGTGAATGAGCACGTCGGCGATGCGGGTCGCTACATCCACGTGGGCATGACCAGCAGCGATGTGCTGGACACTGGCTTGGCTCTGCAACTGAAAGCATCGGTGGCTCTGCTGCGTCAGGAGCTAGCCGCCCTGGATGCAGCCATCGCCAAGTTGGCCTCTGAGCACAAGTCCACGGTGATGATCGGCCGCTCCCACGCGATCCATGGGGAACCGATCACCTTCGGATTCAAGCTGGCTGGCTGGCTCGCGGAGACCCGTCGCAATGCCGATCGCCTCGAGCGGCTGGAAAAAGATGTAGCCGTAGGCCAAATCAGCGGCGCCATGGGCACCTACGCCAACACGGATCCCGAAGTTGAACGCCTCACCTGCGAGCGCCTCGGACTCACTCCAGACACCGCCAGCACCCAGGTGATCTCCCGTGATCGTCACGCCGATTACATCCAGACTTTGGCCCTCGTCGGCGCCTCGCTCGACCGATTCGCGACCGAGATCCGCAACTTGCAACGGACTGACGTTCTTGAAGTGGAAGAGAGCTTTGCCAAAGGGCAGAAGGGCAGTTCCGCCATGCCCCACAAGCGCAATCCAATCCGCAGCGAACGCATCAGCGGCCTCGCGCGCGTGCTGCGTAGCTACGTAGTAGCCGCTCTCGAGAACGTCGCCCTCTGGCATGAACGCGACATCAGCCACAGTTCCACCGAGCGGATGATGCTTCCCGACTGCTCGGTGACACTGCACTTCATGCTGCGGGAGATGACGGCCGTTGTTGCCGGTCTGGGGGTCTATCCCGACAACATGCGTCGCAACATGAACGTGTATGGCGGCGTGGTCTTCAGCCAACGCGTGCTTCTTGGCTTGGTGGATGCCGGCATGAGCCGAGAGGATGCCTATCGGGTGGTTCAGCGCAACGCCCACACCGCCTGGAACAGCAACGGCGGCGACTTCCGGGCCAACCTGGCGGCAGATCCTGAAGTCACTGACAAACTCAGCGCCGAGCAGCTAGCTGACTGCTTCAGCACGGATCTACACCAGGCCAATCTCGGCGTGATCTGGGAACGACTGGGACTCTGACGCCCTGAACGCGGCATGTTCTGGACCCCCTACGCAGACTGGATCTATGTGGTGGTGAGCGTCAGTGGCTTGCTGCTGATCATCGCCATGGTGCTCAGGCCCAATCCAAAACGATGACGAACACCACCAGGATCGAGACCGACAGCATGGGGCCGATTGCGGTTCCCACTGAGGCGCTTTGGGGAGCCCAGACCCAGCGCTCGCTCCAGAATTTCGCCATCAGCCAAGACACCGTTCCCCTGGAACTGATCCACGCCCTGGCACGGATCAAACAGGTGGCCGCCGTGGTGAACACCCGCCTGGGCGTTCTCGATCAGGAGCGTTGCGCTCTGATTGTGGAGGCGGCGGCGGCGGTCGCCGAAGGCCAGCACGATGCCCACTTCCCCTTACGGGTCTGGCAGACCGGCAGCGGCACCCAGACCAACATGAACCTCAATGAGGTGATCAGCAATCTCGCGGCCCTGTCCGCTGGCGAGCCCCTGGGGAGCCACAGGCCGGTGCATCCGAATGATCACGTCAATCGTTCGCAATCGACCAATGACGCCTTCCCGGCCGCCATCCACGTTGCAACCGCCGAAGGGATCAGCCGTCGCTTAGTGCCTGAACTGCAACGACTGCACGAGGCCTTGGCCAAGAAAGCCGACGCCTGGAACGGGATTGTGAAAATCGGCCGCACCCACCTGCAGGACGCGGTACCGCTCACCCTGGGCCAGGAAGTGTCCGCCTGGCGCGACCAGATCGGCACAGCGACCGAGCGGATCGATGCCTGCCTCGCCGAAGTGCTGCCTCTCCCCCTTGGCGGCACGGCCGTGGGCACAGGCCTGAACGCACCCGATGGCTTTGCAGAGCAGGCCGCCGCCGAGCTTGCACGCCTCACCGGCCTGCCCTTCCGCTCAGCGCCAAACAAATTTGCCGTGATGGCCAGCCATGACGGCCTGGTGCATGCCATGGGTCAGCTGCGGCTGCTGGCGGTGACACTGCTAAAGATCGCCAACGACATCCGCTTGCTGGCTTGCGGCCCCCGCGCCGGCCTGGCCGAACTTCATCTGCCGGAAAACGAACCCGGCAGCTCGATCATGCCCGGCAAGGTGAATCCCACCCAGTGCGAGGCGATGGCGATGGTGTGCACCCAGGTGATCGGTCTCGATGCCGCTGTGGCCATGGCGGGAGCCGGTGGGCACCTGCAGATGAACGTCTACAAACCGCTGATCGGCTTCAATCTGCTCCAGGCGATCACCCTACTCACGGATGCCTGCCGCTGCTTCCGGGTGGCGATGGTGGAAGGGATGGAACCGAACCTCGGCCGCATTCAACGCGACGTCGAGCAATCCCTGATGCTCGTGACGCCCCTGGCACCGGTGATCGGTTACGACAAAGCCAGTGCCATCGCCAAATATGCCCATGCGCAGGGCACGAGCCTTCGCGATGCCGCCCTGGAGCTGGGCTACGTCAGCGCTGATGATTTTGACCGGATCGTGGATCCGGCCGCGATGACCGTGCCGCACGGATAACCCCTGAAGCGGCTCGTCAGGCAGCCCGTTCCGTGGCTGGGTTCAATCCTCCGGATTCCGCCGCCGCGGCCTTCAGCAGATCATCAGCTTCGGCCACCGGGAAGCGGTTGATCGCTTTGAGCGCCTGGCGAGCGTGGCTACGCAGCTGCTCGCTGATCGCCTCGCAATAGGGCACCTGCGCCAGCAAATCCACGGTGCGCCGCATGATCCGCACCACATCACCCTCGTCCAGGGAGGTATTGGCGATCAGATCGTTCCAGGCCGTGCCGCACGCCCAGGCCTCCACCAGCCCCATCAGCTCCGGCTCCCACCAAGCAGGCACCACCACCTGGGCGCGCTCCTGGGCCCGAAGCAACTCGCGACGGATTCCCATCAGATCGTGGAGTGCCTCCTCTGCCCGAGGCGGCGGTGGGAATCCGCTCCATAAATCAGGGCGATTGACCTCCGTGCTGATCGCCTCAAACACAGCCGCAAGTTCCGCTGGCGGCAGATCATCGAGATGGCCACTCATCAGAGCCAGGCCCAACCACAGTTCGTTATCTCCCCGCAGAGCCGCCACGGTGCGGCCTATCTCGGTGGGTTCAAGATCATCGAGGCAGCCGAAGTGCTGCAGGATTTCGATCAAAGCCAGGAAGGTTTCCCAGTGGCGGTTGGCGCGGTGATGAAGCAGCTGCTGACGCTCGCTGATCTCCAACTCGAGCTCCTCCATGCGACGCCGATGCTTCTTGAGCTGGCGGCGATCCCCCCAGCGGTGCGCCGGGTGAGCCTCGAGGTCGGCCTCCAGCTCCTGCACAAGACGGGCCTGGGAGAGAACCTCTCCGGCCAGGTCGTACTGGGGAGTGGTCATGTCATGGCGTTGGGCGATATGGCCCACGGCGAGTGCCAGACCGCCACTGCGTTGATCCCCATGGCGGAGCTCACCCGATCGACGCAGTTCAGGGGCCTCAACCCCATGCACCTGCAGGCAGCTCAGCTCCGCATGCAAGCTCACCACGGCCTGGCAAGGCAGCAGCAGCCACACATTGTCGTGGGTGAGGCAAAGCAGCAGGGGGAACTGACCAGGACCGTCCTGCTTCTCGACGATCACCGCTGGCGTCACCGCGCCCCGCAACTGCGGGGCCTTAAGACTCACCAGGGTGCCAACACTGGCGAACTGCAAAGCCAACGTCAGCTCATGGGCCAGGGTCTCCTCCGCCTGCTGCTGCAGGATCCTCAACAGACGCCGCTCCTCCCGCAATCGGGCCCGACGCTTCTCGTAATCCTCGAAGTCTTCCCAAGGCACATCCCCAGCTGTGCCCTGCAACTGACCCAGCTGAAGCCTGAGCTGGGTGAGGATCTCCTCCTCCTCCACCAAATCCAGGCTCGCCAGATAGCGCCCGAAGCTGCGCTCCACGAGCTCCCTCGCCTTGGCGAGATCATGGCGTTGCAAGAGATTGAGCACCATCCCGTAACTGGGGGTGAACTGACTCACCAGCGGATCGGCTGGACTGGTGGCCAGTTGTCCTGCCTCGCGCACCCCCTCGAACCGGCTCTGCACCGTCACCACATACCCCTGGGAGTCCAGGCCACGCCGGCCGGCCCGGCCGGCCATTTGCAGAAATTCACTGGCCATCAGCGGCCGGTGGCCCCGTTCAGTGCGTTTCGACAGGGCTGCAATCACCGTGCTGCGCGCCGGCATGTTGATCCCCGCCGCCAGGGTTTCCGTGGCGAAGACCACCTTCACCAACCCCTCCTGGAACAACTCCTCGATCAGCTCCTTCCAGGCGGGAAGCACGCCGGCATGGTGGGCCGCGATGCCACGAAGCAGGGCATCGGCATGCAAGCCATCACGGACCGCCTCCGGATTGGCGCTGGCATAGGCCTTGAGACGAGATCGGATTCGAGCCTGCTCGGCATCGCTCACCAGACATTGCACCCCCAGATCGCGCACCGCCTTATCGCACCCCCTGCGGCTGAAGATGAAATAAATCGCGGGAAGCATGTCGCGCTCGGCCATCTGGGCCACGACGAAGCTGATCGGTGGGGGCTCCGGCTGGGGAGGTTTCGGAGAGCGACCTTTGCGTTTGCTGCCCTTCGGAGCGCGCCAAACCTTGCAATTGGGATGCAGTCCGGTTCCTTCCTCATTCAGCAAGGGATGCAGTCCCTTGGCACTGCAGAAACTGAACTGAAGCGGCACCGGCCTGAAATCACTCAGCACCAGACGGGTGGGTCCATGCACCCGCTCAATCCAATCGGTCAGCTGACCGGCATTGGCCACCGTGGCCGACAGGGCCACCAACTGGACCGCTGGCGGGCAGTGAATGATCGACTCCTCCCAGACCGTGCCCCGCTGGGAATCGTTCATGTAGTGGCATTCATCGAGCACCACCGCCTCAACATCCGCAAGCGGATCGTCATGCTCGTCCGCTTCCGCATAGAGCATGTTGCGGAAGATCTCGGTGGTCATCACCACGATGGAGGCCTCCCGGTTGACGCTGAGATCACCGGTCATCAAACCGACGTTCTCCGCCCCAAACTGCCTGCGGAAATCACGCAGTTTCTGGTTGGAAAGCGCCTTGAGAGGCGTGGTGTAAAAAACCTTCTGGCCGTGGGCCATCGCCCGATAGATGGCATATTCACCGACGAGCGTCTTTCCGGAGCCGGTGGGGGCACTCACGACAACCGAATGCCCCTGATTCAGGGCATCGATCGCCTCCAGCTGAAAGGCATCCAGGGGGAAGGGAAAGATCCGCGCCGGATCTGGCGACCCCACGCTCGCGGGCTCAGCAGCCTGGGTATCGGTTTCCGCCATAGAAGCGATCCTAGGGACGCTTCCGCCACCAGGCCGCCAGCGCACTGCCCATCAGGGAATGAACCACGGCGGAGATAGCCCCTGGGAGGGCGGTGAGGGGGCTGGTGAATCCTCCGCTTCGAGCCAGCACCACCGCCAGACCCGAGTTCTGCATGCCCACCTCGATGCTGATGGTGCGTGCTGCCCGTCGAGACTCCCCGAGCAGAACCGGCAGCACCAGACCCAGGAGAAAACCACTGCCATGGAGCAGAAGGGTGGCCAGCAGCAACAGAAAGCCCTGAGTGAGCAGGGCCTCCCGCTGGGCACCGATGATTCCAGCAACGATCAAGGCGATCGCTAACACAGCAACTGGGGGCATCAGCGGCTCGATCCGCCGAGCCAATCCTGGACGCCCCTGCTTGAGCAACACCCCAACAGCCACCGGAATCAACACCACCTGGAGCACATTGGCCAGAAGCGACCAGCCATCCACAGGCACATAGCGGCCCGCCAAAATGCTGCTCAGCAGCGGCGTCAGACCCACCGCCAAGACGGTGCTGAGGGACGTCATCACCACCGAGAGCGCCACATCCGCGCGAGCGATCAAAGCGACCACGTTGCTAGCGGTGCCCCCTGGGCAACAGCCAACCAGAATCAAGCCGACGGCAAGCGGTGGTTCCAAACGCAGGCCCCAGGCCACCAATGCCGCCAGAGACGGCATCACCACAAACTGCAGCAGCACACCCAGCAGGGCCGGCCGCGGCCGAGTCAGGACCCGACGGAAATCGGCAGGCTCCAGCCCTAGACCCATGCCGAGCATGATCACGGCCAGGGACCACACGATCACCGGACCTGCAACCCAGGCGAACAAGCCCGGCAACGCCAGGGCAAGACCGGCCGCCAGCAAGGTCCAGAATGGGAAAAGCAGGGTGAAGCGCTCCAGCAGCCGGGGGGGCATCAAAGGAACCAGGCAGGCAACTTCACCATCCTGTCCTGCCCTGGCACTGCAGCAGAGTAAGGAGATGGAGAGCCTGCCCCCAGCCCGTCGCCGTCAGCTGCGCACCTGGGTCCCCGCACCTGGGAGCGCCAGGCTGCAAGCGCATGGCTCTCAAGCGGAGAGCGGCCCACTCCTTGATCTGGCCAGCAACGATTATCTCGGGCTCAACCGACACCCCGTTCTGATCGCTGCCGCCCAAGCGGAGCTCGAGCGCAGTGGAGTCGGTGCCGGAGGGTCCCGACTCGTGAGCGGAAGCCGGCCGGTTCATGACGCATTGGAAGCGGAGCTCGCCGACTGGCTGGGGAGAGATCGGGTGCTGCTCTTCCCCAGCGGCTTTCAGGCCAATCTTGCGGCCATTTCCGCCCTGGCGGATCGCCACTGCACCGTGCTGGCGGATCGCCTGATCCACCACTCCCTACTGGTCGGGGTGCAGGCCAGCGGCGCACGGTTGAAACGCTTCGCCCACAACGACCTCAACGCTGTGAAGGAGCTGCTCGAATCCTGCCGAAACAGAAACCCTGACCAACCGCTGCTGGTGGTCACGGAAAGCCTGTTCAGCATGGAGGGCACCAGCCCAGCCCTGATGGAGCTGACGGCTCTCTGCCGCCAGCACCGGGCGCGCCTGCTGGTGGATGAGGCCCATGCCCTGGGAGTTCTTGGTCCAGCCGGGCGCGGCCTCGCCTACGGCCTGGAGGGCGTGACGATGATCAGCGGCACTTTTGGCAAAGCGTTCGGAAGCGGCGGTGCCTTCCTGGCCACTGATACCCAGCTGGGGGAGGTCCTGCTGCAGAGCAGCGGCGCCTTCCGCTACACCACTGCCCTTGCGCCTCCACTGGTCGCTGCAGCGTTGGCGGCCCTCAACCTGATCCGTCACCATCCCGACTGGGGTCAGCAACTGGTGGAGAGAAGCATCCTTTGGCGGGACCATCTCAAGGCCGCAGGCTGGCAGCGGCCTAGCGGTTGCGGGCCAATCCTGCCCCTGATCGTGGGGGCCGACCAGGCGGCACTCGATCGGCAGTCTCAACTGGAGAAGGCAGGCCTGCTCACCGTGGCGATCCGCCCTCCCACCGTGCCCGAGGGAACGGCCCGCCTGCGGCTTGTGCTGCACCGCGACCTCCCCGATGAGACATTGGAGGTACTGCTGAGGGCGCTGGCGGATGGCTGATCTGCCGAGGCAAGAGGTGATCGCCATGCACGGCTGGGGTGGAGACAGCTGCGCTTGGGAGCCCTGGCACCGCCACTTTGACCGCCATGGCTGGCACTGGCAAAGCGGAGAACGGGGCTACGGCGGACGTCCCCTTAAGCAGCCCCAATGGCATGCCAACAGCGAGCGTCGGGTCCTCATCGGCCATTCCCTCGGCCCTCATCTGGTCCAGGCGACTGTGCTGTGCCAAGCCACCGATGTGGTGCTTCTAGCCAGCTTCGGGAGATTCATCCCAACAGGTGCCGGAGGCCGCGCCCTGCGAACGGCCCTCAACGGCATGCATGCAGCCATTGGAACTGAGGGGGAAACCGCCATGCTCACGACCTTTCTCGCCCGGGCTGCCGATCCAGCGAACCCCGATGCACTGCCCAGCGGCCCCCTAAAGAAAGGTCTTAGCTCCGAAGGCCGAGACCGGTTGCGCCGCGATCTCGAACTGCTCAGCCAGACCATCGGCCTGCCAGACGGCATCCCCACCCAGGCGAAAGTGCTCGTCGTGGAGGCTGGTGCCGATGCGATCGTCTCGTCAGCCGCCAGTCGCCAATTGCTGCTGGATCTGCGACAGAAACTGCAGGCCGCTCCTGAACATTGGACCCTGAAGGCTGTGGGCCATGCCTTACCAGTTCCGGACCTGGTCTGCAGGGTGCAGCGCTGGCTGGACGGAGCAACCTCATCTTGAGGGATTCGCCCCACTGGCAGCAGGACGTGCTGCATGAATTCAGCCGGGCGGCACCGTCCTATGACGCCCACGCACGGCTGCAGCGGGCTGTCGCCTGGCGTCTGGCGGCGCTCTGCCAGCGCCTCCCGATTCGCCGGGGCTTATGGGTGGATCTGGGCTCCGGCACCGGACTGCTTGCGGAGGCCCTGGAGGCCCTTCATCCAGGACAGCGACTCACCCGACTTGATGGGAGCCAGGCGATGCTGACCATGCAGCCGGCCGGAAGCAGCACCCTGCTGTGGCGCCTTCAGGACGGACTGCCCCCTTGGCAAGAGCCACCACGGTTGTTGGCTTCCAGCTTTTGTCTTCACTGGCTTGAGCAGCCCGATCTGCAGCTGGAGCACTGGTTCAGGGCCCTCGCCCCTGGCGACTGGCTGGCGGTTGCCCTGCCCGTGGAGGGCAGCTTTCCCCAGTGGCACGCAGCGGCAAGGGTGAGTGGGGAGCGCTGCTCAGCCCACACCTTCCCCAACCCGCAGGATTTGGTCGCCAACCTGCCAGTCGAGGCGATTCAGCACAACAGGTGCTACCGCTTTAGCCAGCAGGCCTCCAGCGCCGTTGCGCTGCTTCGGCCCATGCGCCAAATCGGCGCCGGCAGCTCCCCCTGCACTCCCCTGGGGGTAGGCGGCTGGCGCCGCCTCGAACGGTGCTGGCCGGACCGCAACTCCAACGGCCAGATCAGACTCACCTGGTTGATCCAGATCCTGCTGCTCCGGCGATGAATGAACGCCCTTGCCCAGGCCCCCGTCTGGTGGTCTGCGGCACCGACACCGACGTGGGCAAGACCGTGGTGAGCGCTCTGCTGGTGCAGGGACTGGAAGCCCGCTACTGGAAACCGGTGCAGAGCGGCCTGGAGCAGGGCGGTGATCGCGACTGGTTGGTGAACCTGCTGCACCTTCCGCCGGAGCGCTGGCTGCCAGAGGCCTACGCCTTTCAGGCCCCTGTCTCTCCCCACTGGGCCGCGGAGATGGAGAACCAAGAGATCGATCCCGAACGGCTGTCCCCCCCGAACCAAGACCAATGTCCGCTGGTCATCGAAACCGCCGGTGGTCTGCACGTGCCACTCACACGCACATGGCGACAAATCGACCAGCTGGAACGCTGGCAGTTACCTGTGCTGCTGGTGGCCCGTAGCGGCCTGGGCACTCTCAACCACTCCTTGCTCAGCCTGGAGGCCCTCAACCGACGGAGCATTCCGGTGTTGGGACTCATCCTCAACGGCCCAATCCATCCCGATAACCCCCGCACCCTGGAGGAGCTAGCCGGGGTGCCTGTACTGGCCCAGTTACCCCCGCTAGCACCGCTGAATGCCCAGGCCCTGGCGGAGCAATGGCGCATTCAGGGACTGGGCCCTAAGTTCGAACGGATTCTGAATAAGCAGATCTGCCCCCAATGACGAGCCGCCAGACCTGGGCCACTGCTGCCGTGATCCTGCTCTGCGGAGGCATTCTGGTGCTGTTCACCGATGTGGAAGTCGGCATCGTTCGCTGGTTCAACTGCGGCCCTCTCTCCACGCCATCAGAAGACCGAAGCGAAGTCTGCCGCTGAATCCAGCCTGAAATCAGAGATCTCCCACGGCCACCCTCAACCGAGGGGCCGAGAGCGCAAGGGACACAGTCCGTTGCGAAGAGCGACATGACGCACGGCCAGAGCCAGAGGCCATCCCTGTCGCAACTGCTCGTGGATCTGATCGATCTGACAAGGAGACCAACCGCCCATCTCGAGGCGCACCTTGATCGAGGGCCATCCACCCTCGAAGAACATCTGCCGTGTTCCGCAGGCGCGGGAGTCGAGACTGCGATTGAAAACTGCACAACGCCTGCCTGAGTCGGACCGAGGCGAATCGATAAAACGATTGGATCGTCTAGTCGTTGTCTGTGCTGTGGCCATGCTGGGCGGCCTCAACGTCATGTCCATCATGGCGCTCCCTTCAAGGACCGGCCCTCATGGCCGCCTCGACATCCAGACGAGACAAGCCGTAGGAAAACCTGCGCTGAGCCTCCTGACCCGAAGACTGCCAGCTCACCCAAAGCTCCTCCTGGTCAAGACGAATCTCCGCAGACCAATCAGGCTGCGTCCAACACCAAAGACAGGGGTCTTCCTCAGTGCGTAGGGCCCCAAGCCCCTCAAGCCATAGCTCAAGGGAGCGAAGGGAATGCTGATTGAGCGGCGTCTGGCCCGGGGGCAGGGAGGACATCACTGCGGGAGGACTCTGAATCAGACCAAGTCTGCTCCTGCAGCATCCAGCTGGGCGCGACCTGCAGCTGCACCCCCCGACGCCATCCCATCCCAAGGCCAAGCACGAGACAGAGCAGCAGAGCCCCCAGCAGCAGCACGATCGACAACCACTCGCCCCCGGAGAGAGGGCGTCGCTCACCGATCCGCCCCCATCCAGCCTCTGAACCCGATGCTGTTACGCGTTGTACAGGGACGACTGGTTCCTGCAATCCGGCGTCGTAACAGGCGCGGCGGCGGGGATCTGCCAGCTGCGCATAGGCCTCGCATAGCTGCTGGAACTCGCGGGAAGCCTGCTCCGCAGGCAACTGGGTGGTGTCGGGGTGCAGCGCCTTGCTTCGACGACGAAAAGCCTGACGAAGACCGCTTGCATCCACTCTTGGATCAACCCCCAGCAGGTCGTAGAGGGTCCGGTTCTCAGCCACGGGCGCACCGGGTCATCCTCGGGGAGGCATCCTAGGAAGAACCAACGGTCGGATCTCGATGCCGAACCCGTCCCGTTTCGATCGACCGGAACAGGATCTCTGGGAGGCCCTGGGCTGGACACCTTCAGCCCGACAACTGGAGCAGTTCATCCGGCTGCAGCAGGAGCTGAAGGAATGGAACAGCAGGGTGAACTTGACCCGACTGCTCGAAGGAGCTGATTTTTGGATTGCTCAGGTCTTTGACAGTCTCTGGCCCCTCCAAAGGGAACTGCAGACGCCAGATGCGCCCCTGGACTGCATCGATGTGGGCACCGGCGGGGGGTTTCCTGGACTGGCCGTCGCCATCGCCCTCCCCGGCGCCCGGCTCACACTCGTGGATTCCGTCGGTCGCAAGACCTCAGCGGTGCTGGCGATGGCCCGCAGCCTCGAGCTTGCTGATCGCGTCCAGGTGCGCACGGAACGGATCGAACGCACCGGCCAAGATCCACACTGCCGTGGCCAGTTCGATCGAGCCATGGCCCGTGCCGTGGCCTCAGCTCCTGTGGTTGCCGAATACCTGGTTCCCCTCCTGCGAGAGGAAGGGGAGGCCCTGCTGTATCGCGGTCGCTGGACGCCGGAGGATGAGCTGCAGCTTCAGGGCGCCCTCAAGCCCCTTCGGGCGAACCTTGCGGAACGTCAGCACTGCGAGCTGCCAGCCGACAAAGGGCCGCGCCATCTATTGCGTCTACGTCCCCAGGCCAGATGCCCTGCCTCCTACCCAAGAGCCATCGGGATACCGGCCAAACTGCCCTTGGGTCTCGACCTGAACTAGGCGCTCGATAGACGCTGCTGCTCCGCTCCACCCACCCGCGCTCGTAAGGAACGAAGAATCGCGGGGATCTGCGTCGCCCAGGGGCTGGCACCCAAAACGCTCAGCAGCTCGGCTTCCGACACCTGCTGGTCAAGGGGGTCAGCATTGGCGCCAGGAAACCAATGGCTGGCTTTGCCGAGCAATCCGTATCGGGCTCTGGCGTAACCCTCAAGGCCCCAGGCTTCCACCAGTCCATGGAGCCAGAGCAGCACCTCCAGATTGATCTCTCCGGGTGTGTCCTCCCAGCTGGGAAGGCCCTGGCGCCAGCTGCACAACCAAGGCTCACCCAGGGCTTCCTTGGCCGCTCGCTCCAGACGCTGCTCCACAGGGGGCACGAGTTCAGAAGCCCTGTCCAGCAGCGACACGGCCTCGAGATGTAGATCAAGGTCTTCCGGTCGTGCGGCCCCGACGCTGATGGTGTGCACGCGCGGATCCCCCAGGCAAAAGAGGTCGTTGAAGACGATCGGATGCAAGGGCGCACAGAGCTCCTGCATCGGCACGGAAGGGGTGTGCAGATGTCCTCCCTTGTCGGTGGGACTGATGATGAACACCCCCATGTCATGGTCCGCCGCCGCTGCAATCGCCGCTTCGTTGTCCTGGCGAATGAAATACCAGTGCAAATTCACGTAATCAAAGGCATCACTGGCGATCGCTTCCTCGATCAGCGGCGTGGGTCCATGGGTGGAGAAGCCGACATGGCCGATACGGCCATCGCGCTGCCAACGGTGCACAACCTCAAGGCAGCCACCAGGACGCAGGGTTTGCGCGAGGTGTTCCGAACGGTTGATGCCATGGATGGAGAGGAGGTCAATGCGTCGTCCTCCGAGGCGCTCCGCACTCAGTCGGAGCTCAGCTTCGAAAACCTCTGGATCGTCATGGGGCGGCACCTTGGTCTGAAGAAGGCGGCTCCCATCCAGCACCCTGTCGAGCGCCCAGCCCAGCTGGCGCTCGGAACTGCCGTAATGACGAGCGGTTTCCACATGATGCAAGCCACAGGCGACGGCACGCTCCAAGGTGGCCTCGAGTTGTCGCTGAGACTCAGCGGTGATCGCGTCAGCCTCAAGATCAGTCCAGCTCTGCTGAAAACGCATCCCTCCAAGAGAGAGGATCGGCATCGGTAGTTCGGTCCGCCCGAACCGTCGCGTCGGCAGCGCAGCGCTCATGGGCCTGAAGATCGGGGCAACTGCCGTCGGGGCCTGGCTGGAGAAGGAAGCCCTAGGGGAAGCAGTTCCGTTGCCTCAAGGCGGGCCCGCAGACCATCGAGCTCCTCAAAGCCAACCCAGTGAATGCAATCCACTGGGCAGGTCTCAATCGCCTCCTGGATCCGTTCCGTGCTGTCGCCGTCCTGTCGAATCGCACGGGATCGGCCCAGTCGGGGCTCGATCGAGAAAGTGTTCGACGCCACATGGGCGCAGTAACGACAGCCGATACAAACAGCCTCATCCACCCACACAGCACGCTCGCGCAACGCCCCTCCGAGAAGAGGCTCATCACCACTGCGCTGATCGCCACCGTCAACGGTGGCGCGATAGGCCGCAGAGGGGTCAAAGGGCAATGACACGCCGCAATAGGAAAGGAATCAGGCGTCCCAGCGGGTCACCACCAACTCAATCGATCCATCCTGAGTGGTCGTTTGCTCACTCAGCGCAAAACCTTCCTCGACACTGGCGCTGAGCACGGTGTGAAGGGCATAGCGCTGGGTCAGGCGCTGGAGAAAGCGCTCAACGGGAATGGGCTGGCGCCAGAGGTCGAGATCGGTCACCAGCTCGTAGCTGCCGGTTGAAGCATTCCAACGAAAGCCCAAGTCAGAGCCTTCGGTCATCTTGACCGCCAAATCAGCATCAACGGTCTGACCGCGGTAACCGCGCACAGGGCGGGAGCCCGACTCGGGCTCGTAGCCAAGATCGCGAAGCGCAGCCATTAGCGGATCGCGCTGACGAAGCTCCGTACGAACCGTGCTGAAGTGAGACATCAGAGTTGCTCAACGGGAAGAGGTTGGGTCTGTGCCGCCTGGGTGCCATAGGCCTCACTGGTGGCTTCGCGGCGCTCGACAGAACCGAGAGCTGCTTCCAATCGCTCAGTCAGACCGAGGCAGGCTTCACCTTCAACGCCTTCAACACGCTCCTCAACCCGTCCATCAGGACGAATGCGGAAACGGAGTGTGCGCTGGGGCATTCGCCTCAACCATGGAGACAAGAATGCTAGGCAACGTGCCTGGCGACTGACGGGCGACTGTTACAGGCCGCTGTAGCTCCCAATGACTCAGAGCAGACCTTCATCCACCAAGGTCTGCAGGCGCTCCAGAATCTCGGGGTTTTCGAGTTGCTCCAGAGCCGTCCTGGCCTCATCGCGGACGGAAGTTTCCTGATCATGGAGCAAGGCGTTCACGAACGCTTCGATCACATCAGCCCGACGCGGCTCAACGAGCTGCTCCACAAGGCGACCGAGCGCCCAGATGCAGTTACTCCGGACCACAGGCTCACTATCGATCCGCAGGCTGATCAGGAGCTGTCCTGCAGCAAGATCCGCTTTCGCAGGGGAGGTCATTCCAGCTTCAGCCAAGGCCACGGTCGCCCAGAGCCGGACGGAGGCCACATCCACCTGCAACGAGCGGATCAGGGGGTTAAGGACCGGGGCATCGGGGTAATTGCCCAGGCTCCAGGCTGCCGCTTTGCGGACATACGCATTGCTGTCGACCTGGAGCAGCTGCAGGAGCGGCTCAACTGCGGAAGGGGAGGGGTTGCGGCCAAGCGCGTAGACCGCGCTCATCCGCACAACTGGACAGGCCTGGCTAAGCAGAGGCAGCAACAGGGGGACGGCTCGGGGGTCGCGGTGCTCACAGAACACGCGTAACCCTTGAAGACGTTCTTCATGGCCTTGCTGCAACCAGGCCAGCCCCTGATCACATTCACGGGCGGCATGGAGCGCTTCATCCTGCGGATCATCGAGATCAATCTCGTCGAGAGGATCGCCGAGCAGCTCTGCAGCCAGTTCACGGGCAAGCACATCCGGATCGATGGCCAGGTTGACCAGGCCCTCATCACCGTCTGGAGTGAATCGCTCGCTCATGGCGCCGATCGTACGCTCAGCCCACCGGAGCCGGGGCCAGCATGTCACCCGGCAGCCAGATGCGCGCACTGACGGCGAACAAAGCCAGGGCGAACAAGCCCACGATCATCAGGGGCAGCAGGGTGGTGCGAAAGAAACTCACGGAACAAACGCTTTCGGCCATTCTGGGTGGCGATCAGACGGCCAGAGACCTGCGGCGGCCCGAACGCAGAAGCAACGTCAGGCAAACCACCGTGACAATCAGCCCGATCCAACCGCTGAGCTGCTGATGCAGCAGGAACGCGCCCGATCCGAGCAGAGCGCCGAAGAGCACGCCACTACTCAAAAGAAAACGGAGGAGTAGGGCTGGTAGAGACTCGGCTCCATCGCTGGCATCCGGTTGACGCCAGCGGCGCCAACCGGGCCCGGGGGGCTGCACCTGTTGCACGAAGCGCTCGAGGACTGCTGCTGATTCGGGTGGGGTGCTGAGCATCACCACCACCCAGACCACGGCAGTCAGGGCTGTGGTGACCATCAAGCGCGAGCCGTAATCCGAGATCTGCAGCACAGGCACCACCGAAGTGCTGAGGCCAACACAAAAGCCGCAGAGCATGGCAGCCAGCTCAGCGGCGGCGTTGATCCGCCACCAGAACCAACGCAACACAAGCACGACCCCTGGCCCGGTCCCAATGGCAATCACCAAACGGAACACCGTGCCGATGCTGTCGCTGATGAGAGCGGTGATCACGCCAAGCACCACCAGCAGCACACTCATCAGTTGCCCGATCAGCAGCAGCTCCCGCTGGGAGGCCTCCGGCCGGATAAAACGTTGGTAAAGGTCATGGGTGAGATAACTGGCCCCCCAGTTCACGGAAGTGCTCACCGTGCTCATGAAAGCGGCCACCAATGACACGACCACGAGGCCGAGCACAACCGGCGGCAAGTACTGAACCGCCAAAGCGGGATAGCTGAGCTCCCAGTCGCTTTGGTCCGGCAGAAGCACCAGCGCGGCAAGCGCCACCAACACCCAAAGCCAGCTCCGAACGAGATAGTTGACCACCAAGAACACCCAACCGGCGAGGCGCGCCTGCTGTTCGTCCTTCGTGGCCAGCATGCGCTGGATGAACTCACCGCCGCCATCACTGCGTCGGAAGCTCCACCACTGCACGCTCAGGTAGGCCAAAAACGTGGACACACTGATTCCGGCACCGCCAATCCAGTCGAGGCCTGCGTCCGTCCAGCGCCAAGGCACCAGCGACAGCAGTTCCGGACGGCCGAGGGCATCGAGGCTGCTCAGAAGTGCTTCCATCCCCCCGGCGGCATGGATTGCAGCCCAGGCAACCGCCAGGGCCCCCAGCAAGGCCAGCAGAAGCTGCACAAAATCAGTGACCACAACAGCCCAGAGACCACCGGCGGCGGTGTAAGTGAGCACGAGGCCTGCCACAACCGCCAACAGCAGCACGGTGTCAGAGAGGCCACCGAAGGCAGGAATCGGCTGATCCGAGACGATCCCCAGCGCCTCCACCACTTTGCGCATCGCCAAGAAGGCATACCCGATGCCGATGCAGTTGACCGGAAGCGCGAGCAGGAAGGCTTTAATCCCCCGCAACCAGGCGGCGGCTGGCCCGCCGTAGCGCAGCTCTGTAAAGGCGGCGTCAGTCAGCACACCACTGCGCCGCCAAAGCGGCGCGAAGACCACGGCCATCGCCACATGGGCGAGACCAAATCCCCACCACTCCCAGTTGGCCGCAAGCCCACGGGTACCCACGAGACCCGCCACATAGAGGGGCGTATCGATGGAGAAGGTGGTGGCAGCCATCGAGGCCCCAGCCAGCCAGCCACTGAGGCTGCGACCAGCCACGAAGTAGTCGTCCTCTCCACGATTGCGTCGGGCCAGCCAGAGTCCGAGAACCAGGGTCCCCGCCAGATAAAGAACAAGGATCAACCAGTCAATTGCCGCCATGGAGCCCTGCCGGATGGCGGCAGTCTCGATCAAGTGGTGCGATTCCGCCGCAACTGTCCGCAGGCCGCATCCTGATCGAGCCCCCGACTGGCCCGCAGGCTCACCGCCACACCACGGCGTTCGAGAACCTGCCGAAATGCAGCAATCCGCTCAGGGGATGGTCGCTGAAAATCCTCTTCGTCGATGGGGTTGTAGGCGATCAAGTTCACATGGCTCTGAAAGCCACCAACCCGGTCAGCAAGTTCTGCGGCATGACTCGGGGCATCGTTGAGCTCGCCGAGAAGGATGTATTCGAAACTGACGCGTCGTCCTGTGACCGCCAGGTAATGGCGGCAGTCATCAAGCAGGGCGTCGTAGGGGTACGCATGGGCGGTGGGGATCAGCTCCTCCCGCAGCCGTTGATTGGGCGCATGCAAACTCACGGCAAGGGTGAACTGGGCCCGACCCAGGCGACTCATCGCCAGTTCAGCCAGCTGCGGCAAGGTGCGCGGCACCCCCACAGTGCTCACGGTGATCCGGCGCTGACCGATCCCGAGGTCGTCATTGAGACAGCGAATCGCGCCCAGCACAGCGTCGATATTCAGCAAGGGTTCTCCCATCCCCATGAACACCACATGGGAGGGACGGCGATCCATCACCTCCCGAACACTGAGCACCTGATCGACGATTTCGTGGGTGGCTAGGGAGCGTTGCAGACCCCCCTTCCCGGTGGCGCAGAAACGACAGGCCATGGGACAGCCCACCTGACTGGACACACAAACCGTCAGCCGTTGGTCTGTGGGGATGCCAACCGTTTCAATTAACTCACCGTCGTTGGTGGCCAGCAGCAACTTGGTGGTGGCATCAGTAGCAATCCGTCGGTCCTGCTCCTTGAGACGACCGACGGTGACGCCTTGCTCCTCGAGAGCGACTCGCCAGGCCTTCGGGAGCACCGTGATCGAGGCCAGATCAGGGGCTCCCTTGGCGTAAAGCCAGTCATGGAGCTGCCGCCCCCTAAAAGCCGGCTGCCCCTGGTCGACAGCCCACTGCTCAAGATCTGCGGCGCTGCGGCCCAGAAGGGCCACCGGCTCCGGAGTCGAGCTCACCAAGTCAGTAGACCGTGGCCCAGCTTGAATTCCACCGCCAACAGAGCAATAAACCCAAGCATGGCCACACGGCCATTGAGCCGTTCCGTATGGAGGTGAAAGCCGTAGCGGGGCTTACGGCGTTTCGGAATCAAGGTGGGCTCAAGCATGACCATGGTCTGCAGCGACATTGAGTCTGATGGCGCTGATCCGACAGCTGTGGACCTTCACCTTCAGGGCAGAGGGATCACTCATCGCTGAGCAGCCCCTCTTCCTGCAGACCCTCAAGGGCCTCAGCATCGACCACCTGCTCCTCAGCCAGCTCATCGTCAGCAGCGGGACGGGCGAATGCCGCGAAGTTGCTGGCTGCGGCATCGATGCCATGACGACTGCGGGTGGCTTCCAGATCTTCCTCGCTGGGGTCATCGAGCACGGCAGAGGCGCTGGCTGCCGGGGCAGCGGGCATCTCCACGGTGTAGTCAGGCCTCAGATTCTGCATGCGTCGGTAACCAGCAGGGTCCTCGGACAGGATGTCGGGGTGTGGACCAGCCTCGGCCCGCAGCTCCTCTTCGAAGCCGCTGAAACCGGTGCCTGCTGGGATCAAGCGACCGATGATCACGTTCTCTTTGAGACCGCGCAGCCAGTCGCTCTTGCCTTCGATGGCTGCTTCCGTGAGAACCCGGGTGGTCTCCTGGAAGGAGGCCGCCGAAATGAAGCTGTCGGTGTTGAGCGAAGCCTTGGTGATACCGAGCAACACAGGGGTGAATTCCGCTGGAGCTCCACCGGTGATCGCCATGGCTTGGTTCGTGTCTTCCACCTGACGCAGCTCGATCAGCTCGCCAGGAAGCAGGGTGGTGTCTCCGGCATCTTCGACCCGCACCTTGCTGGTCATCTGACGGACGATCACCTCGATGTGTTTGTCGTCAATCGAAACGCCCTGTGATTTGTAGACGTTCTGAACCTCATTGACGAGGCGGTGCTGCAGTTTGGCAATCGCCTCTTGGGCGGCCTCCATCAGCGGCTTGCGGCTGCGCAGATCCTCGAAGAAACATTCCAGCAACTCATGTGGGTTGATCGGCCCATCGGTAAGCAGCTCACCGGCATGCACTTGTTGACCATCGCTGACCATCACGTTGCGGCCCAGCAGGATCGGATATTCAGAAATCGCATCATCCGCCTCAATCACTGTGACGGTGGTGGATTCATCGTCCTCACCCTGCTTGATCTCAACGGTGCCAGGCTTCTTGCAGAGAATCGCCGATTCCCGTGGTCGACGGGCTTCCAGCAATTCCTCAATCCGGGGAAGACCCTGAACGATGTCACCGGTCTTCTGCCGCTCGAACACCAGGAGGGCGAGACCGTCTCCCCGCTGCACCAGGTCACCATCACGCACGTGCAGAAGGGAATCGGGCGAGATCATGTAGGGGCGGCCGAGTCGGAGGGTGATGCTGCTGCCATTCACGGCCTCCACCTCACCGCAGCAACCAGCCGGCTGACCTGCAGCAATCTCGTCACCATCGACAACCCTCTGTCCCACGCTGACCAGGACGGATCCCTTAGCCGTGAGGGTTGTGGTGTCCTCCTCTCGCTCGACGATCAGACGACGAACCGGTTCGCCATCCTGCTCTTCAGGCATCTGCACCACACCCTGCTGCTTGCAGAGAATCTGAGTCGTAGCCACCACGTCACCGGCCTTGATCGACTGGCCGTCCTCCACCTGCAGCTCGGTGTGAGTCGAACCATGGCTGGAGTCAGAGATGGTGTCACGACGCACCAGGATGCTTTCAAGAATCACCAGCTGAAGACGTTCGATCGTCTTGGCGCGCTTGTCGGGCACAGCCTCAACGTCCACGGTCATCTGCGGAGTGGTGTCAAAACTTTCCAGCATCAACTGGGTGCGAAGGAGCTCCACACCTTCCACAGACTTCACCAGCTCACCATCCTTAAAGGCGAGTCGCTGGCTGGCTTTTAGCCCCAGGTAGGGCCCCTTGGCCTGCTTGACATGGCTGAGCTCAGGAAGCTGAGCCTCATTGGGAATGGTGTATTCCTCGACAGGGCGGAGCAGAAGGCCCATGCCCTCCGGGGTTTCCACCGACTGCACAAACACCATGGCATCGCTGCTGATGCCCTTAGCGATCGTTTCGCCGGGATTCACCATCACCCCATCACCCTCGAATCGCTCAAGGGCCTTCTTGTCGGAGCAGAGATGGAAGCTACCGCTGCGCACAATGATCTCGCGCAGGATGTCGTTCTTCTGAGTGACCGTGACGATGCCGGCGGTCTGGCTGAAGATGTCTTTCACCACCTCAGTGCCAGCCTCGATCCACTGGCCGTCCTCAATCATCAACAAGGAGATGTCCTTGTTGATCTCATGGGTTTCCTGAGGGACCCACAGCATGGTCCCGCCCTTGCTCACCTCATATCCGTTCTTGGCGGAGCGGGCTTTTTTGATTGCCAGCCCTGGAGCAAAGCGCACCAGGCCACCGGTCTGGGTACGGAAGCGATCATCGGCGAGTTCAGCCACCACTTCACCGGAGCCGATCTTGCTTCCAGGAATGGTGTTGAGGCGATAACGGGTGCCGTCCTTGGCCTCGAGATGCCAGATCTCTCCAGCATGGGTGGACTCTCCCAGAAGCTTGAAGTCCTTGAGAGTCATCGCCGTGGTGACGATCTGAACCTCACGGGAATCACCGAGGGAGTCGCGCAGACGCACATCGCCGCCATACTCACTGGCCTGGCTGGCCTCAGCGAGCACCTGGCCCTCGTGGACCGGGGCGGAAGGTTTGACCACAGGGTGTGCATTGGGGGGCAGGTTGTACACATCCCCTGCCAGCACCCACATGCGGCCCAACCTCTGGGCCTTGCGGGTGATATTGCCCTGACGGTCGGTGACCTCCCTGGGCTGAATTGCTTTCTCATAACGCACCTGACCGGCGAGATCACAGATCACGTCTTTGGTGGCTTTCTCAACACTCTTCTTGACCGCACCAGCGGCAATCTGAGCAACGGTCACGTCAGAGGCGATGACCTGGCCGTTGTCGACGAACAGGAGCGAACCGTTGGTGATCTCGATCTTCTGGGGCTTGCCCTTGCCGCTGGGCTGAATCGTGAGGGTGAAGTCCACCTCTGCCTGTTGGGCGTTCACACCATGGGGGGTGCGGTACGGACGAACCCGAGCCTTGGCACCGAATTCAACCGTGCCCTCGAGCTTCGAACGAACCACACCGGTCTCGGCTGTAGACACACCACCGGTGTGGAAGGTGCGCATCGTGAGCTGGGTTCCGGGTTCACCAATCGACTGAGCCGCGATGATTCCCACCGCTTCTCCGAGATCCACCAGCTCGTTATGGGCCAAGGCCCAGCCGTAGCACTTACGACAAACGGAGCGATTGGCTTCACAGGTGAGGGGTGAACGCACGCTGACCGCAGCGACACCGGCCTTCTCAAATGTTTTGGACAGAGGCGGATCAATCTCGGTGTCGCGCTCCGCCAGCACCGTTCCTTCAGCGTCGAGCACCTGATCGGCAGTCAGACGTCCGATCAGACGGCTGCCATAACGACCATCCTCCGCTTTAACGAGGATCGAACGCGTGGTGCCGCAGTCGTCCTCACGCACGATGACGTCCTGAGCCACATCCACCAGACGGCGGGTGAGATAGCCCGAGTCAGCAGTCCGAAGTGCCGTATCCACCAGACCCTTACGGGCTCCATAGGAGGAGATCACGTATTCGGTGACCGTCAGACCCTCGCGGAAGTTGGTACGGATTGGGAGGTCGATGATCTCCCCCTGCGGGTTAGCCATCAGGCCGCGCATGCCCACCAGCTGACGCACCTGGGACATGTTTCCCCTGGCGCCTGAGTTGGCCATCATCCAGACCGAGTTGAGCGGGTCGTTCTGGTTGAAGTTCTTCTTGACCGCATCCACTAGACGCTCATTGGTCTCCGTCCAGGTGTCGATCACCTTGGTGTGACGCTCAACCTCCGTGATCTCCCCGAGGCGATAAGACTCCTCAGTGGCGGTGATCAACTCCTCGGCCTGTCCAAGCAGATCCTGCTTGGCCTCAGGAACTTTGAGGTCGTCGACAGAGATTGAAACGGCCGCCTGAGTGGCATAGCGGAAGCCCAGATCCTTGAGCTGGTCTGCCATTGCAGCGGTGGCGGCGGTGCCATGGGTCTTGTAAGCCCAAGCCACCAGCTGCTTGAGGCCTTTCTTATCCACCACCCGGTTGCGGAACGGGGGTGGGGTCTTGGCCAAAGGGGGAGTCACAGCAGCAGGAGCTGCCTGCTTGCCTTTAGCGGCCTTACCGGAAGACTTACGGGATTTGGAAGGGGTGGAGGTCATGACAGCGCTCGGTTCGTGAATCGGGGAAAAGTCGTTGCGAAAAAGGGCGTCAGGTGGCCGCCACCGCGTCGATGATCGTGTGGTTCATGACCACGCGTCCGACGGTTGTGAGGATGTAGCGACTAATCAGGGCACCGTCCTCATCGAAACGGTCGCGCCGGAAACTCCACTGCTCAAAGCGGGTTCCATCGCTGAGGGTCTCACTCTTCAAGGGTTCATCACGCTCTTCGTCGTCTTCAACTTCACCGCTGAAGCGAACCCAAACCCAGTCGTGCAGACCGATGCGCTTGTCTTCGAAGGCATGAATCACATCCTCGAGGCCCGCGAAGGTGCGGGAGCGATCACCAAACTCCACAGGCTTTTGATCGGGCTGTAGTGCCGTCAGGTAGTAGGCGCCAAGCACCATGTCCTGGGACGGCGTGATGATCGGCTCGCCCGTAGCAGGAGACAGGATGTTGTTGCTGGCCAGCATCAGCATGCGCGCCTCGGTCTGAGCCTCAATGGCCAGAGGCACGTGCACAGCCATCTGGTCACCGTCGAAGTCAGCGTTGAAGGCCGGACAAACGAGCGGGTGCAACTGAATGGCACGGCCATCAACAAGCTTCGGCTCGAAAGCCTGGATGCCGAGTCGGTGCAGGGTGGGCGCTCGGTTGAGCAGGATCGGGTGCCCCTCAATCACCTCCTGCAAGACCTGCATCACCTCATCGTCTGCACGCTGGATCAGCTTCTTGGCCGCCTTGATGTTGTTGACGATGTTCTGGCGGATCAGGCGATGGATGACGAAGGGCTGGAACAGCTCGATTGCCATCTCCTTAGGCAAACCGCACTGGTGCATCTTCAGCTTCGGACCGACCACGATCACGGAACGACCTGAATAGTCGACGCGCTTACCAAGGAGGTTCTGACGGAAGCGACCTTGCTTGCCTTCGATGATGTCGCTGAGGGACTTCAGCGGTCGGTTATTCGCACCAACCACGGTGCGGCCCCTGCGGCCGTTGTCGATCAAGGCATCGACCGCCTCCTGGAGCATCCGCTTTTCGTTGCGGACGATGATTTCGGGGGCGAGGATTTCCTGAAGACGCGCCAACCGGTTGTTCCGGTTGATCACACGGCGGTAGAGGTCGTTGAGGTCAGAGGTGGCGAAACGGCCGCCATCCAACTGCACCATGGGTCGCAGATCTGGCGGGATCACAGGGATCACATCCAGCACCATCCACTCCGGACGGGCGTTGGTGGCGATGAAGTTGTCGATCACCCGCAGGCGCTTGATCAGCTTGGCCCGCTTCTGGCCTTTGCTGCCGGCGATTTCCTCGCGTAGCTGCTCAGCGACGGCCTCAAGCTCCAGGTCTTCGAGCAGCTGCTTGAGAGCCTCAGCACCGATGCCCACAACGGGCTCGTTCTCAATCTCAGAATCCTCGGCGTAGATCTCATCTTCGATCTCCAGCCACTCGTCCTCGGTCAGCAGCTGCTTGTACTTGAGGTCCTTGTGATCACCCGGATCGAGCACCACATAGCAGTTGAAGTAGACGATCTGCTCCACATCCCGCAGGGGCATGTCGAGAAGGATGGCCACATAGCTCGGGATGCCCTTCAGGTACCAAACGTGGGACACCGGAGCAGCCAGCTTGATAAAGCCCATGCGGTGACGACGCACCCGGCTCTCGGTCACCTCAACGCCGCAGCGCTCACAAACGATGCCGCGGTGGCGCACCCGCTTGTACTTGCCGCAGTGGCACTCCCAGTCCTTGGACGGTCCAAAGATCTTTTCGCAAAACAGCCCGTCCATCTCGGGCTTCAGCGTGCGGTAGTTGATGGTTTCAGGCTTGGTGACCTCACCCACCACCTGTCCATTAGGCAAGGTGCGCTGACCCCACTCCATCACCCGATCGGGGGATGCGAGCGTGATCTTGACGTAATCGAAGTGGTTCTCGGTGCGGAGGTTGCTGTTGGTCATTGACGGTTAAGGGAAGAGAGGGGGTCTGTCGGTTCGATCGTTCGGTCCGTCAGTCCTCGTCGTAATCCGCGACGCCGAGGGATTCATAGGTGGGCCTACTGGGCGTGCTCCGACGGGGATTCACGTCCTGCATCAGATCCACTTCCTTGCCTTCATCGGTGAAGACCGCGATGTCCAGTCCGAGGGACTGAAGTTCGCGCATCAGCACCTTGAAGGATTCCGGGGTACCAGGACGGGGGATCGGCTTGCCCTTGACGATGGCGTTGAGCGCCTCGTTGCGGCCCTGCATGTCATCGGATTTAACCGTGAGCAGTTCTTGCAGGGTGTAGGCGGCGCCGTAGGCCTCGAGGGCCCACACCTCCATCTCACCCAGACGCTGACCACCTTGCTGGGCCTTACCACCAAGGGGCTGCTGGGTCACCAGGGAGTAAGGACCCGTCGAGCGAGCGTGGATCTTGTCGTCCACCAAGTGAACGAGCTTCAGGAAGTGGGAATAGCCCACTGCAACAGGCTGGTCAAAGGGTTCACCGGTGCGTCCATCACGGAGCAGCAGCTTGCCGGGATCATCTGGGTTGTAGATCCAGTCTTTGCCGGGCTGGCTCGCAGCCTCCTTCAGGAAGGCCTCCACGGTCTGCTGAGATTTCTCAGCTCCATACATCTCATCGAAGGGAACCACCTTGACCCGACAGTCGAGATTGGAGGCGGCCCAACCCATCAAGAGCTCAAACACCTGTCCGACATTCATGCGGCTCGGCACACCCAGGGGGTTGAGGACGATGTCCACCGGAGTGCCATCGGGCAAATAGGGCATGTCCTCCCGAGGAAGGATGCGGCTGATGATGCCCTTGTTGCCATGGCGGCCAGCCATCTTGTCGCCGACCTGGATCTTGCGACGCTGCGCCACATACACCCGCACCACCATGTTGGCGCCCGGGGGCAGCTCATCCCCCTGCTCACGGGTATAGATACGAACATCCACGACGCGGCCGCGCTCAGTGCTGGGGACGCGCAGGGAGTTATCGCGAACGTCGCGAGCCTTCTCACCGAAGATCGCACGCAGCAGCTTCTCTTCCGGCGGCTGATCTGACTCACCTTTTGGAGTCACCTTGCCCACCAGGATGTCGCCGCTCTCCACAAAAGCGCCGATGCGAATGATGCCCATCTCGTCAAGGTTGCCGAGGCTTTCCTCAGCAATATTGGGAATCTCGCGGGTGATCTCTTCAGGGCCGAGCTTGGTCTGGCGTGCTTCGATCTCGTACTTCTCGATGTGCACCGAGGTGTAGAGGTCGTCATTGACCAGACGCTCACTCACGAGAATCGCGTCCTCGTAGTTGTAACCCTCCCAGGGCATGTAGGCGATCAGCACGTTCTGGCCGAGCGCGATCTCGCCGCCCTCACAGGCAGAGCCATCCGCCAACACCTGACCGACGATCACCGGATCACCCTGACGCACGATCGGTCGCTGATTAAGGCAAGTGTCCTGGTTGGAACGCTGATACTTCTGCAGGAAATGGGTGTGATCCGTTCCCTCCTCGTCGCGCACGACAATCGCGGTGGCATCGACGAAGGTGACCGTGCCGTTGACCCGGGAGATCGGCACCATGCCGGAGTCGCGTGCCACCTGGGTTTCCAAACCGGTTCCCACAAGGGGGCGCTCGGGTCGGAGCAGAGGCACGGCCTGCCGCTGCATATTCGAACCCATCAGGGCACGGTTGGCGTCGTCATGCTCCAGGAAGGGGATCAGGGAGGTGGCCACAGAAATCACCTGGACAGGTGAAAGCTGCACGTAGTCGACCTGCTCCGGGGGGACTTTCTCAAAGTCCTGGCGGTAACGCACTGGGATCAGATCGGCGAGGATGCGACCGTCTGAATCGGTGGCCACGTCACCAGGGGCGACACGACACTCGTCCTCCAGATCAGCGGAGAGATAGATGGGATCTCCCTGCTTGAGAACCACGCCGTTCTCAACCTTCCAGAAGGGGGTCTCGATGAACCCGTACTCATTCACCCGAGCGTGGGTGGCCAGGGAATTGATCAAACCGGCGTTGGGACCTTCCGGTGTCTCAATCGGGCAGAGACGGCCGTAGTGAGAGGGATGGATATCACGCACGGCGAAGCCGGCGCGCTCACGGGTCAGACCGCCTGGGCCCAGGGCCGAGATCCGGCGCTTGTGGGTGAGCTCAGCGAGGGGATTGGTCTGATCCATGAACTGGCTCAGCTGGCTGGAGCCGAAGAACTCCTTGATCGCCGCCACCAGGGGCTTGGGATTGACCAGCTGGGCAGGAGTGAGGGAGTCGGTCTCTCCGACAGTCATCCTCTCCTTGATGATCCGTTCGAGGCGGTTCAGGCCCACACGCACCTGGTTTTGCAGGAGTTCTCCAACCGAGCGCACGCGGCGATTGCCCAGGTGGTCGATGTCATCAAGGCTGGCCCCGCCGACATCGAGCTCGAGGTTGATGAGGTAATCAATGGTGGAGAGCACGTCCTCGTGGGTGAGGGTGCGGACCGCATCGGGAATCGTGAGGCGGAGCTTTTTATTGATTTTGTAGCGACCGACGCGACCGAGGTCGTAGCGCTTGGGATCGAAAAAGCGGGTCTGCAGCAGCTGCTGACCACCACTGACCGAGGGGGGCTCACCGGGGCGAAGCTTCTTATAAAGCTCAAGCAGAGCCTGATCCTCCGAGCTGATCCCTTCGTCGTTGGCGGCCTCAATCGACTTCTTGTAGTACTCCGGGTGACGGAGCTTATCGATCACATCGTTATCCGAAAGACCCATGGCACGCATCAGGACGTGCGCGTTGATCTTGCGGGTTTTATCGACCCGGACATGCAGCAGGTCGTTCTTATCGGTCTCGAACTTCAGCCAGGCTCCCCGATTAGGAATCACGCTGGCGTTGTAGGTGCGACGCCCGTTCTTATCCATTTCATCCTTGAAATAGACGCCGGGGCTGCGCACGATCTGATTCACAATCACGCGCTCGGCACCATTGATGATGAAAGTGCCGCGCTCGGTCATCAGGGGCAGCTCCCCGATGAACACCTCCTGCTCCTTGATTTCACCGGTCTCTTTGTTGACCAACCGGCAGGTGACATACATCTGTGAAGCGAAGGTCGCATCACGACGCTTGGCCTCTTCCACATCGTGGCGAGGGCGCTTGAGTCGGTACTCGCTACCGACGAAGTGCAGCTCAAGCTTGCCGGTGTAATCCGTGATCGGAGAAAAGCTTTCCAGCTCCTCGATCAGACCTTTGTCCAGGAACCACTTAAAGCTGGCACGCTGCACCTCCACCAGATCGGGCAGGTAGGTGGCGGTCTTGGCGACCTGAATCGCGCTGCTGCTCATGCGGAGACCTGCAGAAGGATGGAGGGACAAAAGGCCTGAAGGTCAGCCGCTGAATTCCACGAGCTTTGAACACCACAAGGCTGCGGCACCTCCTCGCCACGGGGAGAAGGCACCGCTGAAGGGGTCTCAGAGATCTCGGGAACGAACGGCGGACGTCGTCAATGCACCGGAAGGGAGTGGACGCTTCGGGAGCCGCTGCGCAGAATCTGCGCATTGGCCAGGCCAATAAAACATCTTACACTTCTGCTCCGCCCCCGCCCGAAAGCACTGGTTTCAGGGCAGAGCGAACAATTGACGGGCATTGGCGGTACTCCGCTCAGCCACCTCCTCCACGGTCTGCCCACGCAATTCAGCGACCCGTTGAGCCACCGCAGCCACAAAGGCAGGTTCGTTGCGCTTGCCTCGCCTGGGCACAGGGGCAAGAAATGGACAATCAGTCTCAACCAGAAATCGATTGTCCGGCACCTGTCGAGCACAGGCGTGAGTGACCTCAGCCTTGGGGAACGTCACCGTGCCACTGAAGCTGATGTAGAAGCCAAGCGCCAAAAACGCCTCCATCTCTTCAGGGGTACCACCCCAGCAGTGCATGACCCCCCTCGGGCAAGCACCACGAGCTTGAAGCTCCTGCAGCTCACGAAGCATCGGCTCAGCGGCATCGCGGCAGTGAATGATCACCGGGCGGTCAAGCTCAACCGCCAGATCAAGCTGGGGCCTCAGCACCGCCAACTGCTCATCGAGATTCTTATCGCGGTACAAATCGAGACCAAGTTCACCGATGGCCACCACGCGGGGATCATCAAGAGCAGCGCGGCGCAACAATGCCGCGGTGTCAGGCGTCCAGTGCTCCGTATCCAGTGGATGCACACCCACCGAATAACGCATCTCCGGGAAGCGATCGGCAAGGGCCCGGATCGCAGGGATTTCAGAAGGCTCGACGCAAGCATGGAGCAGAGCCACCACCCCGGCCTCTCGCCAGCGCTGTGACACCTCGTCGAGATCCGCGTCGAAATTGCGGAACACGATGTGACAGTGACTGTCGATCAGCGAAAGAGTGGACACAAGGACCGGAAACGCGCCTTCCGGTCCATTTTGCAGAGTTGAACCTTGGAGCGATGCTCAGCTGGCGGTGGCTGCCGGCTCAATCGCCTTTTTCACAGCCGCGGTCAGCCGGGATTTCTGGTGGGCGCCGTTGTTGCGATGCAGAACACCACGCTTCACAGCCTTGTCAATCTTGCTGAAAGCAGCATTCATGCTGGACTGAACGGTGGCCTTGGCATCGTCGCCGGGCTTCTCGGCATAGGCCGAACAGGCAGTGAAGCAACGCTTCATCAGGGTGCGCAGTGCCGACTTGTACGACTTGTTCTGCAGACGATTGCGCTCGGCAATCTCAACGCGCTTTTTTGACGACTTGTTATTGGCCACTGAGGCGGATCGGGTTCGACAATCTTCAACCTTAGCCCACAGGAGTTCTCCCGCACTTCATCCTTCGGACGGGAGCAGCGGGTTCTAGCTTGATCAGACGCCATTGCCTCCGAGCCCCCGCCGATGACCCAGCCGAACCGTGAGGTTCCCTCCAAGGCCAAGATCCACGTTCGCTGCCTCCATGACGCGGATCAGGCCGCTGCCTTGCTGGATCAGATCGCAAGGCGAACCGGCGGTGATGCGCAGCAGCAAGCACAGGCCACTGTCGACGGGATCCTGACGCGCGTGCGACGAGACGGCGACCAGGCTTTGATCGAACTGACCGAGGAATTAGACGGTTTCAAACCGGAGCCCATTCAGCTGGATCCAGCGCTGCTTGAAGAGGCATGGAAGCGAACACCGGCCGATCTCCGGGACGCTCTGGACTTGGCCCATCGACGCATTCAGGATTTTCACTCCCGTCAGAAACCCCAGGACCTCGACTTTGAGGGGGTCCATGGTGAGCGACTCGGACGTCGATGGCGCCCCGTACACCGGGCGGGGCTCTATGTCCCAGGTGGACGCGCTGCTTACCCAAGCACTGTGTTGATGAATGCGGTGCCTGCACGCACTGCCGGGGTGGAACGTGTCGTGATGGTCACTCCCGCCGGCCGGGATGGCTGCGTCAATCCAACGGTCTTGGCCGCTGCCCACATCGCAGGAATTCAAGAGGTTTACCGGGTGGGTGGTGCCCAGGCGATTGCCGCCCTTGCCTTCGGCACCGAAACGATTCCACAGGTTGATGTCATTACAGGGCCAGGAAATCTTTATGTGACCCTGGCCAAAAAAGCGGTGGTTGGGCAGGTGGGAATCGATTCCCTCGCCGGTCCCAGCGAGGTGCTGGTCATCGCAGACCACACAGCCGCAGTCGCCCACGTCGCTGCCGACCTGCTGGCCCAGGCCGAGCATGACCCGCTGGCTGCCTCCGTGCTGCTCACGACGGAGGCAGCCCTCGCAGCTGCATTACCGGCCGAACTGGAACGTCAGCTCTGCGATCACCCCCGCGAGAGCATCTGCAGGCAATCCCTGACGAACTGGGGACTTGTTGTGGTCTGCGACAGCCTGGAAAGCTGTGCCCGCCTCAGTGATCGCTTCGCACCCGAACATCTGGAGTTGCTGGTGGAGCGCCCCGAGGCCCTGGCGGATCGCATCCGCACGGCAGGGGCGATCTTTATTGGCTCATGGTCACCGGAGGCGGTCGGCGATTACCTCGCAGGCCCGAACCACACCCTGCCCACCTGTGGAACAGCTCGTTTCAGTGGGGCCCTGAGTGTCGAAACCTTTATGCGCCATACCTCCCTGATCGCCTTCAACAGGGCAGCCCTGGAAGCCACCGGCGGAGCCGTCATGGAATTGGCCCGCAGCGAGGGGCTGCACAGCCATGCCAACTCGGTGTCGGTGCGGCTCAACGCCTGACGAGATCTCGTACACCGGCCACACCGTCACTGATCTCACCAACCAGCACCTGATCGGTGATGTTCACGAACAGGCCGTTCTCCAACACCCCAGGAAGATTGTTGATGGCCTGCTCGAGGCCAGCAGGATCGCTGATGCCACCTTCAAATTTCACATCCAGCACCAGGTTTCCCTGATCGGTGACCACTGGACCGGCCTTCTTCACTGCCATCCGCAGTTCAGCCTCTCCCCCCATCTCGGACAGCTGTGTTTTGACCTGGCGCCACGCGCCTGGGAGCACCTCCACAGGCAACAAAAAGCCGAGGTTGAGGGTGTCCACCAGCTTGGTGGAATCAACCACCACCACGAACCGGTCGGCGCGAACAGCCACCAGCTTTTCCTGCACATGGCAGGCTCCGCCTCCCTTGATCAGCTGAAAAGAAGGATCGACTTCATCAGCCCCATCGATGGCCAGATCGATGCGATCCACAGCATTCAGGCTTTGCAAGGGGATCCCAAGCTCTGCCGCCAGAACCTCCCCTTGAAACGAGGTGGTCACCCCGACGATCTCCGTGAGTTCACCACGCTTCAACTTGGCACCAAGGGCCTGGATCATCAGGGCTGCCGTGGAGCCTGACCCGAGCCCGACCACCATGCCGCTCTGGATCTGCTCTGTGGCAGCAGCAGCCACAGCCTGCTTCATCTGGGTCTGAAGATCCACCGTCGTTGGTCAGAGACTGGCGAGACCGTAGCAAGGGTTTCAGCCGAGACCAGGGAGGGGGGCCGGCTTGACAGACAGGCGCAGAGTCTGACCACTGCGCAGGACCTCGAGGGGCAGTGGCGCCCCGATCTCAGCACGATCCACTTCCTGCAACAGCGCCTGAGGACCATCCACCGGGAGGCCAGCAGCGGAAATCACGAGATCGCCACGCCGAAGCCCCGCTTGGTCAGCCGGGCTATCTGGCAACACGGTCTGTACAAGAGCTCCGGAGTGCTCGGGCAGTTGAAGCAAGGCATTGGGATCGCGGTTGTGATCCCTTGCGATCCTTGGGGTGAGAGGCACCAGCTGGAGCCCTAAATAGGGATGCACCACCTCCCCTGTGGCCAGCAGCTGCTCCGCGACCCGACGGGCCAGATTGATCGGAATGGCAAAGCCGAGTCCAGCCCCAGGCCCCGAGCGCACAAGAGTATTGATGCCGATCACTTCTCCAGCGGCATTCACCAGCGGACCACCGGAGTTTCCAGGATTGATCGCGGCATCGGTCTGGATCAGATCCAAACGCTTGTCAGAGAAACCGAGGGTGTTGATGTTGCGATGGAGGCTGCTGACGATGCCGAGGGTGACCGTGCGCTCGAGGCCATAGGGCGTACCGAGGGCAATCGCCCAGTCCCCCACTTCCAATGCTTCGGAGTCACCCAGGGGTGCAGCGGATGGCCGCTCCCCACTCCCGAGACGCACCAAGGCGAGATCTGTGATCGGATCGGTGCCGATCACCTGGCCATCACGCTGTTCGCCATCTGCCAGGGTCACAGTCACCTCATCAACCCGCTCCACGACATGGGCATTGGTGAGCACCAAACCTTCCGCATCGATCACCACTCCCGATCCCTGCCCCCTCTCGCGTTCTGCACCCAGGCCCGGTTGCCCCAGCAGGTCCCGCAGCAGAGGGTCAATCAGCGTGGGGTCATAAGGCTGCCTCTGCACCAGACGCTCGGTGTCGATCCGCACCACGGATGGGGCAACCCGATGCACCACATCAGCAACAAAGCTGTGAGAGGCCTTGCCAGAGCTGAGTGAGGCCTGCACCGGAAGGGCGCCGATCAGGCTGCAGAAACAGATCAGCAGAGCAACTGCGCACAGCCGGAAGCGACCCATCAACGCGCGAAGGCGACGGCGGTCCCCACGCTAGGGGCATCCCAGAGCATCGACGAATCTCTCCCCGCTGACTAGATCTATGGGTGATCTCCACGATGTGGGTTCCATGGGATCCATTCGGCATGCGCGGCTGGCCTTACTCGCCGTCTGCAGCACCTTCTTGCTGGCCTGTCAGAAACCTGCTGAACAGACAACGGGCAATCCGCCAGCAACCCCTGATCCTGTCTCCGAAAGCGGGCAACTGCGAGCGGTGGTGATCGGGACGGAGCTGCCGATGGTGCGCAAAGCCGATCAAGGATTTGACGGCCTCAGTTTCGTCGTGCTGGAGGCCATACGCGACCAGCTCAATGCCGAAGGAGTCAAGGGTGCGAAGCAAGTCAGCATCGTTCCCATCGTTGCTCCGAATGTGGCGTCGGGTTTGGAGATGATCCGCTCAGGGAAAGCCGACATCGCCTGTGGGGTGAATTTCTCCTGGGAGCGACAAAAGAACTTCGACTTCACCCTTCCTTTTGCCTCCAGCGGGATCAGGCTGCTGGCACCGAAAGGGAATGACGGCACTCCCAAGAACCTCCAGGGCAAGACGATCGGCGTCATTGCCGACAGCGTTGCCGCCACCGTGCTGGCTGAAAACATCAACCAAGCGACGTTCAAGAGCTATGCAACCCCAAGCGATGCGCTGCAGGCTCTGAAATCTGGCGCCATCCAATTGTTGGCGGGCGACAGCCTCTGGTTACGGGCCAGCCAGCAAGAGACAGCCCCGGCCGACGTCATTGTGCCGGTTGAGCCCTATGCACGATCCGCGGTCGGTTGCATCGTGGCGGAGTCCTCCTCATCCCTGCTTGATCTCAGCAACATCGCCCTCGGCCGCCTGATGCAGGCCTATGTGGATGGCGATCCCAAGGTTCGCAAGGAAATCAATGCCTGGCTTGGCAAAGATAGTGGGGTGGGATTAACCGAAGAGCAAATCAACCACTACTACCGGAACGTGCTTTCGACAGTGGCCGAATTCCAGAAAGCCTCCTGAAGCAAAACCAAACGGCATCTCAATCTCTCTTCCATGAACAAGCCTTCTCTAATCAGCTTCTGCACTCTTCTGGCCACATCGGCTGTCTTACAGCAACCGGGACTCAGCTCCGGCATTTTCAGCAGCCCTGATCTGCAAAACCCCCTGGAGCAACGCATTCAACAAATCCAGACCTCTCTGGGCGATCCCAACTCAGCAGCAACCCATGACAACAGTTCGACCACCTTGGCTCGTTACTGGGGTAACGGCGGTGGCAGAGGCTGGGGGAATGGTGGTGGACGGCGTTGGGGCAATGGCTGGGGCAACGGCTGGAGAAATGGCGGCTGGGGGAATGGTGGCTGGGGGAATGGTGGCTGGGGTAATGGCGGGATCGGCTGGGGCAACGGTGGTGGTGGCGTGATCCTCAACTTCTGAGCCACACCAACCTCATCCCTGCAACAACGTTCGCGTTGGGAAAGGCATCGACGCTCCACATCGATCGACAGCAGCCCCAATTTCCAGAAGAACCTTTTCCTGAAGAGCCCAGGCGTCCATCAAGGTGGCGCCACGGGCATGACAAACAAGCCTGAGATTCAGGCTGGAATCTCCATAGCCGATGAAATTGACGGCAAGAGTGCGACTTGCATCGACATCGGGGTGCCCACGCAGCCAGCTTTCCAGTGCGGAAGTGAGCTCAGGAATCAGCGCGCGATTGGCGTAGTTAAGTCCGAATTCAATCCAGACCCGGCGATTATCAATTTCGCTGATGTTGATCACCGGCTTGGCACTAAAGATCGCATTGGGGACAAAAAGAGGCTGGCGATCCACCGAACGAAGGCGCGTATAAAACCAGCTAATCTTTTCGACAGTTCCCGAGAGATTTTCTGAAGGAATATCAATGTAATCACCCACAACGAATGGCCTATTGACATACAAACTCAGGCCACTGAGTGAGTTCGAGACAATACTCTGGGCGCCAAAACCAACGGCCGCCGCGCCGAAGCCACCGGCAGTAATCAGCACGGCGGCAGAGATACCCAGTAGTCGCATCACCTGCAGCACGAGGACAAGCAGCGCTAGGCCAAGCAGGAGCTTGCCAATCACGTCGAGCAAGAACGTGCGGTCCTTCTTCTCCAAACCGGGCAGCAAACGTTCGCCGTAGCGATCGGGTTGCGCCTCGATCACTCCCTTCCAGCGCAAAAGGGTCCAGGAGAACCCCACAACAGCAAAGAAGGAGCGGATACCAAGGCCATCCCGGGGCAGATCAATGACCTGGGGATCAAGAAGCTCGCCGATCCACCAGCCCAAGGAGGCAAGCGCCAAGCTCATGCACACGCTCAGTCGACTGGCGAGCAGCAGATGGCGACGCAAAGACCCTGAACCGAACCGGCGAGCGATCAGATCAAGAGCGAACCAAATCAGCAGCGCACTGCCCAGCCCAATCAGCGGAATCTGCGAGTCAAAAGGAAGCGTCGTCACAACAGCAGGGCGATCGCGGGGGATTTCGGGACCCTACCAAGCGCAATCCGGCCTTAACTTGCCTCTCTCACCGCCCGATCCACGATGACGGTCCCGTCAAGCCAGCGTCTTCGCTGTGAGCTCTGCCAGGTTGAGATCGATTGCCAGCCCGGTCTGCCCGACCAAGTGCTCTTCAGTCGCGGCCCCGGCGGAACCCGGAGCAAGCTGTGGGCCAGGGTGTGCCAATACCTGACCACCGGGGAGCAGAAGGCGCGTTGCATCAACCAGGATCCAACCCTGCGAGGCGATGAAAAACCTGGGGATCGCTACGAGGATCTACCGAGCATCGATCTGGGAGGAAATCAGAACTGATCCGATTCGTGCACACCCCGGCACGATGCGGTGGACACCGCCAGCGAGCCTGCCTAGACGTGCGGTAACGCGCACTCTTTCCGATGAAGCACTCCCTCCGGGCCACCGCCACTGGCCTGATGCTTCTCGCCTCGTTCGGCTTGCTGGCCTGTCAGAAGTCGCCGTCGTCTTCCCCTGACTCCTCAACAAACGGAGCGGGTGCGTCTGAGACTGTGTTCTCTACCGGCAAGCTACGGGCTGTGGTCATCGGCCAGCAGCTTCCTTTTGTCACCACCACCGAGACTGGTGATGACGGCCTCTCCTTCGTTGTGCTGGAGGCGATCCGCGACCAACTCAAAACGGCCGCTGAGACCAAGGCCGACAACGTGAGCTTGGAAACGATGACGGCCAGCTCGGTGGACGAGGGCCTCAACAAGATTCGCAATGGTGAAGCCGATATCGCCTGCGGTGTGGGTTTCTCCTGGGAGCGCCAGAAGACTCTTAACTACACCCTCCCCTTCGCCACCAGCGGCATCCGCGTGCTGGCACCGGCCGGCATCGATGGCACACCCGACAGCCTCAAGGGTCAGACCATCGGCGTTGTGAAGGACAGCGTTGCGGCCTCGATCCTGGCCAACTCCGTGGATGACGCCTCCCTTCAGGCTTTCGACACTCCCTCAGAGGCTCTAGAAGCGCTGAAGAGCGACAAGGTGAGCGTGTTGGGTGGCGACACGCTCTGGCTACGCGCCAACCAGAAAACTACGGACCCTGATAGCAATTTGGTTCCAGCCCTCCCCTATGGCCGAGCGAGCGTGGGCTGCGTGGTCACCGATGCCACCCCTCACCTCCTCAACGTGAGCAACCTTGCCATCGGCCGGCTTCTGCAGGCCTACATCAACAACGACACCGACGTGCGCAAGGAAATCAACCGCTGGGTGGGTCCTGGCAGCAGCATTGGTCTCAAAGACGAGCAGATCAGCACTTTCTTCAGGATCGTGCTGGCCACGGTCGCCGAGATCACCCCTAACAACTAACGCCTTCCCACCGCCGACCCACCCCGATCGATCCAGGACCCATGAAAAAAACCACCCTCCTCAGCCTCGTGACCCTGCTCAGCGCGGCGGGCGTCATGCAGCAAGCCAGCCATGCCAGCGTCCACGTCGACCCAGACCGGAGCCTTCAGCTCGAGCAACGGATCGAATTGATCCGACAGGCGGCCTGGCAGGCACTCGATGAAGCAGCTCCACAGCACCCGGACCTCGCCCGTGCCTGGGGCAACGGTGGTGGTCGTGCCTGGGGCAACGGCGGTCGCGCTTGGGGTAACGGAGGTGGTGGCGGCTGGGGGAACGGCGGACGTGGCTTTGCCAATGGCGGTGGCGGCGGTTTCGCCAATGGCTACCGCGGTGGTTTCGCGAACTGGTGAACAACGCAGAATTCGGCCCGATCGGGCTGTTGGTGATCCAGGCCACCTCTCTGTGCAACCTGGACTGCAGTTACTGCTACCTACCGGACCGGCAAAAACGGAAGATTTTTGACCTCGAGTTGCTGCCGACCCTGCTCGAGCGGATTTATGAGAGTCCCTTCTGGGGCCCCCAGTTGTCCATCCTCTGGCATGCGGGGGAGCCTCTCACCCTTCCCACCAGTTACTACGACGAGGCCACGGCGATCCTCCAGCGTCACACCGCTGATCTCCAGGCCCAGGGTGTGGTGATTGAGCAGCACGTTCAAACCAATGCCACGCTGATCAATGCCGACTGGTGTGATTGTTTTCGGCGTAATCAGATCGTGGTGGGCGTGAGTGTCGACGGGCCCGAAGACATTCACGACGCCCACCGTCGCTTCCGCAACCAGCGGGGATCTCATGCCCTGACGATGAAGGGAATCAAGACACTGCAAGCGCATGAGATTCCCTTTCACGCCATCGCAGTGATCACCAGCGCTGCCATGGAGGATCCAGAACGGGTCTACCGCTTCTTCCGTGATCAGGGCATTCACCACATCGGCTTCAACGTGGAGGAGCAGGAGGGCGTGCATACCCAGTCATCCATGCAGGGGCAAAGTCGCGAAAAGCAATATCGATCCTTTCTGAGTCACTTCTGGGACTGCAATCGTCGCGATGGTTTCCCAATCCACTTGAGGGAATTCGATCAAGTTCTAGGGATGATCCAGGGGGAGCAACGCCTGCTTCAGAACGAGATGAATCGTCCCTACGCCATTCTCAGCGTTGACGCCCAAGGCAACTTCTCCACCTTCGATCCGGAACTGCTCTCCGTCGAAACTGAGCGCTACGGACTGTTCAATCTGGGCAACATCCGTGAGGTGTCATTGGAGGCTGCCGCCTCATCAAGCACCTTCCAGCGATTGCTTGCCGACATGCGCTCAGGCATGAGTCGCTGCCTGAAAACCTGTGACTACTACGGCTTCTGCGGTGGCGGCAATGGAAGCAATAAGTATTGGGAACACGGCACTCTCGATGCCAGCGAAACTTGTTCCTGCCGCTTCTCCAGTCAGATTCCCGTGGACGTGGTGCTGGAGCGGCTGGAGCTTGAGAGTGCCACCAGCCCCTGACGCACTCGCTCCACTCCCCACAACCCAAGAGAGACCATGCCGATCCAGACAGGACGGACCACTGCCATTCTCTGCTGCACCGCGATCTCCAGCGCGCTCTCGATGGCTCCCCAAGCCCATGCCGGATGTTCCTTCCTGATGCCGGTCGGGGGCAATGGCAACGGTCCTCAGCCCTACATCGTCAAGAAACAGGTCGAACGCCCCAAAGGCTTGGTGGGAAAGGCCGTCGGACGCACGAACTGGAACACTGATTTCGTCGTCAACCGGCCTTACCGAAGCTTCAAGCTCTTCTTCACGGCAGATTCCACCGATGGCAATCCGGGTGCCTATCCAATCGAGGCCTATCTGAAATTCACAGACGGAAGCAACCTTCGGGTGGTGCAGCAATCCATGAAGCCCCCCACGGGCACCGGTGCCCAGTTCGGTCCATTCGCAGTGCCGTCCGGCAAGGCCGTGAGTCAGGTGAATTTCAGAATCGGCGCTAACAATGATCCAGGAGCCACCGGCTTCAGCTACCGAATCTCTGTGCAGGGTTGCAACTGAACGCTGCCTCTCGGCTGCACTTGGGCTCTGTGAACCACCATCGCCTACATTTGACACAGGCCTGGTGAGTACCTCTCTCCGGGAGGGTGATCACAGCATCAACCATCGGGCCTGAGCCCGAGTCACCCTCTCGCCGAGCCCTTGCCCCATCCACTCCTGCCGGACATCACTGCCGTTGCTGCAAGCACAGCTGCAGCACACGGTTTTGAGCTAGCAGACATTCAGATCCTCACCCACCTGCAACCCATGACGGTGCAGGTACAGATTCGTCGCGGAGATGGTTCTGACGTCTCACTGGATGACTGCGCAGGCTTCAGTGGACCCATGGGAGAAGCACTTGAGTCGCAGGCTCTGCTCACCGAGGCGTATGTTCTGGAGATCAGCAGCCCTGGCATCGGGGATCAGCTCCAGAGCGATCGGGACTTCCAGACGTTCCGCAGCTACCCGGTTGAAGTCCTCTATCGCGATGACGAAGGCAGGGAGCAACGGCAACAAGGCTCCTTGCTCGAACGCAACGACGACCACGTGCAGGTGAATGTGCGGGGACGCATCAAACGGATTTCCAGACCCTCTGTGATCTCCGTTCAACTCATCAGCCCCACCGGCTGAATCCCCTCCACCCCACTCGCTCGCTCTTTTTTTCTTCTCGAAATCCCCCGATGGCTCTCGTCCTTCTCCCTGGCCTTACCAACCTGATCGATGACATCAGCGAGGAGAAAAAACTCCCCCCTCAGGTGGTGGAAGCGGCCCTGCGTGAAGCTTTGCTGAAAGGCTATGAGCGCTATCGACGCACCCTCTACCTGGGCATCAGTGAAGACCCCTTCGATGAGGAGTACTTCAGCAACTTCGATGTTGCCCTCGACCTTGAGGAGGAGGGCTACCGGGTGCTGGCCAGCAAGATCATTGTCGAAGAGGTGGAAAGCGAAGACCACCAGATCGCCCTTGCCGAGGTGATGCAGGTGGCCGACGACGCCCAGGTGGGCGACACCGTGGTGCTCGATGTCACCCCTGAGAAGGAAGACTTCGGTCGCATGGCGGCAGCCACCACAAAGCAGGTTCTTGCCCAGAAACTCCGAGATCAGCAACGGCGCATGATCCAGGAGGAATTCGCTGATCTGGAGGATCCCGTCCTCACCGCCCGAGTGATTCGCTTCGAGCGTCAGTCGGTGATCATGGCCGTGAGCTCGGGCCTAGGCCGACCGGAGGTTGAAGCTGAGTTACCCCGCAGGGACCAGCTGCCCAACGACAACTATCGAGCCAATGCCACCTTCAAGGTCTTCCTGAAGGAAGTCAGTGAAGTACCCCGTCGTGGTCCCCAGTTGTTCGTGAGCCGCGCCAACGCCGGACTCGTCGTTTACCTCTTCGAGAACGAGGTTCCTGAGATCCAGGAGGGATCGGTGCGGATCGTGGCGGTGGCCAGAGAAGCCAATCCCCCATCCCGTTCCGTTGGCCCGCGCACGAAGGTCGCCGTTGACAGCATCGAAAGGGAAGTGGATCCCGTCGGCGCCTGCATCGGTGCCCGAGGCTCCAGGATTCAGCAGGTGGTCAACGAACTGCGCGGCGAAAAGATCGATGTGATCCGCTGGTCAGCTGACCCCAGCCAGTACATCGCCAATTCCCTCAGCCCTGCTCGGGTTGAAGTGGTGCGACTGGTGGATCCTGAAGGACAGCATGCGCACGTGTTGGTTCCCCCGGATCAGCTGAGTCTTGCCATCGGGCGCGAAGGCCAGAACGTCCGTCTGGCGGCGCGTCTGACGGGTTGGAAGATCGACATCAAGAACTCCACCGAATACGACCAGGCGGCAGAGGATGCGGTTGTTTCTGAGCTGATCTCCCAACGGGAAGAAGAGGAAGCCCTCCAGCGCGAAGCCGAAGAGCGCCTCGCCGCTGAACAGGCAGCCCGAGCTGCCGAGGATGCACGCCTGCGCGAGCTGTATCCCCTGCCCGAGGATGATGAGGACAACGACCCCGATGCCTCCTATGAAGAGGCTGCCCAAGTCGATGGCGTCGACGATGCCCAGGCCGTAAGCGAAGAGGACGGAGCCCGGTGAACATCGATCGCCCCATCCTGCGACGGTGTGTCGCCTGTCGCCAGTTGCTCGATCGTCGCCAGCTCTGGCGCGTGGTACGCGACCATCAGGATGGGGTTCTCTTGGACGCAGGGATGGGCCGATCCGCCTACCTCTGCCCCCAGGAGGCCTGTCTGGAAGAGGCACGCCGCCGCAAACGACTGCAAAAAGCCCTGCGTTGCCAGGTGCCCGACAGCGTTGTGGAGGTGCTGCAGGAGCGGCTCACCCTTCAACGGGATACGGCCGCTGAGGCAAGATGACCATTGGCCCCACCTGGGTGGAGCCCCGGGGCACACCGTGCCCTGACCGACCGGAGACCTGACCTGAATGACCAGCAGCGGCAAAGTCAGAATTTATGAGCTGTCCAAGGACTTGGGCCTGGACAACAAGGACGTGCTGGATGCTGCTGAAAAGCTTTCCATTGCGGCGAAGAGCCACAGCAGCTCGATCAGTGATGGCGAGGCAGCAAAGATCCGCTCATTGCTGAAGCAGGGCAGCAAGCCTGCACCGGCAGCACCTGCGAAACCGGCTCCAGGCAAGGCGATCCTTTCCGTGCGGAAAGCGGACAGCCCCAGCGCCAAGCCTGCGCAGCCGGCAGGAGATGCGGCAAGCCCAAGCCGCCCGGCCGCTCCGCGCCAACCAGCCCCCCCGGCGAAGCCAGTGGTGCAGCAGAAGCCCGTGGTGGTGAAGCCAGGGGTGCAGAAACCCACGAGTCCGAAGCAGCCTGTGGCCCGCGAGCCCCAGGCCAAGCCAGCTGCTGCGCCAACACCCCGTCCTCAGGTGGTGAAACCTGCGGTGAGCGCACCTCCGGCACGCCCCAGTGCCCCTGCGAGCAAGCCGGTTTCGAACACACGGCCGGCGACACCAAGTCCTCGCCCTGCGGTTCCTTCCCCCAGACCCGTCCAAAACCAAAGTGGTGCTCCCAGTGCTGGGCGGCCTGCCGCACCCGCACCGGTAAAGCGCACCACGGCGCCGCCCCAGCGTCCGGTGGCCAAACCGGAATTGGTGGGCCGCCCCCAGCCGGCCCGCGGAGCCAATCCTCCCGGCAATGCCCAGGGAAATCCCCCCATGCGTCCGCCGGCGCAGCGCCCTGGCGTCAGTCCCCGGCCTGTCGCCGCCGGCAGCCAAAACCAACGACCGGCAACGCCCGCACGCCCCGGCGCCCCCCAGCGACCGACTCCAGCCAGAGCAGGTGGACCTGGTGCTGGACGTCCTGGGCCATCCCGTCCCGGCCAGCCCCGTTCTGGCGGTGGTCTCGAGCTGGTCGGCAAGCCGATCCGACGCGATGGAGCGGGCCCAGGCGGACGCGATGGCGGCGGACGCCCGTCGGCACCGATTCGCCCCGGAGCTCCTGGCGGCATGCGCAAGCCAGTGGCCCCTGGCGAGCTCATGCAACTTCAGAAGCCATCTGGGCGTCCTGGGGCACCCCCGCCCCGTCGACCCGACGGCACGCCGGTTGCACCGCGTGGAGGAACGGACGGTGACAGCAAAGCCACTCCTCCCGTGGCTCGGCCCACCGCTCAGCCACCTTCAGCGCCTCGACGTCCTGGTTACAGACCAGCCCCGGGTGCTGGAGGTCAGCGCCGACCCGGTCGCCCCGACTGGGATGACAGCGCCAAGCTGGAAGCTCTGCGCAGCCGCTCTCCTCAGAAGCAGCGCCAGAAGGTGCACATCATTGGTGAAAACGATGATGCGCTGACGGCGGAAACCGGTGGTTACGCCGGTGAACAGCAGGCCATGGTCCTTTCGGCCAGCCTGGCCCGTCCGGCCAAACCCAAAGCGCAGCAGAAAGCCGCAGCCAAGCCGGTGGCGGCCATGCGGAAACGCAAAAAGGAAACCACCCGTCAGCGCCAACGGCGCCGGGCGATGGAACTGCGTGCAGCGCGAGAAGCCAAGCAAGTACGCCCGGAGATGCTGATCGTTCCGGAGGACAACCTCACGGTGCAGGAACTGGCCGACATGCTCAGTGTCGAGAGTTCCGAGATCATCAAATCCCTGTTCTTCAAGGGGATCATCGCCACGGTCACACAAACCCTCGATATGCCCACGATCGAGACGGTGGCCGAAGAGTTCGGTGTGCCGGTTCTCCAAGACGACGTGGAGGAGGCCGCCAAGAAGACGGTCGAGATGATCGAGGAGGAGGATCTCGCCCACCTGATTCGCCGCCCTCCCGTGGTCACCGTCATGGGTCACGTGGACCACGGCAAAACAAGCCTGCTCGACGCCATTCGCAAAGCGAGGGTGGCCGCAGGCGAAGCCGGAGGCATCACCCAGCACATCGGTGCTTACCAGGTGGAGATCGAACACAGCGGAGAGCCCCGCAAGATCACCTTCCTCGACACGCCTGGCCACGAGGCATTCACCGCCATGCGGGCCCGAGGCACGAAGGTGACTGACGTTGCTGTCCTGGTGGTTGCTGCCGATGACGGCGTCCGCCCCCAGACCCTGGAAGCGATCAGCCATGCACGGGCCGCCGAGGTCCCGATCGTGGTGGCGATCAACAAGATCGACAAAGAAGGAGCATCTCCCGACCGGGTGAAGCAGGAACTCTCGGAACAGAACCTGCTAGCCGAGGAATGGGGCGGTGATGTGGTGATGGTGCCCGTGAGCGCGATCAAGGGCGAGAACATCGACAAGCTGCTCGAGATGATCCTCCTGGTCACCGAAGTGGAAGACCTGCAGGCCAACCCCGATCGCCTGGCCAAGGGCACCGTGATCGAGGCGCACTTGGACAAAGCCAAGGGTCCTGTGGCCACACTGCTGATTCAGAACGGCACCCTGCGTACGGGTGATGTGGTCGCTGCTGGGCCTGTGTTGGGCAAGGTGCGCGCCATGGTCGATGACGCCGGGCATCGCCTCAAGGAAGCAGGGCCCTCCTGTGCGGTCGAGGCCCTGGGCTTCAGCGAAGTGCCGACAGCTGGTGATGAGTTCGAGGTTTATCCCGACGAAAAATCCGCCCGCGCCGTTGTGGGCGATCGCGCCTCCGATGCCCGCGCCACACGGCTGGCCCAGCAGATGGCGTCCCGTCGTGTGTCGCTTGCCGCAATGTCCGGACAAGCCAGTGAGGGCGAGCTCAAGGAGCTCAACCTCATCCTCAAAGCCGACGTTCAGGGCAGCGTGGAAGCGATCCTCGGGTCGCTCGAACAGCTACCGAAGGACGAAGTCCAGGTGCGAGTGCTGCTGTCAGCTCCCGGTGAGATCACCGAAACCGACGTGGATCTCGCTGCCGCATCGGGCGCGGTCATCGTGGGCTTCAACACCTCCATGGCCTCCGGTGCCAAGCGCGCTGCCGATGCCACTGGTGTTGACGTCAGGGACTATGACGTCATCTACAAGCTGCTGGAGGACATCCAGATGGCGATGGAGGGCCTGCTCGAACCAGAAATGGTCGAGGAGCCCCTGGGCGAAGCGGAAGTGCGTGCCGTCTTCACGATTGGCAAGAGCGCCGTGGCCGGTTGCTACATCACCACGGGCAAGCTCCAACGCAACTGCAAGGTTCGTGTCCATCGCGGCAAGGAAATTGTCTTTGCGGGCGATCTCGACTCTTTGCGTCGCAACAAAGACGATGTCAAAGAAGTCGCCACGGGCTTCGAATGCGGCATCGGCTGTGATCGCTTTGCGAATTGGGAGGAGGGCGACCGTATTGAAGGCTTCAAGATGGTTACCCAGCGCCGGAAACTCAGCACCTGATCACCACCCCGCCACTGCCGACCGTGAGTTCCCGCAGCGAGCCACTGCTCTGGCTTCAGCTCCTTGCCATCGGGGCCATCCCCTTGGAGCTGATCCTTTTGCAGCTGGTGCTCGCCGGATCGGATCTGGGTCCTGTGCCTGTGCTGGAACGGCTCTTGACTTGGGCACTTGGGGCCTTGGCCCCTGCGGTTCTGCTGTGGCGCCAGCCAGCTGACTGGGGATCCCTGCTGTTGGTCCGCATCAGGCCAGACTCCCGCAGCCGCGTTCAGCGTCAACTCAGCAACCTGCAAAGCAGCCCTCTGATCCGTGTACTGGCTGCCAGTGGAGTCCTGGTGCTTCTCTTCCTGTTCTGGTGGATTGACAGCTCGGCCGTGCTGGTTCGAGACCTCTCCCCCCTGGCAGGCAGCAGCCGTCTGACCTGTCTATTAGTCGCCATCCCAATCCTGGCGATGCTGCTCTGGCAGTGGCAGCAATTGATCCAAGCAATCTGGCTTCTGACCTGCGATCCCAATGCACTGGATGCGGTCAGCCCTATGGATGACAACGAATTTCAGACCCGCAGGCTCTCCTTCGGCCTGGGTCTACTGCGCTTGGAGAACCTCCACTGGGACGTGCAGATCGCCGCCACTGCGGCGGCGAATGCTTCAAACGCCGCGGTCTCGATCGAACCAGAGCAGGCTGCCGAAGAGGACAACAGCTCCAATCTGAATTCCGAGGTCACTGAGAACAACATCCCCACCGGCACTGCCCCGGAAGCCCATGACGAAAAGTCCGAGCCCACCGGAAGCGAAGAAAGCAAGCCAGAGGAGTCGCCGAAGACCCCGCCAGGGAGTGCGTGATTCCCTGAGAAGTCGCTCCTTGAGGTCAGGGTCGAGGGATTTCCTGGAGTTCTGACCCAACCGTCAAAAGCGCTGCAGCTTCAAATGTTAAGTTCCTGTTGTCGCCGATGTAGCTCAGCCGGTAGAGCAACGCTTTCGTAAAGCGTGGGTCGCCTGTTCAAGTCAGGTCATCGGCTTCACCCCAATGGCGCCGGATGCGTCGTCCAAGCTCTCGGGCAAGACCAGACTGATGACGCTGGTACCGGAGTGTCATGAAAAGCAGCGTGGTCGAGCCGCTGAAACGACTGGAGGAGCTGCACAGAAGTTACCGGCGGGATGCTGCGCTCGATGAGGTCTTCATCGTTCTCACCATTGGAGCCAGCTTGATTGCCACCCTCGGATTGCTTGCGAATAGCGCTGCTGTGGTCATCGGCGCCATGGTGGTTGCTCCCTGGATCATGCCCATCCGATCCGGAGCCTTTGCCATCCTGCTCGGCGACGCACGTCTGCTGAGCCGTGCCCTGCGCACGCTCTTCATCGGTGTCTTGACCACCACGGTGATGGCAGCCCTGCTGGGCAGCAGCGTGGGGCTGCCTCAGTTTGGGAGCGAAGTGGCGGCGCGAACTGCACCCAATCTGCTTGACCTAGGCATTGCCCTTGTAGCCGGTGGTTTGGCCACCTATGCGAAGTTGCGCAGCGATGCCGTCAGTTCCCTGGCGGGCACGGCGATTGCTGTGGCTCTGGTCCCACCGATCTGCGTGATGGGCCTGCTGATCTCCCATCAGCGCTGGAGTCTGGCCAGTGGCGCTGGCCTGCTTTTCGCCACAAACCTGATGGGCATCCTCACCGGCGGGCTTGTACTCATGGCCTGGAAGGACCCGGTGCTGCGTCAGCAGCTTCGCCGCAGCCGTCTCAGTGCTGCGAACTTCGCGCTCACCGGTTTGTTGCTGATTCCGCTTGGTAGCAGCTTCATCAACCTGCTGGGTCGTGCAAGACAAGACAACACCCGCGACGCGATCCGCTCCACGATTCTTTCCTTTCTGCGCCGCGAAACTCTGACCTTTGGCGATCAACAGAACGTCGATCTCGAGCAACTCGACATTGACTGGGGGCGCAACCCTCCAGTGATTCGCGCACTAGTGCGCGTGACCGATCCAAGACTGCCCACCTTCAAACAGGTTTCAGCAGTGCAGGACGAGATCAACAAAAGACAATCGCTTCGTTTTCAGCTGGTAGTGCAACGTACGGCGGTTGATGTCGTCGGTCCGGAGGAAGCACCCAACGAGAACAATTCCAGTGCGAGCAACCTCTTGCCATCTGACCAGCAACCTGATGTTTTGCCACAGTTGACCGCGCCGCCAACTCTTGACAAGACCACTGATTAAGGGCGACGGGGCATCGAGATGCCAGCGAATGCCATTTCAAGACCGGAGCCGGTGGTCGAAGAGTTGACCGTAAAGCCATGCCTGAGTGATACCTCGCTGTCGATGCGGCGTTTCTGAATGCAGCGGATGTTTCCGTTGTTGTCCCCGGGCCAGCGGGTCCTCATCCAGTGTTCGCTGAGGCTCTCGATTCAGGCCGCTTCCTGCTAGCGGAAGCACCCCACGCAGCTGGGTGGGCGTTAGCCGTGCGCAGCGTGATTGCAGCCTGAGTTGCCAAGCCAAGGAGCGCACAACAAAAAGCCCCCTCCGAGGAGGGGACTTTCCGGTTCAGTTGACCTGAACCTGTTGTTGATTCCAAATCAACCGATGGCGGGAGCTTGCAGAGCCACGGGGGTGGACTCAGCAGCAGCCAGGTCGAGGGGGAAGTTGTGAGCATTGCGCTCGTGCATCACTTCCATGCCGAGGTTGGCGCGGTTCAGCACATCAGCCCAGGTGTTCAGGACGCGGCCCTGACCATCAAGGATGGACTGGTTGAAGTTGAAACCGTTCAGGTTGAAGGCCATGGTGCTGACGCCCAGGGCGGTGAACCAGATGCCGACCACAGGCCAGGCAGCCAGGAAGAAGTGGAGGCTGCGGCTGTTGTTGAAGGAGGCGTATTGGAAGATCAGGCGACCGAAGTAACCGTGGGCAGCCACGATGTTGTAGGTCTCTTCCTCTTGGCCGAACTTGTAGCCGTAGTTCTGGGACTCGCTCTCAGTGGTCTCGCGGACCAGGGAGGAGGTCACCAGGGAGCCGTGCATGGCGGAGAACAGGGAGCCACCGAACACACCAGCCACACCCAGCATGTGGAAGGGGTGCATCAGGATGTTGTGCTCAGCCTGGAACACCAGCATGAAGTTGAAGGTGCCGGAGATGCCGAGGGGCATGCCGTCAGAGAAGGAACCCTGACCGAAGGGGTACACCAGGAACACAGCAGAAGCAGCAGCCACAGGAGCGCTGTAAGCAACGCAGATCCAGGGGCGCATGCCGAGGCGGTAGGAGAGTTCCCACTCGCGGCCCATGTAGCAGAAGATGCCGATCAGGAAGTGGAAGACAACCAGCTGGTAAGGACCGCCGTTGTAGAGCCACTCATCGAGGGAGGCAGCTTCCCAGATGGGATAGAAGTGCAGGCCGATGGCGTTGGAGGAAGGAACAACAGCACCGGAGATGATGTTGTTGCCGTAGATCAGGGAGCCAGCAACAGGCTCACGGATGCCGTCGATGTCGACGGGGGGAGCTGCGATGAAGGCAACGATGAAGCAGGTGGTGGCAGCCAGCAGGGTGGGGATCATCAGCACACCGAACCAGCCCACATAGAGGCGGTTGTTGGTGGAGGTGACCCACTCGCAGAAGGACTGCCAGCCATTGGCGCCGGAGCGCTGCTGAATGGTGGTGGTCATGAGAACGGGAAAAGATGCTCCGAAGAGCGGTTACGGAAGGGCAGGGATGCCCTGCCACGCACGACTGTAACGGAACATTGAGCTGTGTGTGCTCCCGTTCACGAAGAAGGGCAAGGCCTTCAGGATCGCTTAAGGTTCTTAAGTCAAGTCTCTGGAGACTCAAGTGGTTCTGATTCGCTGGCTTCATGCCGGGCGACGTCTCGAGGAGACCGTTCCAGTGGAACGAGCGCGTCATAGGCGCCATGAGCTCGAAGCCCAGGGGGCTGTCATCTACTGGAGCGAGCGACTGGTCAACCCGCAGTAACCACGCAGACTGGGGGCACCAACCCTTTGTCCATGCTCAGCAGAGCCTGTGCCGCAACTCAAATCCGTGTCGGCCCCCTGGTCGGTCTCACGGGCCTAGCACTGGCCTTGCTCGGGCTCAGCGCCTGTCAAAAGCCATCTCAACCGAACAAAGCAGGCCAACAGGCTGAAGCGATCAATCGTCTGGAGTTGCGCCTCGAGCAACTGGAGCGACGGCTTGCCCAGCAGGGCGCACAACCGGGCGACCCGAATCGCAAAGCTCCCGCCGGCCCTGTGAAATCACTCACCCTGCGCCTCGGCACGGTGGATGATCGATTACGGATCTACTGGGCCGATGGCAGCACAAGCGATCTGCCCTGCACCAAGGAACAGGCCACCTGGGCCTGCGGGTAGGCCATCCCCCCAAGGCGAACGGTCGTAACCAGACACAGCTTGGTCATCAACCAGTCAGAAGACGATCGCCCTGCCCAAGCATCATCGGGACCATGAACCAGACACGAACGCTCCGCTTCGCCGCAGGCCTGCTCCTTGGCCTGGCGGCCCTCAGCCCAGGCGCCCTGCACGCTCAGAGCAGCAGCTCGCTTCCCCTCGCTCAAACCAAGGCCGCGAACCTGGCCCGAATGCGAGCTGAATCTCTCAACGGGGGGCTCTCCCAGTACAGGGCCGCTAGCTGCATGTACGAAACCGGGGCTCCCACATGCCTGATCTCCCGATCCAGCCAGGGTTTTCTGTTCCGCTTCAAGGGGGGGGCACCAGGTTGGCAACAGCAGGTTCCAGCCAATCCCTCAATGGAAACTGAGGTTCTGGTCTCCCGCACCGGAGACAGCATCGTGGCGGTCCCCTACAACGGTCCTCTGCGCTGAATCAAGTCCAAACTGATCCGGATCGGGCGCGCTGTGTTGCAGCGAGTTGACAGCTGAGAGGAGCCGGACAATCAATGAAGGTGAGATCCTCACCTCACCCATGGGTTTCCGTCTCCTTTCAGCCTCACTGGCCCTCAGCGGCGCGTCTTTGCTCAGCCTCACCGCTCCGGTTCAGGCGCAGGCCCCTGTGCCCGCCTCCCAGGTGCGTGCCCTGAACTTGGCGCGTAACACCATTGTGAACCAGAACGGTGGTCTGAGCGCGTACCGGCCGCAGCCCTGCATGTTCAACACAGCCGGAGGAGGCGGACAGTGCCTAACTAGCGACAACAGCCAGGGCTACACCTTCCGCTTCCTTGGCGGTAAGCCCGGCTGGCCTGAGAACGGAAGTCAGCCGACCACCGAATCCGAAATCCAGATCGCCCCTGACGGCCGCAGCGTGGTTCAGGTGATTTACAACGGCTCCCCGCGCTGATCGCTCATCAGCAGAGCCCTGAGCGCCCCTGGCCCTGATGGGTCCAGGGGCCACCGTTCCCTGCTGGTGAAGCTGAAGGCGATCGCTTTTTCGGCATAGGCCGCTTCATTGATGAACACTGGCACCAGCCCATCCGGGCCTCCATGGCGGATCACCTCGCCATCGGCACGCAAGAACAGCGGGTCACCAAGACGCAGTGGGTGCCAATCCCGGCCTTGAAGCTGTGGATGAATGCAGGCATCAGGGTGACCGGCTGGATCGCGGGGAACGTCAATGCTGCCGAGATGTCGATGCACCACCAGATCGGATGGGGTGATCAGTAAGCCGTGAGCAGCTTCATGGGTCACATCGAAGGCCGCCTGGAGTACGAGCCGGGTCTGTTCGACGACGCGGGCAGAGCGAACACCCTGGGGCACAGGGCCGATCTCAACGACCAGTCCGCAGGGCCAGCGCTCCACAAGAAAGCCCTGCTGAGCCTGATCACCCTCATGCAGATACACCGGCAGTCCCAGCCGCTCCTGCAGCGCCGCTGCCAAGGTCAGATCAGCCGGGCGGCGCCCATAGACCACCAGCGAGGCCCCCATCGCAGCCGTCGTGCTGTGCAGATCGAACACCAGGCTGCAGGGCAGAGACCCAGAGCTCCCATAGGCAGCCATGAGCTCCCGGGCCCGGAGGAGCTCCAGGGGGACATCCCGCGGAGCTGAGGAGAAAGATTCCGGGACCAGACCCAACCATTCGGGGCGGAAGCTGCGATTGAGGTCACGATCCACATAGCGCCTGGCAAGTCGGCAGGCCTCGGGGTTGCCAAGCACCGTCTCGACCTGCAGCCCCCTGCGATCAAGCAAGTCTGGATGCGACTCCCATTGCTCGAGCAGCCATGGACCGTTGATCTCATTGCCGTGGGTGCCCGCGACCACCAACACTCGAGGGGCTGCCATGCACCACCAGCCAGGACCTCCAGCCTGGCGGAGGATGGAATGAAAGGAAAGCGCCATGGCCGTTCCCCCGCTGATCGTTGCCACTGCTCGCGCGGGTTGGCACTGGCAATGGCAACGCCTGATGCAAGGACTCGCCCCAGCCGACGCAGAAGGTCACTACCGCAGGCCCGCGAGCGACCGCCGTGACATGGTGCTTCCCGAGGCCAGCGACCTGCTTGCCCGCAACGACGAGACCCGAGCGCGACTGATCATCGGCCGCAGCTGTCCATGGGCCCATCGCACCTGGCTCATTCATCAACTGCGGCAGCTGCAGCCGAGTCTTGAGCTGGTGATCGCTAAAGCCGATCACCTGAAGGGGCGATGGAGCCTGGAACCGGCCTGGCTGGGCTGCGACAGCCTGCAGGCTCTGTATCAACACTGCGGCTGCAGTCCCAGACACCGGGCCACAGTGCCGGCGCTGATTGATCCATGCCAGTCAGCAACCCATGAACCGGCTCTGCTTGGCAATGACAGCGCCGAACTCAGCCTGGCGCTAGCGCGCTGGCCTGCCCCCCAAGGAGCTCCTGATCTCGCCCCGGAGCCGCTTCTGGAGAGCATCGAAATCTGGCAGCAACGACTGCAGCCAGCGGTCAATGACGGGGTCTATCGCTGTGGATTCGCCCGCAGCCAGCAGGCCTATCAAGACGCCAGTGAGGCTCTCTTCCAGGCCTTGAAAACCGTGGAATCAGCTCTCAAGACTGGAGGGGGTTCCTGGCTCTGCGGCGAGCAGCTGACCCTGGCTGACGTGCGTCTCTTCCCAACACTGATTCGATGGGAAATGGTGTACGCCCCCCTGTTCGGATGCACGGCCCACCCCCTATGGACCCTGCCGGCACTCTGGGAGTGGCGACAACGCTTCTTCCAGCTGCCAGGAGTAGCCGCCACCTGTGATGCCCACGCCTGGCGGCAGGATTACTTCGGAGCCCTCTTCCCGCTCAACCCTGGGGGCATCATTCCAGCCGGCGAGGACTTGAGCAGACTGGTCATGGCCCAGCCCCCCACCTGCCCATGATCTCCTCCACCGCCAACGGTGAACAAACAACGTTCGAGGGGGTCTATGGCAGTTACCAGATCACCGAGCGTGATGCGAAGGAAGTGCAGCGCTATCGCTTCTGTCTCCTGATCTGCGCCATCAGCTTCACGGCAGCCATGGGGCAATGGGTCCTGCTGGGCCCACGCCACGCAGGCCTCTGGCTCGTGCCAATGGCCACCAGTCTGGGACTGGCCCTGAGCTGGATCCATATCTATCTGCGCAGCCTGCATCGAGCTCTGCAGGTCTTCTGGGGCCTGGGATGCTTTGGGCTTCTGGTTTTGATGTGGCGAAGCGGTTCCGAGCCCATGCTCCAGGTCGCGGCGCAGCAACCACTCTGGATCTGGCTGATCGGTCCTCTGTTCGCCGCCCTCACTGGGGTGGGGTTCAAAGAGTTCTTCTGCTTCCGCCGGCCGGAAGCGATCGGACTCACCCTGCTGCTACCCCTAGGACTACTCGGCCACCTGTGCGGACTGCTCTCAGAGGCGCTCACCGGCACTGTGATGACTCTGGCGGCCCTGCTGATGTTGGTCCTAGCGCTGCGCAAGTTTGGGGGCCCTATTGCTGCCGATGTGGGGGATAAGAGCGTGTTTGCTTATCTGGAAGCACAACGGATGGCCTCAAGCGCGTGAGTCTGATCAGCCTGGTGGGGGCAGCGAAGGATTTCGGAATCCGCACCCTCTTCGCCGAGCTCACACTGCACGTGGCCGCGGGCGATCGGCTTGGCCTGATCGGACCCAATGGCGCGGGTAAATCGACCCTGCTGAAGGTGCTCGCCGGGATCGAACCACTCGGTGCTGGAGAACGACGCTGCTCGCCACGATTGCGGATCGAACTGGTGGGCCAGGACAGTGCCGTAGAGCCCGGTCTCACCGTGCTCGAACAGGTGCTGGCTGGCTGCGGAGAAAAAAGGGAGCTCCTGCTGCGCTTCTCCGCGTTAAGCGAATCTGTGGCTGAAGCACCCGAAGACAGTTCCTTGCTGGCTGAGCTGGGACAGCTCAGCCAGCAGATGGATGAGTCGGAAGCATGGGGCCTCGAACAGCAGTGTCAAGAGGTGTTGCAGCGCCTTGGCATCAGTGATCTCCATCGCCCAGTCGAAGACCTATCTGGCGGGTATCGCAAGCGGGTGGGTCTGGCATCGGCCCTGGTGGCCTGCCCGGATGTATTGCTGCTGGATGAGCCCACCAACCATCTAGATGCGGCAGCGGTGGAATGGTTGCAGTCATGGCTCGACCGCTATCCAGGGGCTGTGGTGCTCGTCACCCACGATCGCTATGTGCTGGATCGCGTCACGCGCCGGATGGTGGAGGTGGATCGAGGCGAAGCACGCAGTTACGACGGGAACTACAGCACCTATCTGCAGCGCAAGGCCGAAGAGGATGCCGCAGATGCCGCCTCCGCTGCAAAATTCAAAAGCGTTCTGCGCCGGGAGCTGGCCTGGTTGCGTCAGGGCCCGAAAGCTCGCAGCACCAAACAGAAAGCGAGGCTGCAACGCATCGAGGCGATGCGGGAAGCACCCTCCCGCCAGGCTCGGGCGCAGCTGGACATGGCCAGCATCAGCCGAAGGATCGGCAAGATCGCGATCGAAGCTGAGAACCTGAGGGTCACCGCCGATGGCCATCCCGACGGGCCTGTGCTGCTGGATGACTTCAGCTACAGCTTTAGCCCTGAGGACAGGGTCGGCATCATCGGCCCCAACGGAAGCGGTAAATCGAGCCTGCTGGACCTGATCGCCGGGCGCCGCGAACCCACCAGCGGCAGCCTGCGGCTCGGCGACACCGTGCACCTCGGCTATCTCGACCAACACACCGACGCCCTCACCAGCGGACGTGGACTGGAGCGGAAGGTGATCGAATTCGTGGAAGAAGCTGCTTCGCGTATCGACCTGGGGGGCGAACAACTCAGTGCATCTCAGTTACTTGAACGCTTTCTGTTTCCTCCCGCCCAACAGCACAGCCCCATCAGCAAGCTCTCCGGAGGTGAGCGGCGGCGCCTCACCCTCTGCAGGCTGTTGATCCAAGCCCCCAATGTGCTGCTTCTTGATGAACCAACCAATGATCTCGATGTGCAGACGCTGAGCGTCCTCGAGGATCTACTGGAGGACTTCCAGGGCTGCGTCGTGGTGGTCTCCCACGACCGCTATTTCCTCGACCGCACAGTGGATCGCCTGTTCTGCTTCGAGAACGGGCGCCTGCAGCGTTTTGAGGGCAACTACAGCGCCTTTCTCGATCAACGTCGGCAAGACGAGCGGTCAAGCGCAGGACAGCGCCAAACCAAGGACACCACCTCCAGCCTGCGGCAGGAGAGCCAGACCAGCGATCCAGCGCCGACTCCTCGACGGCGCAGTTTCAAGGAATCTCGAGAGCTTGAAGCTCTCGACCGGGAGCTCCCAGCTCTCGAAGCACGCAAAAGCGAATTGGAAGCCGCGCTGAGTAGCGGGACTGGAGAAGACCTCACCCGCCTGAGCGAGGAGCTGGCCGCATTAATCCAGAAGCTGGAGTCAGCCGAGGAGCGCTGGCTGGAACTCAGCGAACTGGCTCCATAAAAGAAGCTGTCTGCAACACAGGTGAACCGCTGCGCTTGCGCCGTCTGCGCTTGGGATGAGCCAGATCCTGGGAGCGCGATGGTGCGGGCCATTCACAGCAGAGAACAACCTGCGCCTGGCTCTGGCCCGACACGGCCCAGGGGGCCGGGAGAACCCGCGCACCGGCAGCCTCAGCCAGCTTCATCGCCGTGGGCCTGTAGTCATCGAGAGAGCGATGCAGGGCCATCTGATCACCCATCCGTCTCAGGTAAAGGTCATGGGACCAGATCACCTGATTGTGTTCAAAGGCTTCACAGGCCTGCACGAGCGAGGCAAATCGCTGACTGACAAGCCCAGAAGGAGCGCATTGCTTCCATTCCAGGATTTCCAGAAACGTCAGTCCTGATCGCCATTGCCTCTGCTCCGAGAGATAGCAGAAGGCCTCAGGCCCATTGATCCAGAACATCCGCCCCTCCTCATCCATGAAGTGGCGGCCTTGACGATGCCTGATCCGAACCATGTGCCCCCTTGCTCCCTACTGAGCTGGTAGCGCCAATGAGCGATCCCTGACAAGCATCCTGTTACGGAAAGGCAGTGGCACCCTTCCCCCGTAGCGCCATCGTGGATCAGCCGTATGGTGTGCCCGTTGCCTGTGAGCGGCACCCAAAGACCGCAGATTCCATGAAATCCATCGACGAGCACATCCAAAAAGATCAATCGGAGATCGAGGCTGCCCGTGCCGAGGGGAACGAGGCCAAAGTGCGTCACCTGGAAGGTGAGCTCAAGGAGCTCAAGGACTACAAGGAACACCATCCCGGTGATAATCACGACCCCACATCCCTTGAGATGTATTGCGACGCCAACCCCGACGCACCCGAGTGCCGGGTTTACGACGACTGATCAGAGCGTCAGTCCCTACTGACGAATGATCGATGGCCTGCAGGATGCTGTCCCGCAGGCCATTTCTTTGGCGTTTTCAGACTTCCTCGTCGTATTCGGCTGGGCTACCGGTGAGAGAGCAGACCACAGCTTCTTCGGCCTTCATCTCGCGCACTTCGGCGATCGGACGGCCCATGCCCTGCAGGACGGCGATCTCCTCAGGGGTCTGACAGCGGGCAATCACCCCACCTTCGGCATCGAAACAGGTGAAGAAGGTCATGAATCGAAAACGAGCTGCCCCCGTTATCGCCATGGATCCAGGGGGCCACAAGCATTGATGTCGGCGTGAACACCAGCACCAGGTTTCCGCCAAACAGCCAGCTGTCTTAGATGCCCAGCTCCCGCCAGACCAGATCCAGGAGTTGATCCAGCCCCTGACCCATGGCCGCCGAAATCAAGTGCACTGGTCGACCGCTTTCACGTTGCAGCCGTTCCACCTGTTCAGCACGGGCCGCCTCATCATTCAGCAATTCCTGCTTGTTCAGCACCAGGATTCGTGGGCGATCCACGAGACCGTGGCCATAGGCCTCCAGCTCCTTCTCCACCACGCGAAGGTCACTGACTGGATCCTCTGAGCCCCCATCCACCAAATGGATCAGCAGCCGGGTGCGTTCGATGTGCCTTAGAAAATCATGGCCCAGCCCTGCTCCCTGGGCAGCACCAGCGATCAACCCGGGGATGTCGGCGAACACGGTGCCATCCCCGGTCGGACGTCGGACGACGCCAAGGTTGGGCACCAGAGTTGTGAATGGGTAATCGGCGATCTTGGGGCGAGCCGCTGAGAGCACGCTGATCAGAGTGCTCTTGCCTGCATTGGGCAATCCAATGATCCCCACCTCGGCCAACAGCTTCAGCTCCAGCTGCAGGGGCCATTCCTCCCCATCGCGACCTTCAGTGCATTTCTCCGGCGCCCTGTTTCGGTTGCTGAGGTAATGGGCATTTCCAAGGCCACCGCGGCCACCAAAAGCCACCACCAATTGCTCGCCAGCCGTCGTGAGATCCCCCAGCAAGATGCCTGTGGTGAGGTGGCGAACCTCCGTACCGCATGGCACACGGATCACCAGGTCAATGCCAGAGGCACCGGTGCAGCGATTCGGACCGCCCCGCCGCCCATCCACCGCCGGGAAGAGGCGCTTGTATTTGAAATCGAGCAGGGTCTGGAGGTTGGCGTCTGCCTCGAGCACAACACTGCCGCCATTCCCCCCATCACCCCCTGAGGGGCCACCGGCCGGCACATATTTTTCGCGTCTGAAAGCGACGATCCCATCGCCGCCGCGGCCGCCCCGCACGGTGATGCGCGCCTGATCGATGAACTGCACAGCAACCCTCGGGCCTGGCCAACCATCAACCCTAGGATCGCGTCGAACGGGAGCACAGCGGTGGCCGGGGTTCGCTTCGAGGCGCTCAGCAAAACCTATCCCGGTAGGGGCGGTGGCGCTGGGGTGGAGGTGATCCGCCAACTGGATCTCAGCATCGACGATGGCGAGTTCCTCGTGCTGGTGGGCCCCTCCGGTTGCGGCAAAAGCACCTTGCTCCGGCTGCTAGCAGGGCTCGACACCCCCAGCTCAGGGGAAATCCTTGTGGGGGATCGACCGGTCAGTCAGCTAAGGCCCTCCCAGCGGGACGTGGCCATGGTGTTTCAGAGCTATGCCCTCTATCCGCACCTGAGTGTGCGCGACAACCTGGGGTTCGGTCTCCGGCGCAGTCGCTCACGCACGCCTGTGCAACGGATCCAGGATCAGCTGCACAGGCAGACGCGGCAGCTTCCAGGCATCCTGCAGGTTCCTTCCATGCGGGAGCAACGCATTGAGGAGCGCACCCAGGAGGTGGCACGCGCCCTCGAGCTCGATCAGCTGCTCGATCGCCGGCCCAAGGAACTCTCAGGTGGTCAGAAACAACGGGTGGCGCTTGGTCGCGCCATGGCCCGCCAACCAGCGGTGTTTTTGATGGATGAACCGCTGAGCAATCTCGATGCCAAGCTGCGCACCAGCACCCGTGCCCGGATTGTTGATCTACAGCGCCAGCTGGGCACAACCACCCTTTACGTGACCCACGATCAGGTGGAGGCCATGACCATGGGGCACCGAATCGCGGTGCTGAATCAAGGCAAGCTGCAGCAACTGGGCACGCCGATGGAGCTCTACCGCTGGCCCTCGAACCTGTTCGTGGCTCAGTTCATCGGTAGTCCACCAATGAACGTGCTGCCAGTCCGTGTGGGTGCCGGCCACTGCCTTCTCTTGGAGGAGCGCCGGCTCAACGTGGAAGGTCCACTCGCTGCTGCCATGCCCGCGCTGGAAGGCCAGCCGCTCACCGCTGGCATCCGACCGGAACAGTTGAAAGTGGCTCCCGCCACCAACCGCAACTTGCCTGCGGAGGTCAGTCACTGCGAGGTCCTGGGGAACGAGCAACTGATCACCTGCAGGCTGCTTGAGGGCAATCACCTGGTGCAGGTGCGAGCTGAACCGGATCTCAGCCTGACCAGCGGCAGCCGGATCCACCTCGATGCGGATCCGGCGGGTTGGCGACTGTTCGACCAGGCTGGAGAAGCGATCCCTCTGCCTGAGGAGCCTGCCGCTCCAGGCCCGGAGCCAGTGCTTCCAACGCTTTAGGCGATCGCGAACGGATTCATCGAGGCCAAATCACGCTGCAGCCAGCTCCACCGTCTCCCTGATCCGCATCCACCACTCGCTCCACGTAAGGAACCGTCGACAACCAGTCACGCAGTCCACGTTTAAGGCGCCCGGTGCCAACGCCATGAATCACCCAGACCGGACCACTGGCCGTGCGCAGAATCTCCTCCACGGCAGCCTCAGCCTCATGCACACGCATGCCACGCACATCCACGGTGTTGCGTGAGGTGCGCACCTGAGCACCGGAGCCATTCACCCGCGCCTTGACCTTCACCACCGGTTCAGGTGCTGCGGCGCGACGACCATCCAGGCTCTCTACCGCTGTCAGCTCCACGCTGCTACGCATCACTCCGCAACGAACCTGCAGCTGAAGGCCATCCTCTGAGATCGACAGCACCTCTGCTGCCTTGCCGAGTGCGAGCAGTCGGATCCGTTCGCCAACCGCAGGCCGCCAGTCTGTGAGCTGTCGGCGCTGGGGCCGGGGCTGATGATCTGACTCCAGACGCCTGAGCCGTTGGCCGGCCTGCCGAGCCGTTTCGCCATCGGCCTTCTCATCCCGCAGGCGCCGGATCAGACGGCGAACCTCCTTCTGGCCTGAGCGAATCGAGGCCTCGAGGTGCTGCCTCCCCTGTTCCTGCCGCTCTGAGGATTCACGCCGCTGGCGCTCCCAGCGACCCAGCAGCTCCTCATGCAGAAGTTCCGTGCGGGCCAGGAGAGCAGCGGCATCCTCAGCAGCCGCCTGCTGGCGTTGACGCTGTTCCTCAAGACCGCGGATCACAGCGTTCACATCCCCCTCCGCCTGGGGGGCCAGCAACTCCCGAGCCTGCTCGATCACCCCAGAATCCAGGCCCAGACGCGTGGCAATCGCCAGAGCGTTGCTGCGACCTGGAATACCCCAGAGCAAGCGATAGGTCGGAGACAGCGTGTCGCTGTCGAAAGCAACGGAGGCGTTCTCGAAACGAGCATCGGCGTACTTGAGGGCCTTCAGTTCCCCAAAGTGGGTGGTTGCCACGGTGAGGCGGGCTCGGTCCGCGAGGGTGCGCAACAGGGCAGTCGCCAGGGCAGTGCCTTCACTGGGGTCCGTGCCTGCTCCGACTTCATCGAGCAGCACGAGAGCTGGAGCGGGGCCGGCCGCTAAAGCGGCGAGGATGCGCCCGATGCGTCTCACATGGCCGCTGAACGTCGACAGGCTCTGCTGCAACGACTGCTCGTCACCGATGTCAGCCAGCACCTGAGCACACCAGGGAAGGGATGGCGTTCCCGTGCAGGGCAACCAGAGACCAGCACGGGCCATCAGAGCGGCCAGGCCGATGCTTTTGAGAGTGACGGTCTTGCCGCCGGTGTTGGGTCCGGTGATCGCGACCACCCGCAGACTGCTGGAGACCTCCACGCTGATCGGTACCACTGGGGACCCCTGATCCCTGCGCTCCTGCCAGACGAGCAGTGGATGGCGCAGGTTTTGGAGCACAAACGGAGCGTCAGGATCGGGCTCCAACCGAGGAGGTACGGCACCAAGCCACTGGCCATACCGCGCCCTGGTCAGGGCGAGATCCAGCTGAAGCAGCACGGTCCCGAGTCGCTGGAGGGGCTCACCCTGCTCACCCACAGCAGCACTCAACTCCGCCAGCACCCGCTGTTCCTCCTCCCGGATCCGCCCCTCGAGATCGGCCAAACGGTTGCCCAGGTCCACCACCGTTCGCGGCTCCACGAACACCGTGCTGCCAGAGGCGGAGCTGTCATGCACCATGCCGGGGCAATGGGCCGCGGCCCCGGCCTTCACCGCGAGCACGGGACGGCCATGGCGCTCAGCAATCACCGTGTCCTGCAACTGCGAAGCCCAGCGGCGGATGACCTCCTGCAGGCGATCACGACGCTCCTGGCGCAGCTGCTGCCACTGCCGTCGTAACCCGGACAGCGCCGCACTGGCACGATCCGCCACCCTGCCGCCTTCCTCCAACGCGAATTTCAGCCGCTGCTCCAACTCTGGGAGGGTGGCCACATCTTCAAGCAGGGCTGTGCAGACAGGTCGAAGCTCAGGGTCATCGATCTGCCGCCGCAGGCGACGGCCAGCGGCCAAGGTGTCAGCCACCTCCAGCAGCTCCTCGCCATCGGCGACCCCCCCTTTGCAGCAGCGCAGCACAACCGGCTCGAGGTCGTGAACCCCCTGAAAACTGAGCCCCCCGTCAATCACACCATCGAGCCCCCCCATCTCGATGCTGCGGGCCAGCAAGACGCGACTGCCATCGAGATCAGCGGGGAAGAGATCACCCTGGCAGTGCCGACGGCCCACAACCGTGCTGGCGAAATGAGCGAGATGACTGCAGAGGCGCGGCCACTCCAGTAGCTCGAGCGCCTCCTCCAGCACGCCGGATGACGTCGCCATTGCGCGGTGTTGCTCAGCCATCGTCAGGAGGGCTCAGCGGCAACCTCAGGCTGATTCGAAGGGATTCCCTCCGGGGGCTCATAAAGCATTTCGAGCCAGTTGCCCTCGGGGTCGCGCAGATAGAAGGAAGCAGTGCCATCGCGATGGTCATGCACACCACCGACTGCCACCCCATCCTTCTTGAGCCGGGCATGCACGGCATCAACAGCGGCACGGTCCTTGAAGTGAAAGGCGAAGTGGGGGCCGGCGGCCTTGTAATTGGGCCCGAGCAAGGCGAGACCATCGCGGCCTTCACCCGCTTCCAGATAGCACCAGTCCTCAGCCCGCCAGACGAGTCGCATGCCGAGATCCGTATAAAAGGCAATCGCCCGGGTCATGTCCTGCACGCGAATGGCGACATGACCGAGACGATGGACGGGAACCATGGCGGAAGGGGCAGGCGAAAGGAGCTCAGGCTGATCTGAACCTACCGGCGCGGCTCCAGGGATGCGGGCTCAGGCTTTGGATCATGGGCGAAGGAGATCCCCCAGGAGGTACGGCAAACACAGCCGATGGAAAAGCAGATCAGGCCGCTCCCGAGCAGCGCCAACCCGTCACCCCGATCACGGCGATCGCCACTGAGCAGAAGATGGGCGGCAATGATCAGGGCAATGGCGGAGGCCACGAAGGGCAGCGGACTCCAGAAACGCAGAGGTCGGGCGGCAACCATGGTCGAAGTCGAACCTGTTCCCTGCTTAGCCCTGATCGATCAGTCCTGCTGCAGCCAAGCGGCGGCATCACAGGCGTGATAGGTGAGGATCAGATCGGCACCCGCACGCTTGAAGCTGAGAAGGGTTTCGAGCACCACAGCCCGCTCATCGATCCAGCCGCGCTCAGCGGCCGCCTTCACCATTGAGTATTCGCCGCTGACGTTGTAGGCGGCAATCGGCAGCTCCGATTCCTTCCGAAGCCGGTGAATGATGTCGAGGTACGCCAACCCGGGCTTCACCATCATGATGTCGGCCCCTTCCTGCTCATCAAGCTGAGCCTCAGTGATCGCCTCCCGGGCATTGGCCGGGTCCATCTGATAGGTGTCCTTGTTGGTGGGAATCGGCTTGCTACCGGCAGGGCGTGGGGCGGAATCGAGTGCCTCACGGAACGGGCCGTAGTAGGCCGATGAGTACTTGGCTGTGTAGCTGATGATGCCAACGTGTTCGAAACCGGCGTCATCGAGCGCTTCCCGGATGGCTCCGACGCGGCCATCCATCATGTCGCTGGGGCCAATCAGATCGGCTCCCGCTTCAGCCTGCACCACCGCCTGCTTACAGAGCTGTTCGATCGTTTCGTCATTCAGCACGACCCCCTCAGCACTGACGATCCCGTCATGGCCGTCGCATGAATAGGGATCAAGCGCGACATCGGTCATGATTGCCATCTCTGGCAACTCCTGCTTGAGCTGACGGATGGCACGGGGGATCAGGCCGTGCTCGTTGAAGCTCTCGGAGCCATCTTCACTTTTCAGCCCTTCCGCCACCTTCGGGAACAGCACCACACAGCGGATTCCCAGATCCCAGGCGCGTTTCACTTCACCGGTGAGCTGCTCGAGGCTCCAGCGAAACGCCCCTGGCATCGCCCCAATCGCCTCCACCTCGGTGCCTTCATGCACAAACAACGGATAGATGAAATCCGAAGCCTGAAGACTGTTTTCGCGCACCATGGCCCTCAGAGCCGGGGTGCGGCGCAGTCGTCGGGGGCGATAGGGAAGATCCATCAGGCGAGGCTGGATTGGGGCTGAAATCGTAGGGCCTGCCTCAGAGGCGAGCCGACTGAAGCCAGTCGCGACGGGGATCCTGTGCACGTGCCTCGCGCCACTGCTCGAACAGCCGCTTCTCCTGCTCCGACCAGGCATCCGGCCACTGGAGCGTGAGGGTGAGCAGCAGATCACCGCGACCGGACTTCTGGGGCCAACCCTTGCCTTTCAGGCGAAGGCTGCGGCCAGGGGCTGTTCCCGCAGGAATGGCCACATCGGCTTCGCCGTCAGGGGTCATCACGGTGACGCTGCCACCCAGGGCGAGTTCATCGAGAGCAACGGGCAGATCCGCGCGGAGCTGATCACCATCGAGGCGCCACACGGGATGGGCCTGCACCTCAAGATTCAGATAGAGATCGCCGCGACGCCCCGTACCCGGCTGCAGGTTGCCTTTGCCCTTGAGGCGGAGCCTGGAGCCATTTTTCACCCCAGCAGGGATTCGCACTTGCACCCGTTCATCATTGACGGAGAGAGTGCGCTCTCCACCGCGGAAGGCTTCGGAGAAGCTGACCTTGACGGTGGCTTCTGCATCGAGGTTCACGGGCTGTCGCTGTGCGCCCCTGGGGAAACCACCTCCTGCGAAACCACCTCCAGGAAAACCGCCTCCTGGGAAACCGGAAGCACCCGCGAAGCCAGCACCACCCCCACCCCCGAACCGCCCAAGCAGATCGTTGATGAAATCATCGAAATTTCCGTAGCGGCCGAAATCCACATCAAAGCCGGCTCCAGCTGGGCCACTGCCCATGCCGCCAGCCTGATTCCAGTACTGGCCGAACTGTTCATAGCGCCGGCGCTTCTCCGGATCGGACAGCACTTCGTAGGCCTCGCTTACCTCTTTGAACTTGGCCTCGGCTGTCTGATCGCCGGGATTCACATCCGGGTGGTACTGCCGAGCCAGCTTCCGGAACGCGCGTTTGATCGCATCGGCATCAGCACCGCGGTCGACCCCGAGCACTTTGAAGTAATCGCGGTAACCACTGCCGGCCATAACGGATGCGATGGCCTAGGGCCCCACTGAGATCCATCGTCTCAGCAATGTCCTTCCCCGGCCCAGGCCATGAATGGAGGGAAGCCCGAACGCCGATGGCCTCTTTACGATTGAGTCGTTCTCTCGGGGCCCATGCATTCCATGTCCCGCCGGGGCCTGCGTCGGCTGTTCATCGCAGCCACCCCCCTGCTGCTCGCGCCCCTTGGTGCCACGGCACAACCCGCCGGCCCTGATCCACTGGCCCTGGCGGACCACCTCAAGCAGGTGAACGTCTTGTATTACGGATCCTGGCGCTGTCCGGCCTGTCAGTTCCAGACGGGCCTTTTTGGTGAAGTCGGGGCCCAGCGTCTTCCCTACGTGGAATGCGCCAAACCCGAAGAACTGCCTCAACAAGCGGCCGCCTGTCAGGCAGCCGAGATTCGCGCTTATCCCACCTGGATCCTGCCCAACGGCGAAAGGCGCGTGGGCGTGCAAAGCCTGGAGGAGCTTCAGGTCTGGTCAGGGATGACAACAGGCCGCCCCTGAATGGGCCCGATTCGATAACGAAAGGCTGGCGACCTCCGCAATCCTGCGAACAATGCAGGCAGCAGAGAAGCTCCAATGGCCAGATGGTTTCCAGGGCGGATTCTGCATGGCTTCAATCAACGCCACTGGCGTGGGGATCTGCTGGGGGGGCTGACTGCAGCGGTCGTTGCCTTGCCCCTAGCCCTGGCCTTCGGCAATGCGGCGCTGGGCCCAGGAGGCGCGATTTACGGTCTTTACGGAGCCATCGTCACAGGGTTTCTAGCGGCGCTGTTCGGCGGCACCCCTGCACAGGTGAGCGGTCCGACAGGGCCCATGAGCGTGACCGTGGCCGGGATTGTGGGAACCCTTGCTGCCGTAGGAATCTCGCGTGACCTAAGCGGCGGGCAAGTCCTGCCCCTGGTCATGGCCGCGGTGGTGATCGGTGGACTTCTGCAAATCCTGTTCGGCCTGCTGCGCCTAGGGCGGTACATCACGCTGGTGCCCTACTCGGTGGTCTCGGGATTCATGTCGGGCATCGGCGTGATCATCCTGCTGCTCCAGATCGGCCCGCTCCTTGGCATCAACAGTGGCGGGGGTGTGGTGAATGCCCTGCGGATGGTGGCCGGCAACTGGCATCCCAATCCGGCTTCTCTAGGGATCGGTTGCTGCACGTTGCTGGTGGTGTTCTGCACTCCGGCCTCCGTCCGTCGCTGGCTGCCCCCACCACTTTTGGCGCTGCTGTTGATCACGCCGCTATCGCTGCTGCTCTTCGGCTCGGAACAATTGCCGAGGATCGGGGCGATCCCAGAGGGAGGCCTAGAACTGAACGTTCCCAACTGGAGCGAACATCTCCCTGTGCTCGTGAGGGCAGGGCTGGTGCTGGCAGTGCTCGGCTCCATCGACTCGCTTCTGACCTCACTGGTGGCCGACAACCTGAGCGGAACGCGTCACCGCTCGGACAAGGAGCTGATCGGTCAAGGCATCGCCAACGCCGTAGCAGGCCTACTCAGCGGCCTGCCAGGAGCCGGGGCGACCATGCGCACGGTGATCAACATCAAATCCGGGGGCCGCACACCCCTTGCGGGGATGGTGCACTCACTGGTGCTGTTGGTGCTGCTGCTTGGGGCCGGCCCCTTGGCGGAAGGAATTCCCACTGCGTTACTCGCGGGAATTCTGATCAAGGTGGGGCTAGACATCATCGACTGGGGATTCCTATTCAGAGCCCATCGGTTGTCTCGCAAAACCGCGGTGGTGATGTGGGGCGTCTTGGTCCTCACCGTGTTTTGGGATCTGATCGGGGCCGTGCTGGTGGGCATGTTCGTGGCCAATCTGCTGACGATTGAAAATCTGAGCGAGCACCAACTGGCAGGGATGGAGAGCGGGCCAGAGGCCAGCGGCAACCTTCCCCCCGAGGAGCAGGCCCTCCTCAACCGTTGCGGTGACGCCGTGATGCTGTTTCGCCTGCAGGGCCCTCTCAGCTTTGGAGCCGCCAAGGGCATCAGCGAGCGGATGATGCTGGTTCGTGAGTACAGGATGCTGATTCTCGATATCAGCGAGGTCCCTCATGTGGGGGTCACGGCCAGCCTGGCAATCGAGCGCATGGTGGATGAAGCCCGCAACCACCATCGGGACGTGTTGGTAGCCGGCGCCTCTGGCAAGGTGCGCGAGCGGCTGAACCAGTTCGGGATCGATGCGTTGGTGCCGACCCGCAGGGAAGCGCTCGAGCAAGCACTGGCCCATCTGGGCGGGGATAACGCAACCTTTAGCTGAACACTCAAAGATGAGGGCATCCCAACGATGGCCCCGTCATGAGCCAGCAGAATCTGGATCGATTCCTCAAGCAAGCCTCCGCCGATCCCGCCCTCACCGACAAGGTGAAAGCAGCCCGTTCGGCGGAGGAGCTGATCCAGGTGGCCGCCGACCACGGCCATGAGCTTCACCACGCCACGGTGGTGCGCCACAACCTGCACAACATGGCCGGCATGAGTGATCAGGAGATCACCGAGCTAGGCAACAAAATCTTCGAACAGAATTTCGGCGACGTGTTCATCGGCCGCTTCATCTGATCGGTTCGCCACTGGATCGGCTCACTCCCTTCGACTCACACTCCAGCTGGTCCTTGCAGCTGGAACAGAGCAAGTGGCCCTTATGGCGCCAGAAGCTGCGTGTGGAACGCTCGATGTCTTTGGTGCACATCAGACAGCGAAACAGGGGGCTCATGCCAGGCCGGTGGAGGGCGTGTCTTGAATGTGCAGCAGCCTGCAAGAGCAGGCTGTGTAGGCCGTTACCGAGTCATGGGTAGGGGCCTTCCAGCCCCCATGAGTCATTTGGGTGATAAGGCTGACCTCACCCCATCTCCTTTAAGGATCAGGCAGCAACAGGGGCTGCTTGACGGGAGAAACGAACGATGTTGTTCGCAGTTACGGGTTTGCTCTCACCGAGCAGGCTTCAGTCACCCTCCTCATGCCCCGTCGAAACCATTGCAGCCCCAGGGAGGGGGGAATGGAGCTGAGCGGAATCGAACCGCTGTCCGAAACACTGGTGTGGATCACCTAGTCCGGTCGAGACCGGACGTTGTCATTCTGACAGCAGTGGTGACGGAGAGCACAGGATCGTGGGGAGGGACAACCGCCATGCACACCAGAGGATCCCCGCCGTGGCGGTGCTGCCCCAGGGACTCGAGGAAGCGGGAGCCCACGAGCTGATCGACCTGGGGGCCAAGGCCGTAAGGCCGCTACGCCGAGCCGCGGCCTTCGAAGCTGATATGGCCTGCCTCTATCGGCTGCACTTGCAGTGTCGCCTGCCCTTCAGGCTGCTTCGAGAGCTAAGCCGCTTCCCCTGTGATGGCCGCGACTCGCTCTATCACGGCGTGCAGGACAGCGTCGACTGGGAACGCTGGCTGCATCCCTCCATGAGCTTCCGGGTGGATGCCACCGGCAGCGCCCAAGGGCTCAACCACAGCCATTACAGCGCCCTGCAAGTGAAGAACGCGATCGTGGATCGTCAACGGGAGTTGTGGGGGGAACGTTCTTCAATCGACTTGGAGGAGCCCGACCTCCATCTCCACCTGCACCTGGGACGGGGCGAAGCTGTGCTCAGCCTCGATGGCTGCGGCGGCAGTCTCCATCGCCGTGGCTACCGGGCGGCCATGGGTGCCGCACCGCTCAAGGAAAACCTGGCCGCTGGGTTGATCCGGCTCACGGGTTGGGACGGCACCACTCCCCTGGTCGATCCCCTCTGTGGTTCAGGCACCCTCCTGATCGAAGCCGCGAGCCTGGCCCGCAGGCAATCCCCTGGCCTTGAGAGGACCTTCAGCCTCGAAGGCTGGGCGGATTTCGATGCTGAGCTCTGGCGCGATGAACTGGAGCGGGCCCGGAGGCGCACCCAGCCCCAGCAGCCCTCAGCACCAATCCTGGGCTGGGAGCAGGATGCCGCCATTGCCGAGCAGGCTCGCAGCAACGTGGCTGCCGCCGGTCTCGAGGAGTCGATCACCATCAACACCGGTGATTTCCGCGATCTGTCACTACCAGCGGGGCCTGGGATCGTGGTTTGCAACCCGCCCTATGGGGTGCGCATCGGCGCTGAGGACGAACTCGAAACTCTTTATGGCGACCTGGCCCAGGTGGTGAAACGGGAAGCGTCCGGCTGGGAGTTCTGGCTGCTCAGCGGCAACCCTGCTGTGACCGGAGCGTTGCGCATGAAGGCGTCCCGGCGGATCCCAATCAGCAACGGCGGCATCGATTGCCGCTGGCTGCACTACCAGGTGCGCTGAGAAGAGAACCCACGAAGGTTCAGCGACCCAGCACCGCCTTGGTCGTGCGGGACAGACCATCAAGGGTCTGGGGCAAGTAGGGCCCCTTGGTGAGCTGTCCGCCAATCCGCAGGCTGATGCCGGCCACCACCACATCAGCAATCGCCAGAACGACCAGGGCCTGAACCAGGGACCACCCCCAGGCCTCAAGAGCCCAGACCAGCAGGGCGACTTCAGCAGCGATGAGCGCCAGCAGCATCAGGGTGCCGCCCATGGCCAGGAACAAGCCACCACTGATCAGCCGCCGCTTCTCCCTGTCCACCTCCTGAAGAGCAATGCGCACATGCAGATCCATCACGGAACCCGCCAGAGCCGTCACCCGGGCAGCAGCCCCGAGTCGCCTTGAGCGGGGTGCCTCGGACTGGGCACCTTGATCCATAGGAGTCGAGCCGGTCATGAGGAGCGCCGCCCTCCTGCCAGCAGGGATCCCAGCAGCAACCCAACACCGGCGGCAATGGCCAGTGACAGCAGCGGACGCTCCCGCACTGGCCGCTCAATCCTGGGCCGCAGGGTCTGATTCAGATCATCGAGCAGGTGCTCAAGCTGCTGTTCCAGGGGCTCAAGACTGTCGGCCAGATGTCGGGTGCGGTCGCCAGCCCGATGCAAAAGGTCCTCGAGCTGAGGCCGAACCGCCGTCCCGGCACGACCGGTTTGCTCTGCGATGACCCGAACCACTTCATCCAAGCTGCCGCGGGTGGCCTCCAAGGCCTGGGATGCAACCTCGGGCCAGCGTCGCTGGATCTCAGGCAGCAACGTCTCGAAATGATCGCGAAACCGCTGCGGAATTGACTCGAGCTCAGGGGTGGAAGGAGCCGGTTCGGGCCGAGTCGGCTCCTGGGCGGGGAAAGCTGCCGGGTCCATGGATCTCCAGCTGGTTGCCCGCAGGTTAGGGGCGAAGTCACACCCTTGAGCTTTTCAGGGGGTCCGCTAACTTGTGACCGCTGACAGCCGTTGCCCCTGTTGGTTCACATCAATCAGGTCGGGCTGACGCACTTCAAGTCCTTCGGGGGGGCGATGTCGATCCCCCTGGAACCCGGTTTCACGGTGGTCACCGGGCCGAATGGATCCGGAAAGAGCAACATCCTTGACGGCGTGCTGTTCTGCCTCGGACTCGCCAACAGTCGCGGCATGCGCGCCGATCGACTGCCTGATCTGGTGAACAGCGGTGTACTCAAGGCGGGGAAGGCCGCAGAGACCACCGTGAGCGTTCGCTTCGACCTCTCCGATTGGGCCCCTGATCCAGCGGAGGAAGGCCTCGAGCCACCGGAGGAGGGGCCTTGGATTCGCGCCGATCAGAAGGAATGGACCGTGACCCGCAAACTGCGGGTCATGCCAGGCGGCTCGTACAGCAGCAGCTACAGCGCCGACGGTGAACCCTGCAATTTGCAGCAGTTACAAACCCAGCTGCGCCGGCTAAGGATCGACCCTGAAGGCAGCAACGTGGTGATGCAAGGGGATGTGACCCGCATCGTCTCGATGAGCAACCGGGAGCGCCGGGGCCTTGTTGATGAGTTGGCCGGTGTCGCCCTTTTTGACAGTCGCATCGAGCAGACGCGCCGCAAGCTCGATGACGTTCAGGAGCGGCAGGAGCGCTGCCGGATCGTGGAGCAGGAACTTCTAAACGCCAGGCAACGGCTTGAGAAAGATTGCGCCAAGGCGCGCACCTATCAGGAGTTGCGCCAGCGCCTGCAAATGGGTCGACAACAGGAGCTGGTGCTGGGCTTCGAAGCCGCTTGCCGGGAGCTGGAGCTCCAGAAAACCCGCCAGCAGCAACTCGCGGAACAGACCGTTCGCGACCGCGAAGCCCTGAGCGAGAAGGAGACAACCCTTCAAGCTGCCGCCAGCCAGCTTCAAACCCTTCAGGAGAGCGTGAAAGCCCTCGGCGAAGACCAATTGTTGGGCGTGCAGGCGGAGCTCGCCGGCCTCGACACCCGGGGGCGTGACCTGGAACGGCAGTCGGCTCTGCATCAGCAGGAGGGCGAACGGCTCCAGGGCCTCCGCCACGATCTGAACAACCGTCGCCGCCAATACCAGGAGGAAGGGCAGCAGCTGGTGGCCAACACCAGTCAGGAGAACCTTGACGATGCCGAACGGCTCTGCCGTGACGCGGAAGCCGCTGTGGAGATCTCCCGCCGCCGCCTTGGTGATGTGGCCGGGCGCTCGGGTACCTGGATCGAGGAACAACGGCAGCGCAGCGCCCGTCGCCTCGAGCTCCAGGCTCAGCTGACCCCGCTGCAGCAGGAGCAGCAACAACTCCTGGAGCGTGAGCGGCAGGACACTGATCGTCTCGCTGATCTTCAGCAGGAGCTGGAGACCGACGGAGAGGAAGACCGCCGGGTGCAGCAGAGCCTCGAACAGCTCGAGCAGGAGTGGCAAACCCTGCTCCAATCCCTGCGGGAAGGCAAGGAGCTCGTGCAGACCCTGGCAGAGGAGCTCGCCGTTCAGCAGCGCACCCGCGCTCGCCTCGAGCAAGAGCAGGGCAAGCTCGAGCGGGAGATCGCCCGCCTCGAGAGCCGGCGGGAGGCCCTGCAGGAAAGCCGAGGCACCGGAGCCCTTCGCTTACTTCTCGAAGCAGGCCTCGATGGCATCCACGGCCCGGTTGCGCAGTTAGGGGAGGTGGAGGAACGCCACCGTCTCGCCCTTGAGGTGGCCGCCGGGGCTCGCCTTGCCCAGGTGGTGGTTGATGATGATCGGATCGCCGCCCAGGCGATTGAACTGCTCAAAAGCCGCCGGGCCGGGCGACTCACCTTCCTGCCCCTCAACAAGATCAGAGCCTCTGGGGGTGGCAGCGGCGCAGCCATGGCCCGCGGCCGCCGCCCGGATGGGGCCATGACCCCGACCGGCGGAGGGCTCATCGGAAGGGCGGTGGAACTGGTGCGCTTCGAACCGATCTATGCCGATGTGTTCGCCTATGTCTTTGGAGATACCCAGGTCTTTAGTGATCTGAACAGCGCCCGGCAGCAGCTGGGTCGCCAGCGAGCCGTCACCCTTGAGGGAGAGCTGCTTGAGAAAAGCGGTGCCATGACCGGCGGCAGCCTGTCCCAGCGCAGCGGTGGTCTCAGTTTCGGGGTGAGCAGCGACAGCGATGAGGCAGCACCCCTGCGCCAGCGGCTGTTGGAGCTGGGAGAAGCTCTGGTGGCCTGCCATCGCGAAGAACAGCGCCTGAGCGCTGCCCTGGATGCAAGCCGCCCGCAATACCGCCAGCTGGAACAGCGACAAGCTGCCCTTGAGGCGGAACGTCAGACGGCCCGTCGAGCCCACGCCCCTTTGCTTGAGCGCTGCCGTCAACGCAACGATCGGCTCGAAAACCTTCGCAACAGCCAGGCCCAGCTGCAATCCCGACTGACGGAACTAGGGGCAACCGTTTCACCCCTTCAAGCCGAGCTGGACACCCTGATTCAGCAGGAGCAGGCCGCACAGCAGCAGGGAGATGCCGGCAATTGGCAACAGCTGCAGGAGGAACTGGAAGCAGCTGACCGGGCCCTGAGTGATGCGCGCCAGCGACGGGATGGGCTGCTGCAGGAAGAGCGTCAACGGGAGCTAGCCCTGGAACGCCTCGGCGATCAGCAACAGAACCTGGAAGCGGAGGAGCAGCGCCTGCTGGAGGCCGTGAAGGCCCTCGGTGAGCAGCACAGCCGCTGGCAAAAAGAGCAGCAGGAACTGACGGAGCGGCGCCAAGCCCTCGACACCCAGCAACAGGAGCTACAGACGCGCTTTGGGGAGCAACGCCGGGCCCGGGACGAAGCAGAGGCAGCCGTGGCTGAGCAACGCCAGCAACTCCAACAGGCTCGTTGGGAACTGGATCGGCTGCAGGAGGAACAGGAGACCCTGGCGGAACAGTTGCGCAGCGGCTCCCTGCGACTGCAAGAGCTGGAAAGGGCACTGCCTGATCCAAAACCTGAAATCCCAGAGGAGCTGCGCGCCGCGGGATTAGAAGCTCTCCAAAGCGAGTTGCAGCAGTTGCAGCAGCGGATGGAAGCACTAGAGCCCGTGAACATGCTGGCCCTGGAGGAGCTGGCCGAGCTGGAGACGCGGCTCAATGATCTCGGGGAGCGCCTTGACGTGCTCAGCCAAGAGCGGGAAGAGCTGCTGCTGAGGATTGAAACCGTCACCACCCTGCGGCAGGAAGCCTTCATGGAGGCCTTTACCGCCGTGGATGGTCACTTCCGCGAGATCTTCGCCAGCCTCTCCGATGGCGACGGCCATCTGCAGCTCGACAACAACGATGACCCCCTCGAGGGAGGTCTCACCCTGGTGGCGCATCCGAAAGGCAAGTCGGTGCGCCGATTGGCCGCCATGTCAGGGGGAGAGAAATCGCTGACGGCGCTCAGCTTTCTCTTCGCCCTGCAGCGTTTCCGCCCCTCACCCTTCTATGCGCTCGATGAAGTCGACAGCTTCCTGGATGGTGTGAATGTGGAGCGGCTGGCAGCCCTGATCGCACGGCAAGCCGAGGATGCCCAGTTCCTGGTGGTCAGCCACCGTCGGCCGATGATCGGCGCCTCCCAACGCACGATTGGTGTGACCCAGGCACGGGGTGCCCACACCCAGGTGGTGGGGCTACCGGATGCAGCCTGAACAACCGCCAGTGTCCCCTTGCGTCAAAATGACCGGAATGAATCGCCAGGACTGGGCAAGGATTTGAGCGCATCTCCATCCCCAAACGACCCTCTCGGCGCCATCGTGCCCGGTGCTGGAGTCCCCAGCGACCGGCTGTGGCTGCGTTCTGAACTGATGGGCACCCAGGTGATCACCCGCGACACGGGCCGCCGTCTTGGGGTGGTCGGTGAGGTGATCGTCGACATCGATGGCCGTGAGGTGGTGGCCCTAGGCCTGCGGGACAACCCCCTGACCCGCTTTCTGCCTGGCCTTCCCCGTTGGATGCCCCTAGACCGGATCCGTCAGGTGGGCGACGTGATCCTCGTCGACTCCGTTGATTCCCTCAGCGAAACCTTTCAGCCGGATCGCTACAGCCGGGTGATCAACTGCCAGGTGATCACAGAATCCGGTCAGCAGCTGGGCCGCGTGCTTGGCTTCTCGTTCGACATCGAAACCGGCGAACTCACCACACTCGTGATGGGTGCTCTCGGGGTTCCTCTACTCGGGGAGGGGGTGCTCAGCACCTGGGAGATTCCGGTGGAGGAAATCGTCAGCAGCGGTGCCGACCGAATCATTGTCTATGAGGGCGCCGAAGAGAAGCTCAAGCAACTCAACAGTGGCTTCCTCGAAAAGCTTGGGGTCGGAGGTCCCAGCTGGGAGGAACAGGAACGGGAGCGCTACCGCGTCAACGTCGTTCCCGTCGAGAACCAGCTGACCTCAGGCCAAGCGAACGAACAGGAGCAGCGGCGGCTGGAGGCCTCCCGGGCAGAGACCTTCGCTCCAGAGGAAGAGCTCGACTATGTGGAAATCGACGAGCGCCGCTACGAACAGCAACGGCAGCCCCAGCGCTATCTCGATGCCTATCCCGACGAACAACCGCAACGCTGGGATGAACAGGATCGCTACGGACGGCTGGAGCAGGAAGAGAGACCAGGACCGGAGCCGGAGCCTGTTGAACGCTTTTCGGCCAGGCCCCGTCCAGCGGCGCGTCGGGCGGTTGACCCGATCGGCGACCCCCTCGATGTCGAGCCGATCGAGCCCAACGAGCGCTTCCGGGAACCCGCAGATCCAAAAGAGGAGCTTGAGGATCCCTGGTAACGGTCAGTCCCGATCCTTGAACTGCAGCGAGGCGCTGTTCACGCAGTAGCGCAATCCAGTTGGTGCGGGGCCATCGCTGAACACATGGCCCAGATGGGCATCACAGCGGGCGCAATTGATTTCCGTTCGCACCATGCCGTGACTGCGATCCTCTTTCGTCAGGATCGCGCCACTGGTCACCCCATCCCAGAAGCTGGGCCAACCAGTTCCCGATTCGAATTTGGTCTCAGAGCTGAACAGGGGCGCATCGCAACAGACGCAGTGATACATGCCATCAGCTTTGTGATTCCAGTAGGCGCCGGTGAAGGCCCGTTCTGTGCCCCCCTGACGCGCAACCTGAAACTGCTCAGGGGTGAGCTGCGCCTGCCACTCATCAGCGCTGCGCTCAAGGCGGTCACCGGCGGTCATGGGGGGCTGGATACGAAAGCGGCCAGACCCTAGTCGGTCAGCGCCTTGGGCAGCAGCTCACGAATTTCTCCGGCCAGCGCCCTGACCGCTCCTGGCTGGCCACGAAGGCTGCGTAAGTCGTCTCGCTGCCCTTGCAAACGCTCTGGGGAGGCCAGCCATTCATCCGCCTCCCGGGCGATGGCTTCCGGAGTGATCGCACCCACCCGTTCAGGCACCACCAGACGCCCCGCTGAAATGTTGGGCCAGGCAAGAAAGCCGTGATTGCGCAGGCGCCAGGCACTGAGCAGCCATCCGATGCATCGGCGTAAGCCGGGCAAACGCGCCAGCAGGCCGAGCCAACCATCCCAGGCCTGCATCACGCCTAGGTGCTGCGTCGGCACCAACACAACCATCGGCACCCCTAGGGCGCCGAGCTCAGCGGTATTGGCACCCACGGTGGTGAGTGCCAGGGCGCACTGACTGAGGGGGCCATGGGCGGGTGGATCCTCATGGAGATGAATCACGGTGCCCGCTCCCGTGACCAGGCTGCGGCCGGACCATGCTGGAGAGGGACCGATGATCTGTGCAATCGAGGTCCCGTAGCAGGCAGCAATCGGATTGCTGGATCCTGCGAAATGCAGCAACTCCTCAGGGCTAGTCGTCGGCGCCACCGGCAACAGAAAGCGACAACCCGGGCGCAAAACAGCCAGTCGGTCGGCGGTCTCAAGCAGAAAGGGAACCCCCACGCACAACTTGGCTCGCTTGGACCCCGGCAGAAGCGCCAGCCACTCCCCTGGCGGGAGGGGCTCCTGCTCCCGGGCGTGGCTGGAGAGATCAGCCATCAGGTCCCCGATCACCGTGCAACGGGAACGGAAGCGTCTGGGTAGCTGGGAACGAACATCGGGCCCCATGGCCGCCACGCGGTCATTCCAGCGGGGCCAGCGGGCCACCCATTCGGCGTAGGTGATGTGCCGATAGCCGAGCCGAGCCGACAGCAAGACACTCCAGAACTGATCCCCCCCCAGAAACACGACCACCCCGCGGGACGCCCAGGGCCCGAAGCGCCCCGGACGCAATAACAGAGACCAGAACTGAGCCGCTCTGGTGATGCGGTCAAACAGTCCCCAGGCTTGCGCCACCTCCGCCTCGCTGCCGGTGGCATTCGGGCAGGGCACGAGCACCAAGCGCAGGCTGATCGGTGAGGCCCCAGCACGCGGGCGAAGCAGCATCGAGCGATGCAGAGCTGCTGCCAGGGGTCTCACCCAGGTGGTGAGCTCCCCAGGGCCATTGGAGACCAACACGATGGACAGCGTGGCGTCTCCGGTCGGCAACTCAGGCAAGGGCGACACCGGTGCTGGCCAGGTTGTGAAGAGAAATGCGGATGGCGAGACTTGAACTCGCAAGGCCGAAGCCACACGCCCCTCAAACGTGCGTGTCTACCAATTCCACCACATCCGCGTGGCTGACTCGACCTCTCGGGTCGCGTCGAGGAAAGATCATACCGGCTCGGGGTTCGCACAACATTCCCAGCACTCCGAAGAAGATCCGGTCATGAGCGCTGATACGATCCGCCCTGGCCTGGATGCTGCGGGATGCCCATCGGCAAAGTGCTGATCGCCAACCGCGGCGAGATTGCCCTCCGGATCCTCCGGAGCTGCAGAGAGCTTGGAATCGCCACCGTGGCTGTGTACAGCACGGTCGACCGCAACGCCCTGCACGTGCAACTCGCCGACGAAGCGGTTTGTGTCGGTGAGGCGGCCAGCAGCAAGAGCTACCTCAATATTCCGAACATCATTGCGGCGGCCACATCGCGGGGGGTCGACGCCATCCACCCCGGCTACGGCTTCCTAGCCGAGAACGATCGGTTCGCTGAAATCTGCAGGGATCACGGCATCACTTTTGTGGGCCCCTCCCCCCATGCGATCCGTTCCATGGGTGACAAGTCCACGGCAAAAACCACGATGCAGCGCGTGGGGGTGCCCACGGTGCCAGGCAGCGAGGGCCTGCTGTCGACCCCAGAGGAAGCCGCCGAACTGGCAGCGGACATGGGCTACCCAGTGATGATCAAAGCCACCGCCGGCGGTGGTGGTCGCGGCATGCGCCTGGTGATGGATGCCGAGCAGCTGCCTGGACTTTTCAAAGCGGCCCAAGGGGAGGCAGAGGCGGCCTTCGGCAATCCGGGCCTGTACATGGAGAAATTCATCGACCGGCCCCGGCACGTGGAGGTGCAGGTCCTCGCTGATCGTCACGGCAACGTGGTGCATCTAGGGGAACGGGACTGCTCCATCCAGCGGCGTCATCAGAAGCTGCTAGAGGAGGCCCCGAGCCCGGCCCTGGATCCCGATCTACGCCGACGCATGGGCGAAGCGGCGGTGGCGGCAGCCCGCAGCATCAACTACGAGGGCGCAGGAACCGTGGAATTCCTGCTCGACCGCAGTGGTGGCTTCTATTTCATGGAGATGAACACCCGCATTCAGGTGGAGCACCCCGTCACAGAAATGGTGACTGGCATCGACCTGATCGCGGAGCAGCTGCGCATCGCCGGTGGCGAGCCAATCAGCGTGCGTCAGGAAGAGGTTCAGCTGCGCGGCCACGCGATCGAGTGCCGGATCAATGCTGAGGACGCCAACCACAATTTCCGCCCGGCTCCCGGACGCATCACGGGCTGGCTCCCACCGGGCGGGCCAGGCATTCGTGTCGACAGCCACGTCTACACCGGCTACGACATCCCCCCCTTCTACGACTCTCTGATCGGCAAGTTGATCATCTGGGCCCCTGATCGGGAGAGCGCACTCAAGCGCATGCGACGGGCGCTCAACGAATGTGCCGTGACGGGGATCCCCACGACTGTTGATTTTCATCTGCGCCTCCTTGACCGTCCGGAATTCCAGCGCGGAGACGTGCACACCAAATTCGTCGAACAGGACATGCTCTGAGCCCTGGACTCACCGTTCAGGCAGTGGCTGCCGCTGCATGGAGCATCACCTGGGAGAGCAGGCCCTGCTGACCCACAAGCAGCTCACGCAGAAGACTGAGCAGGCCCACCCAAATCACAGGGGTCACATCCACACCGCCGATCGGTGCCACAAGCCGCCGAGTCGCTGACAGCAAAGGTTCAGTGGGCCAAGCCACCAGAGGCCACATCCCGGCCTTCAAGTCGATCTGCGGATACCAGGTGAGCACGATCCGCACCAGGAACATCAGGGTCCAAACAGCCAGCAGGATCCCCAGCACCAGATGGACGGCAGGCAGCATGGCGAGGGGGAGCGGCGTCACAAAGCTCAAAGCATCCGGCCGCCCATCGTAGAAAGCGACCTGTGATCCTTAGGATCCTCAGAGCAAGGCCATCGCGTCCGCTCCGACATGACCCCCTCCCTCGCCAACTTTCTGAGCAGCCTCGTGTGGGGCACCGTGATCGTGGTCATTCCTGCCAGCATTGGCCTCTTTCTTCTGAGCCAGACCGATCAGGTCGACCGCAAGCTCTGATCCCCCCTGACGTAGTTCGTAGACTGGATTGAATTCGGCTGGTCTTCAGCCTGAAGCCAGCCGTCGCCAGGGGGCCAATCAGTGGTTAATGCCAGTCTCAACTGGGCCAGCATTGTCGGCATCGTGCTGGCTGTGGGTGGTGCGCTTCTTTATTTCATGCGCTCCTTCAAACCTGCGCTTGCGCGGGACTACGACGTCTTCTTCGCAGCGATCGGGCTGCTATGCGGCGGCATTCTCTTCTTCCAGGGCTGGCGGCTGGATCCGATCCTGCAGTTCGGTCAGTTTCTCCTGGCTGCTACAACCGTCTTTTTTGCCTACGAAAGCGTTCGTCTCCGCGGTGTTTCAACAGAGCAGGCCAGGAGATCGGCTTACTTCGACGACGAGCCTGCTCCATCCCGTGGCCCAGCAGGTGGTCTCCGCGGTGACTTTGATCCGGGCTACGACCGGTTTGATGAGCCCCAACCGCTGAGACGACGGTTCCGCGGTTCCGAGCCAGACGGCATGGATGACGACGGCGCTGAACGTGATTTCTACAGACCCCGTCGCCCATCCCGTGCTGCCATCCCGGAACAAGCAGCCAGCCGTCGCCGCGGCCGGGATGAAGCTGACGGCGGCTGGTCCGAAGACTCCGAGCGCGAGCGGCGCATGGCCAGGTTTGGACGCCGCGATGATGACGACGCCCCCTCACGCTCCAGCTTTGGGGAGCGCCGCAGCCAACGCCAGGACCAACGGCGGGGCAGCAGGCCCAGTGCAGCCAGTCCCCGTGACGGATCTCCAGCCGCAGGCCGCATGAGAGCAGCCCCAGAGGAGGCTTCTTTCAGCAAGGCTGACAATGCCAGCCCCGTTCGGCGTCCCGGTTCCCTGGGTGAGTCCCGCAACCAGGCCGCCACAGGCTCGAATCGCTTTGATTCAGCCCCATCAACCTCCCCTCGGACAGGAACGGCTCGGCCTAACCCAACATCCGCCTCTCCAGCCGCCAACCCACCATCCGCTGAGCGGCCCACCCCCCGCAGTTCCCGTCCGCGGGACAACAGCTCCCGTTTCGACGACTGATCCCCAGGGGGATTGCCACCGTTTGCTCTCCAGGTTCCCCCTGATGCCCAGGCTCCCCCTGATCCTGGCCATGCTGATGACTTGTCCCTGGATCAGCGCCTGTGCGCCAAGGGCCCAGCGAGCACCAGGTGGCTTCGCTGACCGTCAGCAGCTGGAGCCAGCCCTCAGCGGTGATGGCCGCCTGCTTGCCGTCATCGTCGACCAGAACGGACGCCCGACTGTTCAGCTGCGTGATCGTCGCGGGGGTGGCCTGATTCCTCTGCGCCACCTCAATCGTCATCAGCCCCACAGCTCCCCGTCCTTGAGCTGGAATGGCCGTTATCTAGCCGTGATCACCCAACGGGGCAGCCGTCGTATGGCCCTGATCGAGGATCGACTCACGGGCCGTGCCCATCCAATCCGCCTTCCCGGCAACCGTGATCCGATCCGCCTCAGCCTGGCTCCCGATGCCAGACGACTCGCCCTTCAGGTGGCCGATCAGGGGCGCTGGAGGGTGGAGCTTCTCGACCTCAGCGGCACTCTCGAACCCGAACGGCCAGGAGGTGAGCGGCTGAGCGATCCAGCAGGAGCGACACCATGAACTGGATCAGGGCAGGCTGCTGCTGCATGGCTGGTCTGATGCTCAGCGCCTGTAGCCCGGATGGAATCCGCCCACTCTCGGATCTGAATGGCCGTCTCGCCTCCAGTGGTGAAGCCCGAAGGGATCCAAGCCTTGCTCAAGAATGGCTGGCAACCTTGAGCAGCCGGAGCGGCAGGGAGCGGATCGAGCTGATCAACCTGCGCAGTGGTCAGCCAACTCCAACGCCAGGCCTGAATCGGGCCGATGCCCAGCCGGTGAGCATCAGCCTGAGCGGCGACGGAGAGCGCCTCGCCCTCGTGCGCCAGCGCGATGGAGAGACGGAACTGATGCTTTACCGCCGCTCGCTCGGCCTGATGCAACAACTTGAGCTCAATCCGCGAGGAGTTCCTCGCCAGGTGAGCCTGGACGGGAGCGGCAAGCTACTTGCCGTGCAGGTGAGCCGCGGCGGCCGCTGGGAGGTGGATCTCATTCCATTGCCCTGAATCCCACGGCCCTAAAGGCAGAAGCCCTGCATCCACGGCGGGCATGCCTGGGGGCAAGGAGCTTGATGGATCAAGTCAGGGCACCAGACCTGCCCAGCGCAGAAAGGTGTCGTTGCTGATCGCTTCCACCAGAAGCACCGCGGCGAAACCGACCATGGCGAAACGACCATTGATGCGCTCCGCATAGGCGCTCCACCCGAAGGCAGGAACATCCGAGGTGGTCGCACTGGTCTCTGGGGCCTGTCCGGGAGCGGAGTCCTTGGAGGTCTGCTCAGTGCTGCTGCTGGTCATGCGGCCGGATCAGGATTGGGATACGTCATAGCTGGCCGTGGGGATCAGACGCCAGTCGCCATTGCCAATCAGCTCCAGAACCGTGTCGTGGAAGCTGAGCAGAGTCGGTCGGTGCCCGACGCTGATGAAGGCCAGATCCCTGTCGATGAGCAGCTGGTAGAGGTGCTCCTCCGTCTTCACATCGAGGGCGCTGGTGGCCTCATCGAGGACGACAAAGCGCGGAGCATTGAGCAGCAGACGGCCAAAGGCCAGACGCTGCTGTTCGCCGAGGGAAAGAATTCTGGGCCAGTCCTGTTTCACATCCAGATCGGGATAGCGGCTGACCAGCTGAGGCAGGCGCACCTGCTCAAGCACAGCCCGCAACTGGTCATCGCTGAAGCGGGCCTCATCGGTGGGATAACAGAGCTGCTCCCTCAAGGAACCAAGCAGCATGTAGGGCTTCTGAGGAATGAACAGCAGGTCCCCTGTCGGGGGACGCTCGATCCGTCCTTGCTCGGGAGACCAGAGCCCGCTCACCATGCGCAACAGGGAGGTTTTACCGCAGCCGGAGGGCCCCACCACAAGAAGCTTGTCGGTGTCACCAACACTGAGGGTGAGGTCGCGGATGATCGGGGTCCGAGCGCCAGGGGGAACCAGATCGGCATGGTCCACCAAGATCGAATCGCGGTCGCGCACGGTGGCGCCGGTTGCATCCGGAGCCTGCTGGCTGACCTGCTCTACTTTGGATTGAAAGCCCTCAAGACGAGTAATACCCGCTGTGAATTGGGCCAGCTCTTCAATCTGATTGACCACGAAAAATAACGAGGACTCGACCATACCAAAAGCAAAGTTGGCCTGAATGAATCCGCCGTAGTCGATCTCGCCAGCGAAGTAGGGCGCCGCCATCACCAAATACGGGAAGAAATTACTGGCATAACCAATCGACCGCCTCATCACGTCAATGACCACCCGCCAGATGATCAACAGATTGAAATTGCGCACCACAGAACCGAGTCTGCGCTGGGTCTCTTCCTGCTCAGGCTTCTCGCCTGCATAAAAGGCAATCGACTCGGCGTTGTCGCGAACATGCACCAGGCCATAGCGAAAATCAGCCTCATAGCGAAGTTGATCAAAATTGATCCTGACCAACTTGCGACCAGCCACAATCAGCACAGTCGTTGCAAAGGCGGCGTAGGCAAACAGCGAGAAGGTCAGTGTTGTGCTGATGCTCCAGAGGATCAAGATATTTAGTGAGAAGGTCAGCAGCGCATCAAAAATCCCAAGCGTGAACTGAAGACTCTGAGCCGTGAATGCGCGCGTATCATCAGTGATCCGCTGATCTGGGTTATCAACATCAGTGGCCTGCTCATCATTTGGATTAAGAACGTAGTAAGCCCGATTGCTCATATAATCCGCAATCAGGCTGCGCGACAGCCAGTCGCGCCAGATAATGCCTAGCTTCAAGGTAAAGAAGATCTGCGAAACCCTGATCGGCAATGCCACCACAAAACAGCTGGCATAAATAATCAGAATCCGGTAAAAGCCTTCCTGTTGCTTAGCAACCAGGGCATTGGTGAGATCGCGGGCAATGAAGCTGATTCCGGCATTGATGCCGTTCACTGCCAGCAGCATCAACACGATCACTGCGAGCAGCAGCCAGTGCAACCAGCGACGGTTGCGCAACTGCTGGCGCATGGCCAGGAAGCTGGCGGCCCCGATCAGGAACAGCGTCGCGAAGCCCCACCCCCACCAGCCGCTCCAGATCGTGGTGAGGGTGCTGAGCACACCTCCGAAATATTTCTCGGTGATCAGAGGCTGCAGCTTCGCCAGCAGCTGCATCAGCCCCGTGAGCAACAGCAGCACCACGCCGCCGACACAGAACAGCAGCGAGATCAGCAGCCAGACGAACTGCCAGCCGCTGGCCTGATCCAAAGGGAGGAAAAACGGCTGCGCGAGGTGGCGCAGCTTGGCGAGCTGACGGCGCAGGGCCTCGAAAGGAACCTTGCTGGGGAGAGTTGTCATCGCCTGATTCTCTCGGACCCCGGACTCAACCGGGAGGCCAGGCGAGGGGACGCCCACCGATCACGTGCACATGCAAGTGAAAGACGGTCTGCCCAGCATCAGCACCGCTGTTGATCACAGTGCGCCAGTCGCTGAGGCCCTCCTGCTTCGCCACTCGGGCCGCGACCAGCAGCAGATGGCCAAGCAGGGGCCCATCCGCCTCCTCAGCTGAGCGCAGACTCTCGATCGGCTTGCGCGGGATGACGAGCACATGCACCGGAGCCTGCGGGGCGATGTCGCGAAAGGCGAGACAGAGATCGTCGCTGTAGACCTCATCACAGGGGATCTCACCACGCAGGATGCGGGCAAAAATCGTGTCAGCTGTCATCGGCAGATCCGGGATGTGACAGGTGGGGCACTAAACCCCTGACCCGCTTGATTGCAATGCTGGCACGCTGCCTGAGTGCCTCGATCGTCGGCCTAGAGGCTCGACCGGTGGTCGTGGAGGTAGACCTAGCCCCCGGACTTCCAGGCCTCCAGCTGGTAGGGCTGCCGGATACCGCCATCCAGGAATCCCGGGAACGGGTGAGGGCAGCCCTTCGCAACAGCGGCTTTCGTGGTCCACTGGTGAGGGTGGTGGTGAACCTGGCCCCGGCGGATCTGCGCAAGGAAGGACCGGCCTTTGACCTGCCGATTGCCCTCGGGCTTCTGGTGTCCAGCGGCCAGCTGGATGCACCTCTGCTGAAGGATCTCTGGTGTGCCGGTGAACTGGGCCTCGATGGAAGCCTGAGGCCCTGCCGAGGCATCCTTGCTGTGGCCCGTCTGGCCGCCGCGGCAGGAGCCCGAGCGCTGGTGGTGCCTGTGGCGAATGCCGCTGAAGCCAGCCTGGTGCCCGACCTAAAGCTGCTGGCCGCCACCTCACTCCGGGAGGTCGTGCAGACGCTCCGGGGAACCCAGCCCTGGCCATGCCTTGACGTGGCGAACGCGATCACCGCGACGGCCGACGACTCCTTTGACACGAGGGATGGAGTGATCGGACAAACCGTGGCGCAACAGGCTCTGGCGCTGGCGGCTGCCGGTGGCCATCACCTCCTGATGGTTGGCCCTCCGGGCTGCGGCAAAACCCTGCTGGCCCGTCAGCTCCCGAGGCTGTTGCCCCCGCTCAGCCAGGGAGAAGCGCTGGAGATCACACAGCTGCATTCGATCGCCGGCTCTCTCCCCCAACCGGCGAGCCTGGTTCAACGCCGCCCGTTTCGATCCCCCCATCACAGTTGTTCGCCGGCAGCCCTGCTGGGGGGAGGCGCTAATCCCAGACCCGGGGAACTGAGCCTGGCCCATGGCGGAGTGCTGTTTCTTGATGAGCTAGCGGAATTTCCACGCTCCCTGCTCGACCAGTTGCGCCAACCGATCGAAGAAGGCTGCCTCTGGCTCAGTCGAGCCAAGGTCAAATGCGCCTTCCCTTGCCAGGTCACCCTGGTGGCAGCAACGAATCCCTGCCCCTGTGGTTGGTTTGGCGAGCCGGGAGGCCAATGCCGGTGCCGAGAAACGGAACGCCAGCGCTACTGGAACCGTCTGTCGGGGCCCATGCTGGATCGCCTCGATCTGCAACTCCGGCTGCACAGGCTGCCGCCGGAGCAGCTCCGCCGCAGCGTGGAGACCCCAACCCCAGAGCAGGAGCCGACACCACTGTTGTGTCCAGAACGAATCCAGCAGGCACGCCTAAGAATGGTTCGGCGCAATCCCTCGGGGTGCCTGAACAGCGCTCTCAGTGCTGCAGCCCTGGGGCGAAGCGGGAGCTTGAGTGCTCCAGCCTTAGAACGATGGGAAAGGATTGTTGAGCACCGTCAACTGAGTGCCCGCAGTGGCCTGAGGCTGCTCCGGGTTGCTCGCACCTTGGCCGACCTGGATGACCGCGAGCATGTCCTGAACACCGACCTCAGCGAAGCACTGTGCTTTCGCAGCTTCGACACCCCCCCGACCGATGGGGTGAACACACAGGAGGATTGACAGGGCTGGAAGCACAGCCCCAGCCCAATGGTCGTGTCAGTACCGGAACTTCACCCTTTCCGGTGCATCGCGATAGGGCTGTGGCCCGATCGGAGGTGGCTGGTGCAGCTTCTCCTCTCTGGGGTTCCCAAGTGCATGGGAGAGGGTGTCTCCGAACCAATGTCTGATGCTTTTAAACCTGAAATCCATCACCGACTCCCAGCTGATCTGCCATCAGTCTGGTGCTGGAATTCAGGGGTCGCCAACCAGTGCAAATACGGATTTCTAACCAGCAAAACAGGCCCTGAGTGGGAAAAGCTCTTCTCTCCCAGGGCCTTGGCAATGGATCAGAAGCCAGAGCTTCGGATCAGCGACGACGACGACGCTGCTGAGCCTTGCGCTTGTACTTCTCGATGGGTGTCTCGTGGTGACGCAGGCGCTTGAGGTCTGCAAAGATCCCGGCCTTGGAGACCTGACGCTTGAAGCGACGTAGGGCTGATTCGATGCCTTCGTTTTCTCCGACCGTGACCTGAGTCATGCAGCAAGCAAGGTTGTCCAGCCCGTCAATGTAGCAACTCGCCCGCAGCTCAAGGCTGGGTCGATGCCTCACCGGCATCAGGCCAGGACTCCCGGAAGACATACAAGTGACCGAGGGTCTTCTTGCCGTATTGACGGCGCATCAGTTGCCAGCCGGGCTCCATGACCAACTGCAGAAAGTCCTGTCCCGGCCCACCGGTACGAGCGATCAGCAGGGTGGGCTTAGAGGTATCACGGGTCGGCACCGCCAGCAGCTCCACGTCAGAACCGGTCTTCACCACAGACAGGCGGTAACGGGTGCCCAGGTCGTCAGCACCAATGCGGAGGGAATAACCATTGCCATCGATGTAGCGGTTGCAAATCCCGGTGAAATCAAAGGTGGCCAACAGAGGATTGACGACCGCTGGGGCGGAGCCCGACACGGAGTAACAGGGGCGCTTGCTGCTGCGCTGCTCGTAGATGTTGAGCTGCGCTGACTCCCCTTTACCGATCGGTGCTGCCACCAGGATGAATCGGCTCTGTTCCACCGGCGCTGCCGTGAACAGAGAACCCTGCGCCCTCAGCGGGAGAGGACTGACGGCGGCCGTGATGGCGGCCGTGGCGGCGGCCGTCAGAGCGGTCACAACGGCGAGAGGCAGGAAGCGGACCATCCGGTGGAGGGAAGGAACTAGTCCGGATCGTAAAAGTCGAAACGGGAAAGGGCGATCCGATTCAGACCGGTTTGTTGAGACGAATCGCGACCAGAAGAGTGACGACCGTGGCGGGTGCAGTGAGAGCCAGGATCCAGCCGGTGACGGTGCCACCAAGATCGGGATCGCCGTAGGCAAGCTCAAACACCGAACCGGTGGCGGCGATACCGAGCACGCAGGCCAGAGCCAGAAAGAGGCCGGCAAGAGGTTTCATCGGCATCGCTCAGACCAGGGGGCGAACATCAGCAGCCAGAAAACCATGGTCCTTGAGCTCACGGTTGCGATTGCCTTCATCACTCACCCGATCGACAAAGAGGACTCCCTTGAGGTGATCCATCTCGTGCTGGATGCAGCGGGCCATGAGCCCATCGGCCTTCATGGTGCGAGGACGTCCCATCTCGTCGCGGTAGCTGAGCTGAATCGCGCTAGGTCGCACCACATCGAGATAGACACCGGGGATGCTGAGGCAGCCCTCCTCGTAGGTGTCTAATGATCCGCTCGTGGTCGTGATCTCCGGGTTGATCAACACCAGGGGTGGAGCCGCGGCGTTCTCGATATCGAGATCGATCACGAGCAATTGCTGATGCACTCCCACCTGCGGAGCCGCGAGCCCGATCCCGCGGGCGGTGTACATGCTGCGCAACATGTCGCGGGCGAGATCCCGCACCGCTTCATCCACCCGACTGATGCGCCGTGCCTCCTGGCGCAACACCTCATTCCCCAGCGTGTGAATCTCGAGCGGGGCAACCTCCAGAGGCTCCTTCGCCACCGCCACGGCGCCGCCGCTGCGTTCGGCCGACCGTGCCAGTTGAGCGAAACTTCGAGCCAAGCGTCCTGTCTCCGCGAAGGATTGCAATGGCTTGATCTTAGGCAGCCTGACCCGCCAGCCTCCCGATCAGCACCAGCTGCCCCACCCACACGCCTCAGACCTCGTCCCCATGCACACTCCCCTGGCCGCACGGATTGCTCTCGGCCGCATGCCGACGCTGCGGGAACCGAGGTTGGTCGGCGACTCGGGCGACTGGGTTCTCTGGCTGGAACAGCGCCCCCAAGAGAAGGGACGCACCACCGCCCTGATCCGTCGCTGGGGAGCTGGGGCCACTGCGGTTCAGGAGCTGACCCCCGCTCCCATCAACCTGCGCAGCAGGGTGCACGACTACGGCGGTGGCGTGTTGGCCCAGGCCACTGACGGCCAGGAGCTGATGCTGGCCTGGATCGACGATCGCGATGGCTGCGTCTGGTTTCAGACCTGGCAAGGCCTGGACCAGAGCGAAGCAAATCCTCTGCTCGCCCATGGCCCCGCCCGCCGCCTCAGTCGGCCTGGAGCTCCCCTCGCGGACGGCCAGCTCGATCCCTTCAGGCGCCGCTGGCTCGGCGTCATGGAAGACGACGGCCGCGACTGGTTGGTGAGCCTGCAGCTGGACCAGGAGGATCAGACCCCAGACCGCTTGCATCAACCGGCTGATTTTGCTGGGTACATCGCCCTCAGTCCAAGGGGGGACAGGCTCGCCTGGGTGGAATGGCAGCAGCCGAACATGCCCTGGGACAACAGCCAGCTCTGGGGCGCTGACCTGGATTCTGAGGGGCGGATCATCACTCCAATAGCCCTGGCGGGAAGCGAGGGGACAACCGGCGCAGAGATCTCCGTGTTCCAACCCCTTTGGTTGCCAGACGGTCGCCTGGTGGTGGCCGAAGATGGCAGCGGTTGGTGGAACCTGCTGCGCAGCACAGGAGGCACCACTCTGGACAGTCTCCAGTGGGAGCGTCCTTGGCCCATGGAGGCGGAAACCGCCATGCCCCAGTGGGTGTATGGCATGCGCACCTCCGCCTGGGATGGCAGGCAGCTGTTGGCAGCCGTCTGCCGAGAGGGGTGCTGGCAACTGAACCGTCTCAGCGAGCAAGGCACGGTTCAGACGCTTGACCAACCCTTTGATGATCTAGCGGGCCTGCATGCGCAGGGGGAAAGAGCCGTGGCCATCGCGAGCAACAGCACCACTGGCCAGGGGCTGCTGGAGATCGATCTCAGCGATGGACATTGGCACCACCACCCGGCGGCCGAGCCCGCACTGAGCGCGGAGTGCATCAGCGTGGCGGAGCCCCTTTGGTTTGAGGGATCCCAGGGACGCCGCACCCATGCCTGGTACTACCCACCGAGCGCTGGCTCAGCAGAGAGGCCCCCGCTGTTGGTGAAGAGCCACAGCGGTCCCACCGCCATGGCCCGACGGGGCCTCAGCCTCGGCATCCAGTACTGGACATCCCGCGGCTGGGGCGTGGTCGATGTGAACTACGGCGGCTCCACCGGTTTCGGGCGGGCCTACAGGGAGCGGCTCAACGGGGGCTGGGGAATCGTCGACGTGGAGGACTGCGCCGCGGCCGCCCACGCCCTGATCGCAGCCGGTCGCGCCCATCCCGACCAGATCGCGATCGAAGGGGGCAGCGCCGGTGGCTTCACCACCCTGGCCTGCCTTTGCTTCACCGACACGTTCCGTGTGGGCGCCTGCCGCTACGCCGTGAGTGATCTCACCGCCATGGCCACGGACACCCACCGTTTCGAGGCCCGCTACGCGGACCGTCTTGTGGGGACATGGCCGCAGGAGCGCGAGCGCTATGAAGCGCGCTCTCCCCTGCTCCATGCCGAGCGGATCCACTGCCCGGTGATTTTCTTCCAGGGCGACAAAGACAAGGTGGTGCCACCGGAGCAGACCGAACGGATGGCGACGGCACTCAGGGCTAACGGGCTGCCAGTGGAGGTTCACAGCTTCCCGAACGAAGGCCACGGCTTCCGCGACAGCCAAGTGCAGATCAGCGTGCTTGAAGCCACCGAACGCTTCTTCCGCACACATCTGGGCCTCAACGAAGGTTGAGCTGAGAAACGGACCGCTCTTTTTGGTCCGGATCCGCCTGACCGTAATGAAGCCCACGGAACTGGGCGTGAACAGCCTCCATTTGTGCTGGCGAGAGCAGGGGCGGTTCGCCGATCTGCAGAGCCTGGAGATACATCCGTGCCAGGGTCTCCACCTCCACCGCAATCCGCAGCGCATGATCAAGATCCGATCCCAGGGTCACCAGCCCATGACGGGCCAGCAGACAAGCCTGCCGATCCCGGAGCGCTTCAACGGCATAGGCCGAGAGCTCGGCCGTTCCGAACGTTGCATAGGGCGCACAGCGAACGTCATCACCGCCGGCGACGGCCACCATGTAATGAAAGGCGGGAATCGATCGGTCATGGCAGGCCAGGGCAGTGGCATGCACCGGATGGCAATGGAGCACCGCCTGTGCTTCCGCACGCCCTGCCAGCACATCGGCATGCAAACGCCACTCCGAAGAGGGACGGCGCTGAGCCGAGCTCAAGGGGTGACCCTCCAGATCAAGCGCCACCAGATCGCCCGGCTCCATCTGCTCATAGGGCAGGGAGCTCGGGGTGACCAGCATGCCGCCAGGGATGCGCACCGACAGGTTGCCCGAGGTGCCCTGATTGAGACCCGTGCCATTCATACGCCGGGCCACCGCCACCAGCTCCTCTCGCAAACCGGGCGGTTCGGGAACCCCATGCCCGGAGAAAACTTGCTCAGACCCCACTGTTTCAGCCATTGCCGTAGAGGCCACGCAAACCGGCTTCGCTTGCCGGCGCCACACCGCGCTCGGTGATCAAACCGCTCACCAGCCGGGCGGGGGTGACATCGAAGGCAGGGTTGAAGCCAGCGCTGCCATCGGGGGTGAGCTGCACCTGAACCAGCTCCCCTGCGCTGGCGCCGCTGATCACCCGCCCCTGAATCGCCGTCACCTCATCGGCAGAGCGGGCTTCGATCGGGATTTCCGCCACTCCATCCTCGAGCGACCAGTCAATCGTCGACGCAGGAAGCGCCACATAAAAAGGAACCTGATTGTCGTGGGCAGCTAGCGCCTTGAGATAGGTGCCGATCTTGTTGCAGACGTCGCCCCGACGGGTGGTGCGATCAGTACCAACGATCACTGCATCCACTTGGCCGTGCTGCATGAGGTGCCCACCGGCGTTGTCGACAATCACCGTGTGGGGAACCCCCTCCCGTCCCAGCTCATAGGCCGTGAGGGAAGCGCCCTGATTGCGGGGGCGGGTCTCATCGACCCACACGTGGATGTTGATCCCGGCGCGGTGGGCCTTGTAGATCGGAGCCAAGGCTGTTCCCCAGTCGACGGTGGCCAACCAACCCGCATTGCAATGGGTCAGCACGCGGAAAGGCTCAGCCCGTCGCCCAGGCGGACGCGCAGCCGCCAGCTCCTGAAAAATCTTCAGCCCGTGGTCGCCAATCGCCTCACACATGGCCACATCCTCATCAGCGATCGCTGCCGCCTCCTGGCGGGCCGCTGCGGCGCGCTCGGCCTCCGGCAGGGGCCGCACCCGATCGCGGACCCGCTCGAGGGCCCAGCGCAGATTCACCGCCGTCGGCCGGGTGGCATTCAGTTGATCAAACGCGAGATCAAGGGCCCGATCACTGGCATCCACCTGGAGAGCAAGCATCAGGCCGTAGGCACCGGTGACGCCGATCAGCGGTGCTCCCCGCACCACCATCGTGCGGATCGCTTCAGCGGCCTGATCACAGCTATGAAGCGTGCGGGTGCTGAAGCGATGCGGCAGCTGGGTCTGATCGATCACCCCGACCGAGCAACCATCCAGCTCGAGCCAGATCGTGCGCCAGGCTTTGCCGTCGATGTTCATCCGCTGCGCCAGCACTGAGTTGGATCCATGCTGCCTGGTGACTGTCCCGCTCGGATGTCTCTTCGCCGTCGCCAGTTCCTGCAGCTCGCCCTCGGGACGGGCCTGAGCGCAGCTGGGCTCGACATCAGCCGTGCGGCTGGCCGAGCAGCGTCTCGCGGTGATCTACGCATCGGCCTGATCAGTGATCTCAACAGCAGCTACGGCTCAACCGCCTACATCCCCCAGGTCAGCCAGGGACTGCAGCAGCTCCTCGCTCTCAAACCAGCCCTGTTGGTGTGTGCCGGCGACATGGTGGCCGGCCAGAAACGTGACCTCACCTCCAATCAGCTGGATGCGATGTGGGAGAGCTTCGCCCGCACGGTGTTAACACCAGTACGCCGAGCCGGGCTGCCCTTCCTACCAGCTATCGGCAACCACGACGGATCACCGGGTTTTGAAGCCGATCGGGCCGCGCTGCGCCGCTTCTGGACGCCACGCCGTCAGGCCCTGGGCCTGACATTCGAGGATGCGGGCGACTTCCCCTTTCACTACAGCGTCCTGCAAAACGACGTGTTCTGGTTGGTATGGGATGCCAGCTCGAGTCGAATCCCCCCTGCCCAGATCCAGTGGGCCCGCCGGCAACTGGGCAGTGCCGCCGCGCGAAGAGCCCAGATCCGCATGGTCGTGGGCCATCTCCCCCTGTTCGGGGTCAGCCAGGGACGGGATCGACCGGGGGAGAGGCTCGAGCAGAGAGCAGCGATTCTGGCGCTCCTGGCGGAGGGCAACGTGCAGGCCTACATCAGTGGACACCAGCACGCCTGGTATCCGGCCAAGCTTGGGCCACTCGACCTAATCCAACTGGGGGCCCTTGGCAGCGGCCCGCGGCGTCTCCTCCAGGGCAAGATCTCCCCGCAGCAGACCTTCACCACGCTGGACATCGATTGGCAGAGGTCATGGCTTCGTGAGACCACCTATGCCGCTGCCACCGGCCAGGCAGTGAACTGGGAGCGGCTCCCTGCGCAGCTGAACGGTCAGGCGGGCCAGCTGCAACGCAATGTTCAGAGGCGATGGATTCGGTCACAACGCTCCCTCAAAGGCCAGCCATGAGCGAACGCACTGACCTGCGTGTCCAGTGGAGACGGCGGCCCTGCAGATCCCCTGCTGAGGCTGAGGCCTTAGCTGTTCTCGCGCAGGAAGTTGATCGTGCCCTGCAGCTCATCGGCAAAGCGGTCGATCTCCTCGAAGGTGGTGGTGAAACTGAGGCTGGCCCGGGCTGATGCCGTGACGCCGTAATGGCGATGAAGAGGCTGACAGCAGTGGTGACCACTGCGAATGCAGATCCCACTGAGATCAAGCAAAGCGGCGATGTCATTGGCATGAACCCCATCCACCAGGAACGTGGCCAGGGCGCCGCGACCCGCCTGCTGCTCTGGGGTGGGGCCGAGAATGCGCAGGCCTTCAATCCCCTGCAGGCGCAGGAAGAGATGGCGGGTGAGCTGAGCCTCCCAGGCCTGAATTTGATCAAGACCAAGGGCCTGGAGATAACGGATCGCTGCCCCCATACCGATCGCCTCGCCAATCGCCGGGGTCCCTGCCTCGAACTTGTGGGGCAGCGCCGCCCAGGTGCTGTGGTCCAGGAAAACGTCCTGGATCATCTCGCCACCGCCCAGGAACGGGGGCATCGCCTCCAGCAAAGCCTCGGGTGCCCAGAGAAAACCCATTCCGGTGGGACCACAGAGCTTGTGGGAGGAGCCCACTAAGAAATCCACACCCATGACTGACACATCAATGGGCTGGTGGGCCAGGCTCTGACAAGCATCTAGGAGCACCTTCGCGCCCTGTTCCCGTGCCGCGGCCACGACGTCCTGGACGGGATTGCAGCATCCCAGCGTGTTGCTGATGTGCACCAAAGACACAAGCTTGGTGCGGGAGCTGAGCTTGCCGCGCAGATCCTCAAGATCGAGCGTGCCCTGCTCGGTCACCTGCGCGTGACGAAGCACGCATCCGGTGCGCTGAGCCAACAACTGCCAGGGCACCAGATTGCTGTGATGCTCCATCACGGTGAGCAGCACTTCATCGCCTTCCCTGAGGTTGGCGTCTCCCCAGCTACGGGCCACGAGATTAATGGCCTCGCTGGCATTGCGGGTGAACACGATCTCGCTGGCGCTGGCGGCAGCAATGAATCGAGCGGTGGTTGCCCGGGCCCCCTCAAAGGCCTCGGTGGCGCGGGCGCTGAGCTGATGGGCACCGCGATGCACGTTGGCGTTGTCGCAGCTGTAGTAGTGCTGCAGCGCCTCGAGCACCACCTGGGGCTTCTGGCTGGTCGCCGCATGATCGAGATAGACCAACGGACTGCCGGAGGCAGAGCACTGGCTCAGAATCGGAAAGTCGGCACGAGTCCGTTCCGCGATTGACACGCCTACGTGCTGCCCTGTGGTCGGGTCCTGGGTTGCGCTGGTCATACCTCCAGTCCCTCCAGCAGTCGCGTCATGACGGGCCAGGCACTGGCTGCGCCCGGCAGGTGATCCACCACCTCCTGGCAGTACCCACGCAACAGCAGGGCGGCGGCATCGGACGCACCAATACCCCGGCTCTGGAGATAGAAGAGCTCATCCTCCTGAAGCTGAGACACCGTGGCGCCGTGGGCACAGCGCACATCGTCCGCCACGATCTCCAGCTCTGGCTTGGTGTCAATCCGGGCCCGTTCCGAGAGCAGCAGGTTGCGACTGAGCTGGGCGGCATTGGTGCGTTGAGCAAGGCGCGGCACCCGCACAGCACCATTGAAGATGGCGTGGGAACGTCCCCCAGCGAGACACTTCTGGAGCTGATCAAGCTCCCCTTCCGGCCCCTCGAATTGAACGGTGCTGTGGGTGGCGAGCTGCTGATCAGCGGCCGACACCGAAAGACCACGCATCACGGTGCTGGCCTGACCATCCACCTGCACCACCCGTGGCTCCAAACGGGCCAAGGCCCATCCCTTGGCCACAGAGGTGAGTGTGTAGGCACTGCGGGGCTCCTGCTCAACAGCGCCATGGATCAGCAGAGAGCCCTCGCCATCGGCGCAGGCGACCAAACCGTGATTGAGCCTCGCTTCCTGGCCTAGGTGAACCTCCAGCACATGGCTGTGGGCCACCGGCCCCTCGGCAAGCACGACCTGGAGCAGATCCAGCTGCGCCTTCTCCTCGAGCAGAAGCAGCACCCGGGTGGCCGTGAGACCGGTGGGGCTGGCCAGCACCAGCTCGAGGGGGGGGACCGAACCTCGCACCCGCAGCGCCAGCACCTGCTGACTGGAGGCATGGTTGAGCTCCACGGGCCAGGCGTCCGCACAACCGCAGCGATCGAGGGTGTGACCAAGGGCCTGCTCCAACTCGGAAGCACTCAAACGGGTGATCCCCTCAGGCAGCACCATCGCCGCCAAGGGATCAGCTTGTCCATCGAGGACGAGACGCAGCGTTCCCGTCGCCACCGCTGGCAAGGCTGAAGGATCCAGCGGAGCACGAGCATCAGCACTGCTCAGGGGTAGGCGCGCGATCGCCTCAAGGCGCGTCAGATCCGTGAGGCGCCACGCCTCCTGACGGCGGGTGGGCAGGCCGAGGCGCTCCAAGGCCTCCCTCCCCCGACGCTGGACAGGGTCCAAAACACTGTCGTGACTGGAGAGCTGCATCCTCAGACCCCCTCCTGGGCAGCCAGTTCCTGATCCACCCAGTCGTATCCAGTCTTCTCCAGTTCCAACGCCAGCTCACAACCACCAGTGCGCAAAATCCGCCCAGCAGCCATCACATGGACGTAGTCGGGCGTGATTTCGTCGAGGAGGCGCTGGTAGTGGGTGATCAGCAGCGTGGCGTTCTCCGAACCGGCGAGCTGATTCACACCACCGGCCACGATGCGCAAGGCATCGATATCGAGACCGGAATCTGTCTCATCCAGAATGGCCACAACCGGTTCCAGCAGGGCCATCTGCAGAATCTCGTTGCGCTTCTTCTCACCACCTGAGAAGCCCTCATTCACGCTGCGCTCAAGGAAGGCAGGATCCATTTGCACCACCTGGAGGCGCTCACGAACGTGATCCTCGAAATCAAAGGTGTCGAGTTCCTCCATCCCCTGGGTCTCGCGTCGCGCATTGGTGGCCACCCGCAGAAACTCAAGATTGCTGACCCCTGGAATCTCGACTGGATACTGAAAGCCGAGAAACACGCCAAGACGAGCGCGTTGCTCAGGCTCCAGTTCAAACAGGTCTTGACCTCGGTAACGCACAGAACCACCAGTGACCCGATACGCGGGGTGACCAGCCAACACCTTGGACAGAGTGCTTTTACCGCTGCCGTTCCGCCCCATCACGGCATGGATTTCGCCAGCACGCACCTGCAGGTTCACCCCCTTAAGGATCGGCTGATCCTCCACGGAGGCATGCAGATCGGAGATGTCGAGAAGCAGCTCGGCGTCGGGGCGGATCACGGGACGGAGAAGGAAGGGGTCAGGGAACGGATCTGGACGGGACAAGCAGGGATCAACCCACCGATCCCTCGAGCTTGAGGGCGAGCAGCTTGTCGGCCTCAGCTGCGAACTCCATCGGCAGCTGATTGAAGACATCGCGGCAGAATCCGCTCACCATCATCGACACCGCTTCTTCGAAGCCAATGCCCCGGCTCTGGAGATAAAACAGCTGGTCTTCGGAAATGCGGCAGGTGCTGGCTTCATGCTCGATCGCCGCCTGGGGCTGTTGCGAGCGGATGTAGGGATAGGTGTTCGCAGCAGCCTGATCGCCGATCAGCATCGAATCGCACTGGCTGTAATTGCGCGCCCCTTTGGCGCCAGGCCCCATCTGCACCAGACCGCGGTAGCTGTTGCTGGAGCAACCAGCGCTGATGCCCTTGCTCACAATCGTGGAGCGGGTGCGGGGGCCCACATGCACCATCTTGGTGCCGGTATCGGCCTGCTGGCGGTTATTGGTCAATGCCACGGAGTAGAACTCACCCACTGAATCAGCTCCCTGAAGCACGCAGCTGGGATACTTCCAGGTGATGGCAGAGCCGGTCTCGACCTGCGTCCAGCTGATTCGGCTGCGAGCCCCTCGGCACTGTCCCCGCTTGGTCACGAAGTTGTAGATACCGCCCACACCGTTTTCATCACCGGCATACCAGTTCTGCACGGTGGAGTATTTGATCGAGGCATCATCAAGAGCCACGAGTTCCACCACTGCAGCATGCAGCTGATTGGTGTCAAACATGGGAGCAGTACAACCCTCGAGGTAACTCACCGAAGCCCCTTCCTCGGCCACGATCAAGGTGCGCTCGAACTGACCTGTGTCGCCAGAGTTGATGCGGAAATAAGTGGACAGCTCCATCGGACACTCCACACCCTTGGGAATGAACACAAAAGAGCCGTCACTAAACACGGCGGAATTGAGGGCGGCGAAATAGTTGTCATTGCTGGCAACCACTGTTCCCAAATAACGCTCGATGAGCTCAGGGTGCTCCTTGACAGCCTCACTGAAGGAACAGAAGACGACTCCATGCTCGGCGAGCTTTTCTTTGTAAGTGGTGGCAATCGAGACGCTGTCAAATACTGCATCAACAGCCACGTTGCTCAGTCGCTTCTGCTCGCTCAGAGGAATTCCGAGTTTGTCAAACGTTTCCAGCAGTTTGGGGTCCACCTCATCGAGGCTGGACTTTTTCTCCTGCTGTTTGGGAGCCGCGTAATAAACGATGTCTTGATAATCGATCGACGGATAACCCAGCGCAGCCCAATCGGGTTCTTCCAGGGTCAACCAGTGCCGGAATGCCTTGAGCCTGAAGTTCAGGAGAAAGTCGGGCTCCTCTTTCTTGGCCGAGATCAGGCGAACGACATCCTCGCTCAGCCCCTTGGCGATCTTGTCGGTCTCAATGTCGGTAACGAAGCCGTATTTGTACGGCTGACTGACGAGATCACGGGTGGAGGCACTGGTCATGGCGATCAACCCGCAGACGCGTGGATCTCCTCGGTGCTGATGGTTTGAGCATCGCCGCGGAAGGGATTGTCCTCAGTGAGGAAAAGCATGCAGTGACACTCCTTGCGCTCGCGCATCGGAACACAGGGGCAGTTCCAGAAGGCCTGGGACACCTCAGCCTCCTTGTCTTCGTAGTGACGGCAAGGGCAGAGGGCTCCTCCGAGTTCGTCCTTGTGACGGGCGAGTCCCTTGAGCACCACGGCCGTGACCCCAGGGTCACTGCAGAAATAGGTGCCGGTGCGCTGGGCATAGGTCTCAGCGAACTTGCGGATCACCTCGAGGCTCTCGGCCGTGGGCTCCGGGTTGCCAGCGGACGGATCGGTCATGGGGCGGAGGCGGAAATGCAGAAGGCAGGTTGACGCCGGACAACGGATGAGCTGACCTGCCGGCAGGCAAATACGAAACTCCGTTGTTTCGTTTTTGAAGCCTAGGGCACAGGTCCGTCGACCGACGGGTGTGGCCATTCTCACCTGCTGCCGGCGAGGGATGTCGCCTGCGCACTGACGGAAGCGAAGCCCGTTTCTAGTTTTCGGCTTGAACGACCAAGACTTCCCTCCATGGCTATCGCTAACCGGTCCGCTGCGGAGTGGCTCGGCTCCGAGGCCGAGCTCCTGCTGCAGGGCACTCCGCGCGTCAGCAGAGAACGCCTGCACCTACCAGGCCCCGCAGTGGTCGACCGTTTCGCCCTCACCGACCGCAATCCCCAGGTGATGCGCAGCCTGCAGCAGCTCTACGGCAGCGGCCGCCTCGCCAACACCGGTTACCTATCAATCCTCCCCGTCGATCAGGGCATCGAACACTCAGCGGCCCACTCCTTTGCCCCTAATCCCGATTACTTCGACAGCGAAGCGATCGTGGAACTGGCTGTGGAAGCTGGCTGCAACGCGGTTTGCTCAACTCTGGGGGTGCTCGGCTCAGTGGCCAGGAAGTGGGCTCACCGCATTCCCTTCATGGTCAAGGTGAACCACAACCAGCTGCTCACGGCACCGAATGTGCACGAACAGATCCTGTTCGCCTCCGTTGATCAAGCGTGGGACATGGGCGCCGTGGCTGTGGGCGCGACCATCTATTTCGGCAGCGATGACTGCAACCGTGAGCTGCAACAGATCGCAGCACTCTTTGAGCATGCCCACGAGCGGGGCTTAGCCACCGTGCTCTGGTGCTACCTGCGCAATCCGATCTTCAAGCAGCCGGAGGCCGATTACCACCTGTCGGCCGACCTGACCGGCCAGGCGGTGCATCTGGGCGTCACCATCGGGGCCGACATCATCAAACAGAAACTCCCGGCCAACAATGGGGGCTATCCAGCCGTGGCGAAGGCGCTGGGTCACGCCTTCGGCATGACGGACGATCGGATCTACAGCGAGCTGGCCAGCGACAACCCCGTCGATCTCTGCCGCTACCAAGTGCTGAACTGCTACGCCGGTCGCATCGGACTAATCAACAGCGGTGGCGCCTCAGGCAGCGACGATCTGCATGAAGCCATCCGCACGGCGGTCATCAACAAGCGCGCCGGGGGCAGTGGCCTGATCATGGGCCGAAAAGCTTTCCAGAAACCCAGGCAGGAGGGGGTCGACCTCATCCAGGCCGTTCAGGACGTTTACCTCAGCCCCGAGGTCACCATCGCCTAATCCCGGCGCTGGTCAGACGCCACCTGAACGGATTGCGTGGCATCGTGTGAACATCACGACTGACCCATGGGCGCACACGCTCAGGCTCCCACCCGCGAGACCACCCTCACCCTGCTGTTGCGGCAGGGTGAGGTGAGTGCAGCGGATCTGGCTGGTCAGCTCGGCATTTCTGTTCAGGCGATGCGCCGCCACCTGCGCAGCCTGGAGGACGACGGCCTGGTGGAATCCAAGCCAATGACCGCAGGTCCTGGCCGTCCCTCCAACATCTGGCGACTGACCGCCTTGGGGCATCAGCATTTCCCGGATGGCAGTGAGAGCTTTGCCCTCGGGCTGCTCAATTCCATGGCGGCCACCCTGTCACCGGAAGCCATGGCGTCCCTCCTGAGCCAGCAGGCCCTTGAAAAAGCGAGCCGCTACCGCCAGAGAGTGGGATCCGGCCCCCTGAGGGAGCGAATCGCCACCCTCGCCGAACTACGACGTCAGGAGGGATATGTCACGGAACTGGAGCCGGATCCCGACGGCCATGGCTGGTGCCTAAGCGAATTCCACTGTTCGGTGCAGCGGATCGCAGAGGAATATCCGGTCGTTTGTGATCAGGAGCTGCAGCTCATCCGTCACACCTTTCCCGATTGCCAGGTGGAGCGTGTGCACTGGCGACTCGAGAAAGGTCATTCCTGCGGCTTCCGGATTACTCCCGACCATGCCTGAGGCGCCAACTCCAGAGGGCAGCCCCCTCAGCCTGGAGGTGATCGCGCGCATCGACGCCACCCTGCTACCGAGCCAGGAGCGCCATCACCTGCGCCTGATGGCTCACTGCCTCGCCTGTTTTCAAGACATGGCCAATGGCCGCGACCAAGGCCCTCTGCCCTCCGCTGCAGAACTGCGGAGCTGGTGCCAGCAACATCCCCAACTGCAAGACGACGCTCCCTTTGCCCTCCTGCTTCTCCAACAGTTCCAGAGTGCTGGTAGGCAGCTCGAATCCCTGGCAGCAAAGCAGCAGATCACCCCGCTGGGCCTGACCCTCGATCATCTGATCGAGGACGCCGTGAACACCCATCAGCTGCGATCATCCTGAGCAGCCCTGCACGCCTGTCAGCGAGGCCCGCATGACCCTTGCCATTCCCGATGCCCTCAGCTTCTTCCGCCTGAGCAACGGACGCTGGCGGTCGCAAAGGAGCGTCCACCACCTCCTGCATCGACGGGCGGAAGCAGGGGGCTCCCTCATCGTTGTCGAGGATTTGGATGCCCACGACCCCCGTCTTCGGGCGATGGCTGCCGAGCAGGGCCACGATCCCGACCGCCTTGTGGGGGGGAGTCAGGTGCGCTGGAGCGCTTCGATGGCCTGGGATCAAGAGGGTGCTGCCCATGACGGCGAAAGCGTGATCGGCCTCATCCCCGATGGGGCGAACGGTCGATCCGGGGTGCTGCTGCGAGACCTCGGTTATGCGGAAAAAGCACCAGCCGCCTCCCGCTTCTCCATGGATGAACAGGATGGCCTCATGCTCACCACCGAATACGAAACCATGGCGGTGTGGGAGCGATTCAGCTTCGCGGGCCCAGATGTGCGCATCCGCTCCAGCACGGTGGAAGGCCTGTCGAACAATGCCTCCTTCTGCATGGAACTTCGCCTGCCGGAGGGGGGTGATGCGGCAAGCGGAACCGCCTCGAGCAGAAGCCATCAGCAAGGGTCGCTCTCGCCTCTGGGCTGGTGAAGCCATCAGCCGCGACTATTACGGACTGTGATTGCTGAGGGCTCGAGGCAGAGCGAGCCAGAGCCCTACTTCTACGATCGCCATCGACGGATGCAGTTGCTCGCGTGGCCCTTCCCCTTCTGAAGTACGCGCCCACCACTCAGAACTCCCGAGTGGAGGCCTACCGGGTGGGTTCGGACGAAGATCCCAAAGCCGCGTCCATGGATAAAGCCATGGATCGTGAAGACCAGAACTTCGTGATCGAGGCTGCCTATCGCCAGATCTTCTTCCACGCCTTCAAGGTCGATCGGGATCGCACCCTGGAGTCCCAGCTGCGCACCGGACAAATCACCGTGCGTGATTTCATCCGCTCCCTCTGCCTGTCGGACACCTTCAACCGCAGCTTCTACAACCTCAACAGCAATTACAAGGTGGCCCGCCACCTCGTGGAAAAGCTGCTCGGGCGCACAACCCACGGCAAATCCGAAGAGATTGCCTGGTCAGCAGTGCTGATGACCCGCGGTGTGCGCGGCATGGTGGACGACATCCTCAACGGTGAGGAGTACATGGAAGCCTTCGGCTATGACACCGTGCCCTACCACCGCAACCGGGTGGTTGGTTCCCGTGACATTGGTGAAACCCCCTTCAACATCACTTCACCGCGCTACGACGCCTACTACCGCGGAATCCTTGGGTTCCCCCAGATTGTCTTTACAGGCACGGCCCGCTCTCTGCCTGCTCGCGCTGCCCAGCGTCGCGGCGGCTACCCCGAGGACTACATGTCCTGGGTGCGCTCCCTGCCTGCGATGCGCTCCAGCTCCGCTGCCGCATCCTCTGCGGGCATCGACTACATGGCCAAGGTTCCTTACCGCAGTGTCGGCCGCTGATCGGCCGACCTGAGCGAACCAGAACTAAAACGGGGGTTGAGACCCCCGCTTTTTTTTGCTTGTTCTCTGGACGCATTCGGCTGCCAATGCAGTCAGAGGATCCTGACGGCAGGCGATTTGAGCGATCAAGATCGGGTTCTTTGCCGCAAACTGATCCCAAAGAAACCTGGAGATTCTCTCCGTGACGCAAGCTCTCTCCTCTCTCGCCCGCCTCACGCTGCGTCAACTGCGCCAGATGGCCAGCGATCTTGGAGTGACCCTCTACAGCCGGAAGAGCAAGGAAGACCTCGTCAGTGCAATCGCCGAGAAGCAAGAGCGCCGCGGCGGCGACCTCAGAGCAATCGAAGCCGAACTGAATGCCCCCTCTCGCCCGGAAGCGAACACACGGGTGGTTTTCCTACCTCGCGATCCCCAGTGGGCCTACGTCTTCTGGGAAATCGCCGATCGGGATCGCAAGCGCGCTCAGGCCGATGGCGCTGGCCATCTGAGCCTGCGTCTTGCTGACGTGACCGGCATTCAAGACGGAACCTCTCATCCCCACACCCTCCAGGAAGTGCCCGTCGATAGCCACAGCACCGAGTGGTACTTGCCGGTGCCCCTCTGCGATCGCGATTACCGCGTGGAGCTCGGTTATCGCTGCGGCAGCAATTGGATCTCCCTGGCGTTCTCCTCGGTGGCCCGGGTTCCTGCCCTGCACCCCAGTGATCAGATCCTCGACCAGTTCGTGCCCTTCAGCCTGGATGCCTCCCCTGTTGCACCTGCCCCTGCAACCAACATCGAAACCAGCGACAGCGGGCTGCACGAAAGGCTTTACCAGAGCGCTACGACCCACTTCCGCAGCCGTCGCGTGGGCTCCGAAGTTCTGCATGAGCAGGATTCCATGGGTGCCGACCGTTTCGGACTCAATGATTCCGGCGCTGGCCTCTGGGCCAGCGGTCGCAACGAATCCGGTCTCGGTGGCGTCGCTCCCCGCCAGCGGTCCTTCTGGCTTGTGGCCGACGCCGAGCTGATCGTCTACGGCGCCACCGATCCCTCCGCTCGCCTCACCATCGGCGGCGAGGACGTGCCCCTCTCCAGCGACGGCACCTTCAGGATCCAGGTGCCCTTCCGCGATGGGCAGCAGGTGTATGCGATCGAAGCGACCGCTGCCGATGGTGAGCAGAAGCGCAACATCACCCTCAACTTCGAGCGCGTCACCCCTGAAGACAACAGCAATCCAGCCAGCGAAGCCAAAGCTGAGTGGTTCTGATCCTGTGGGGATGAAATCAACCCCAGCCCTGCGCTGGTTCGTGGCCATCACTCCCCTGGCGGGGGCGATGGTCTTTCCAATTGTTGTTCCCTTGACCATGGCCCGCGTTGGCATCGGCGCGGGCGTCGGGGTGGCGCTTGCCCTGAGCAGCCTCTGGTTCGTCACAATGCTGCGCACCTCCGAGATGCCCCACTGAAGCGATCCCGGCGGGGGAATCCTCCCTTCTGGGAAGTTGTTTCGTCATGAGATCCCTGGGGAGAGATCGATGCCAAGGCTGGATGAGGGGCCTGGGGATCATCTGGTTAGCTCTGGTCTCGGCCAGCTGCAGTCAACAGGGTCAATTGCTCGGCCAGGCACCAGCAGAACCGCCACTGCCGGAAGCCATCCAAGTGGCCTTCAACCATCGGGACGGCAACCGCTACCTCAGCCCGCTGACAGGCCAGTGGCGCAACGGTGACAACCTGGAGCAGCTGGTGATCGAAGCCATCGCAGCGGCCCAGGAGGAGATCCTCGTGGCCGTGCAGGAGATCTCTCTGCCGGCGATCGCCACCGCACTGTCGCAGGCCCGCGAACGTGGGGTGGTGGTGCAGGTGGTACTCGAGAACACCTACAGCACGCCATGGAGCGAGCAGCACTTAGCCGACCTGCCACCCCATGGCCGTCAGCGACTCGAACAACTGCAGGCCTTGGCCGATCGCAACGGCGATGGTCTGCTGAGCGATTCGGAGCGCCTCGATGGCGATGCCGTAGCGCTGCTCCAGCGGGCCGGTGTGCCCTTGATCGATGACACCGAAGATGGCAGCAAAGGAAGCGGCCTGATGCACCACAAGTTTGTGGTGATCGACCGGCGCCTGGTGGTAACCGGCAGTGCCAACTTCACCAGCTCTGGGATGCATGGGGATGCGGGTGCTGCAAGCAGCCGCGGCAACGTGAACCACCTCCTAACAATCGAGAGCCCTGAGCTGGCGGCAGTCTTTGCGACCGAATTCGCCCGGATGTGGGGCGATGGCCCTGGCGGTCACCAGGACAGCCGCTTTGGGCGCGGCAAAGACAGCGGTGTTGTGGAGACGGTGCAGGTGGGCGACACCCGGATCGGTGTGCTGTTTACGCCGCATTCAAAATCGGATCCCAACCACGGCCTGCGGCTGATCGGGGATCAACTGGTAACAGCACAGCGGAGCATCGATATGGCCCTGTTCGTGTTCTCCGCGCAGGAACTGGCGGATGTGCTGCGGGAACGAGTGGAGCAGGCGGTTGAAGTGCGACTGCTGGCGGATCCAGGCTTTGCCAGCCGCTCGTTTTCCGAGGTTCTGGATCTCTTGGGCGTGTCCCTGCCCGATCGGTTCTGCAAACTGGAAGCAGGAAACCGGCCGTTTGAGACAGCACTGCAGGGAGTCGGCAGCCCACGCCTCGCCCGCGGCGACAAGCTGCACCACAAGTTCGCTGTGATCGATAGCAAGACCGTGATCACAGGATCCTTCAACTGGTCACCGTCGGCTGCCCATCAGAACGACGAAACCCTGCTGGTGATTCACTCACCCGAACTGGCAGCGCATTTCACCCGAGAGATCGACCGGATGTGGCGAGGAGCAGAACTGGGCATCCCCGAACGCATGCGCCGCAAACTCGAACGGCAACGACAAAGGTGCGGGAGTGGAAATCATTGACAGCCGAAATAAAATCGATTCCCAGTTTGTGACGCAATAAGCGATACAGATTTGCTTCGGCTCCCGAATGCAAATCTGCTGTTTTGCAATGGTGCTCCGACGGGCCGCTAATGCGGGGTCATCCGTGCAGAAATGCCATGCAAATCCGATGCCGAGGTCATTTTCTGATCCTGATCTGGCGCTCTGGCGGAGAGAACAGCTGGATTCACACCCTGCTGATCGACTGGCTCCATCCACTTCGAAGCCGGCATCTGCAACTGGGCTGAACCCAAGCCCCATGCCATGAAAGAGAGCAAAATTGCGTAATGACATCGATCGCATGTGGCGGGGCGCCCAGCTGGGCATCACCGAACGCATGCGGCGCAAGCTGGAACGACAGCAAGCGCGATGCGGCAGCTGCGAGCAGCGGGAGTGAGGGGGGCTTCGGGATACTGCAGCCACCGCCTCGTGCCGTTGCCTTGACCATTCTCCAGCGCGCCAGTCAGCTCGCCCAACGTGGCGAATGGGCCCAGGCGGAGGCGCTCTGCCGTGAGGCGCTCGCCAGCGGTGCCGACACCGCCGCGGCCCTGGCCCTGCTCGGCGCCATCCAACACGCCAGCGGGCGCCACCAAGAGGCGATCACCACCCTGCAACAAGCGCTGCAGCTGAACCCCGGCAATGCCCTCGCCCTGGGGAACCTTGGCGCCGCCCAACAGGAGCTGGGCCATACCGACGCGGCGATCCACTCCTTACAGCAGGCCCTGAAGCTCCGGCCCGATTTCGCGATCGCCCACACCAACCTCGGCTTCTGCCTGCAGAGCCGCGGCGATCACGAGGCGGCGATTCCCTGCTTCGCGCGCAGCCTCCGGCTCCGGCCCGGCAATCTCCGGGTGCTGCAGGGGCTGGGTTGGTCTCAGCTGCAGGCCGGCCATCCCGATGCGGCGATCGACACGCTGCAGCAGGTGCTCGCCCAGGCGCCAGACGCTGCCGACATCCGGCTGATCCTCGCCAGCGCCCAGCGGGAAGCCCGGCACATCCAGGCCGCCGATCAGAACTTCCGGCGCTGCGCCACAGGACCCCATGCAACGGCCGCCGTTGTGGCAGCAAGCCTGGAGCATTTCACCGTGACGCGCCAATCCAACACCTTGGAGCAGCTGCTCAACAGCAGAGCTCAGGGCGTCAACGATCCAGTCGCGCAGGTGTATGCAGCAGCCCTGGCCCTGCAACGCCAGCAGTTCTCCGATGCCCGAGCCCTCAGCGAACGGCTCAACAGCGACGCGATCACCGCCCTGCCGCCCACCGCCCGGATCCGCCACTGGAGCACTCGCGCCTGGCTGGACGATCACAGCGGCCACATCGATGCCGCCATGGAGGCGTTCCTGGCGGCCCAGCAGGATCCGGCCTATGAGCCTCTCGATCCAGAAGCCCAACCCCGGCGCATCGCTGCCTACCGCCAGCTCGCCGAGCAACTCGCCCAGCGTCGCCTCCCCCCAGGCCAAGCCGCAGCCGCAATGGATCCGGGCCGGGAGTCCCAGCGCCGGCCGCCGGTGTTTCTGATGGGCTTCCCCCGCTCCGGCACCACCCTGCTCGACACCATCCTGCGCTCCCATCCCGCCATCGATGTAGCGGAGGAGAAGCCGGGGATCGCCGCTCTGGAAATCCACCTGCAGGAGACAAGGGGGTGGTCGATCGACCAATTCGCCCGTCTGAACCACCAGGACGTGCAGGAACTGCAGCAGCTCTATTGGCAATGCATGGCCCCCTTCTGGGACACCTCACAGCCGGTGCTGATCGACAAACTGCCGCTGCACATCTGCGCCGTGCCCCTGATCCAGGCCGTGTTCCCCGACGCCACCTTTCTGCTGGCGATCCGCAACCCGCGCGACACGGTGCTCTCCTGCCTGCAACAGACCTTTGCCGCCAACGACGCCATGCTGCACCTGCGATCCCTTCCCGAGGCAGCCCGCTTCTACGACCTGGTGATGGCGTCCTGGCTGCACATGCAACGTCAACTCGATCCGGCGGTGCAGGTGATCCGCTATGAGGATCTGATCGCCGACCTACCAGCGACGATCCAACCCGTTCTCGACCGCCTCAACCTGCCCTGGGACGAGCGGCTGATCGCCTTTCAACGCACCGCCAGAGAACGGGACCTGATCAACACCCCATCCGCTGCCCAGGTGGTGCAACCGCTCTACAGCAGCGCCATCAACAAATGGCGCCGTTACCGCCACCACTTGAAACCCTGTGACCGCTTCCTCGCCCCCTGGCTCGATCACTGGGGTTATGGGTTTGAATGAGGCAGATCGCAAGACACCCGTTGCAGCTGCGCGCGCCATCCCTGCTGATCGGCCTGTTGCTGGTGGCCCCCCAGGCGCTGGCGGCGATGGAGCTGGTGAAGGTGGAGTATGTGCCGTTTCCCAGCAAAGACGAACTGCGCACCATCCAGCTGAAGGCCTTCGACTGCTCCAGAGAGAACACCGCTGAGTCCTGCGAACGCACCCGCGCCCTCGCCGATCCTCTGATGGATCATCCGCGCCTTCCCGCCGCCTGCAAGGACGCGATCTGGGATCTACTCCAAACAGCGAAACCAGCTGCAAGCAACGGCTTTCAACGCCGCGACAGCATCGACAAGCCGGCCCGCCGCCTCACCGTCGTCTGCGCCGATCCAGTGAAACCCAAGCCCACGGGGCCGAAGCCTGGCAGCCTCACTCCCAGTCAAACGTGAAGCGCTGGCCAGGCAGCAACCGGCCCACCTCCTCACGAATCTCCTGCATCATCTGAACGCTGATCAGCGGATGCGCCTTCAGTTCGCGCACCATCTCCTGCACATTCTCCGGGGTGAGCCCGTGACTTGAGACCATCGAATCAAGACGCTCCCTGAACGCTTTCAGCACAAGCAACTGCTCCTCACTGAGAGGCTCTGCATTGGGGTGATCAATCTTCATGGCTCTCCCGGCAAGCAGCTCCATCCGCTGCTTGTTGAAAGGTAGCTGCGACAACTGGTTGCCCTCAACACTCTTCAGGGCCGGGATCGTGTTTACGTTCCGCATAGAGACGCCGTCCCTCCGATGACCACCTCGGCCCCCGCGGAACCAACCCAGCGCCAGGTGCGCCTCGAGACCCCCTTCAGCGACCAAAAGCCCGGAACCTCCGGCCTGCGCAAGAGCAGCCAGCAGTTTGAGCAGCCTCACTATCTGGAGAGCTTCATCGAAGCTGTGTTACGCACCCTGCCAGGCGTTCAGGGGGGAACGCTTGTTGTGGGTGGCGACGGCCGTTACGGCAATCGCCGAGCCATCGATGTGATCCTGCGCATGGGGGCCGCCCACGGCCTGAGTCGGGTGATCCTCACCACCGGGGGAATTCTTTCGACACCGGCCGCTTCCAACCTGATCCGCAAGCGCCAGGCGATCGGCGGCATCATCCTGTCGGCCAGCCACAACCCAGGCGGCCCAGATGGTGACTTCGGAGTCAAGGTGAATGGCGCGAACGGTGGTCCCACCCCCGCCTCCTTCACCGACGCGGTGTTCGAATGCAGCAAAACCCTCGAGCAGTATTCACTGGTTGATGCCCCAGCGATCCCGCTGGATGCCCCTGGGAAGCACGCGATCGGCGCCATGAACGTGGAGGTGATCGATGGCGTCGACGATTTCGTTGAGCTGATGCAGCAGCTCTTTGACTTCGATCGCATCGGTGCTCTGATCCGCAGCGATTTCCCCCTGGCCTTTGACGCGATGCACGCCGTCACTGGGCCTTACGCACAGCGTTTACTCGAAGGCTTGCTCGGAGCCCCCGCTGGGAGCGTGCGCAATGGGACTCCACTTGAGGATTTCGGGGGCGGACATCCCGACCCAAATCTCACCTACGCGCACGACTTAGCCGATCTCCTGCTCAAAGGCGACGCCTATCGCTTTGGAGCAGCCTGTGATGGAGACGGCGATCGCAACATGATCCTCGGCCAGCGCTGCTTCGTGAACCCCAGCGACAGCCTGGCAGTGCTTACAGCCAATGCAAGCGTGGCTCCCGCCTATGCGGCCGGCCTGGCCGGGGTCGCCCGTTCGATGCCCACCAGTTGCGCCGTGGATGTGGTGGCCAAGGAGCTAGGAATCGACTGCTACGAAACCCCAACAGGCTGGAAGTTCTTCGGCAATCTCCTGGATGCCGGGCGGATCACCCTCTGCGGCGAGGAAAGTTTCGGCACCGGCAGCAATCATGTGCGCGAGAAGGACGGACTCTGGGCGGTGCTCTTCTGGCTGCAGATCCTGGCGGAACGTCGTTGCAGCGTGGCCGAGATCATGGCCAGCCACTGGGGACGTTTCGGGCGTCACTACTACTCCCGCCATGACTACGAAGCCGTGGCAAGCGAGGCCGCTCACGGTCTCTATGACCGCCTCGAGGACATGCTGCCCAACCTGGCAGGTCAATCCTTCGCCGGCCGGAGCATCAGCGTCGCTGACAACTTCAGCTACACCGATCCAATCGATGGCTCGGTCACCGGAGGGCAGGGCCTGCGCATCCTTCTAGAGGACGGCAGCCGCGTCGTCGTGCGCCTCTCCGGCACTGGCACGAAAGGCGCCACCATCCGGGTCTATTTGGAAAGCTATGTACCCAGCAGCGGCGATCTACAACAGGATCCCCAGGTCGCCCTGGCCGAGATGATCAACAGCATCAATGCCCTTGCAGAGATCCAGCAGCGCACTGGCATGGATCGCCCGACAGTGATCACCTAAACAGCCTGATCACCTAAACAGCCTGATCACCTATACGACTAACGGCGCCGATTGCGGCTCTTTCGCCCATGGCGATAGAGCGGATCGGTGGCCTCTTGCTGAAGCTGTCGGGTCGTTTCAATCGCAAACCCACCCAGGCCTCCGCAGAGAACGATTATCAAATAGAAGAGCCGTAGTCGAGTGATGTCGACCTGCACAGGGGTGTTGTCGATCAACACCTTCATGAAATAGGCAATCAAAGCGCCGATGGCACAACCAATGGCGATGGCCACCAGCACACGGGCACCACTAAATGGTTGGTTGGGATCGACTTCCTGGCGCTTCATGATCCGACCTGGATCTGTGCAGGCGGCTGCTGCTTACCCTCAGCCTCACCAATGAGCGACTTCATCACCACATAAAACACGGGCACCACCAGCGTCGAGAGGAACGTGGCCACGAGCAATCCTCCGAACACGACAAGACCAAGGGACGATTGGCTCTGAGCACCAGCTCCACTGGCCAGCATGAGGGGAAGGAAGCCCGTCAGTGAAGAAATTGCTGTCATCAGAATTGGCCTGAGTCGGGATTTGGCGGCAAAGCGCGCCGCATCCATAGCCGAAGCCCCCTCGCCCATCTGCTGATTCGCAAGGTCCACGATCAGAATCGCGTTTCCGCCGGCAAGACCGATCAGCATCACGAGGCCCACCTGGGCATAGATATTGAGCACTTGCCCGGCAGCACCGAGAAAAACGAGAGCACCGAGCAAGGCGGTGGGAACGGTTAGCAAAATAATGATGGGGTCGGTATAGCTCTCGTATTGGGCCGACAGCACAAGAAACACAGCGAGGATGCCAAGGGCGAAGATCACCACCGCCAACGCGCCTGCTTTCACCTCCTCTCTGGAGATGCCGGTCCAATCGAAACCGAGGCCCTGGGCATTCTGCTCGGTGAATATTGTCTTCATCGCTGTGATCGCCTGACCGGAGCTCTTACCTTCGGCAGGCGTGCCCTCGATTTTGATCGAGCGATAAAGATTGAAGTGAGGGATCACACTCGGACCACTCGTCGGCGTGACCGTAAAGAACTCAGACAGGGAAATCTGCTCTCCCTGACTGTTGCTCACGTAGATCGACTTCAGCTGTTCGGGAGTGGCGCGATTTGCAGCCTCGGACTGCACATACACCCGACGGACGCGTCCCTCCTGGAAGGTGTCATTGACATAAGCCCCACCAAAATTGACACTGAAGGTCTGCATAGCGGAGCCGAAATCCACACCGAGTGACGCAAGCTTTTCACGATCGACCTTGATCTCGATCTGAGGAGACTCGGGGGAAAACAGCGTGTAAACGCGATTCAGAATCGGGTTGGCGTTGGCAGCCTGGATGATCCTTCCAGCAGCTCCAAAGAATTCATTGAGGGTATAGGCACCGCTGCTCTGATCAAGCAACTGGAATTCGAAGCCTCCGCCGGCCCCATAGCCCGGAATCGAAGGAGGCTCCACCACAAACACCCTTGCCCCGTCCACAGCCATGAGCAGCTTTTTGTTGAGGCGCTCAACGATGGCAGCGACGCTGTGCTCATGACCAGGACGATCATCCCAATGCTTGGTGCCAAAGAAGAACAAACCTTTATTCGGAGCGTTTCCATCCAGACTGGCGCCACTGAACAAGGCTGCAGAGGCAATGTCCTCTTCCGTACGCAGAACCGCGGCAACCTCGCGATTGATCGCCAGCGTTGTCTCATTAGAAACCCCGTCAGGAGCCTGTACAAAACCGATGGCGTAGCCCTGGTCTTCGATCGGAACAAAGCCTCCGGGGATTCGCGTGAAAGCAAATCCAGTGAGCAGAATTCCTGCGGCCAGAGCCGCCATCACCAGAGGACGCGCCTGGAGAACCTTCTCGAGGAAATCCGAATAACGGCGTTCAAATGCAGCATAAAAACGATTGAACTGGCTGAAGATCAACGGCACGAACCAGCCCACCACCACACCGATCAGAGGCCAGAACAAGACGGGAATCCAATCGGTCACCCCCACCACAACGAGTCCGACCACTGCACCGCCGATGGCCGTTGGGAGACGCAGGGGCAGGCCGGTGATTTTCATGGCAATGAAGCCAACCAGAGCACCAACGACCGTTGGAACAAGCACCATCGCCGCTCCATTGCCGGCACTAAGAAGCCCATAGACAAATCCAAGGGCAACGCCAGCGACGGCATATTGCTGACGACTTAACTCCTTGGTTTCGCGGGAGAGCAACAGGGCCGAGAGCATCGGCGAGAAGGTCAGCGCGTTGAACGTGGAGATAGCAATCGAAAAGAGAATCGTGGCCGCAAACTGCTTGTAGATCGTGCCAGTGGCACCGGGGAAAAAGAGCACCGGCAGAAATACCGCCATCTTCACCAGTGACGTGGCGATCACAGCGCCAAACAGTTCATCCATGGTCGCGATTGCGGCCTGGACAGCGGAGAGACCTTCAGCCTTCTTGGCCGATGTGTCCTCCACCACTGTGATCGCATCGTCCACCACAAGACCGGTGGCCAGCACCAGACCAAAGAGGGTGAGCTGGTTGAGCGAGAAGCCGAAGGCCAGCACCAGAGCAAAGGTGCCGATCAGAGCCACAGGGATGGCGATCGCAGGCACCAGAGTGGCCTTCCAGTTCTGCAGGAACAGGAAGAGGATTAAGACCACCAGAATCACCGCATCCCGCAGCGAGTTGGTCACACCTTTGATCGATTGATTGATGAAGTCAGTGGTGTCATAGATCTTCTGCGTCTCCATACCCACAGGGAGGGACTCTTCAAAGGCGGCAATCACGTCCTTCACGCCATTGGACACCTCAATCGCATTGCTGCCAGAGAGTTGATAAACGGCGACACCAACCGAGGGAGTGCCCTTGAGATCCATCGCATCAATGCCATAGGTCTCTCCACCAAGACTGACGCGGCCCACATCCCTCAGCTTCACGAGGCCACCGTCATCGGTGGTCTTCAGCACGATGTTTTCAAATTCACGTTCAGTGGTTAGACGCCCCTGAAGCTGCACGGTGAAAGTGAACTCCTGACCCTTCGGTGCCGGAGCACCACCAACCTTGCCGGCGGGCACAAGCCTGTTCTGACTTTGAAGCTGCCTGACGACATCTGAAGATGTCAGCCCATTGGCGGCAAGCCTGTCGGGATCAAGCCAGAGCCGGAAAGCGATCTTGCGATTACCGAAATAGGTGACCTCGCCAACACCAGGAACTCGCTTGATATTGTCAGTAAGGTTTTTATCGAGATAACCACTGATTGTTTCAACGCTGTATTCGATTTTCTGAGGGTCTGCATTAACAAAATTGTAAACAAGAAGAATCGAATTCGAAGCCTTGTTAACGGTCACGCCGGCCTTTCGAACTTCTTCAGGCAACTGGGGCTCAGCAAGTGCAACCCTGTTTTGCACATTCACCTGATTGATATTGCCGTCGGTGCCACTGTTGAACGAAACAGAGATAGAACTAACGCCATCAGAAGAGCTGTTGGAAGTGATGAAATCCATCTCCTCCACACCGTTAATCTGCTGCTCGAGAACGGTGGTGACCCCCTGCTCCACCGAAACGGCATCGGCACCCACATAGGTGGCTGAAACTTTCACCGTGGGAGGAGCAATATCCGGAAGGTTCTCGATCGGAAGAATCGGAATCGCAATCAGACCAACGATCACGATTAAGAGACTGCAAACCGTACTCAGAACCGGTCGCGTGATGAAGTTATTCGAAGCAGACATACTTCAGCTCAATTCTTAGAGGCGGGAGATTGGGGTGACTTGGCAGCACCAACCTTGACGGGCATACCGTGCTTGAGATTGAGCAGATTGGTCGTGATGACCTTCTGATTGAGGCTCAGACCCCGGCTGATCGGATAACGGTTGTTCTGCAGTTCTCCAACCGTGACAGGGGTCTGCAGAGCGAACTGAGTATTCGCAGGCAGCTTGCCCATCTCGATGCCTTTGCTGATCCTGGCGAGATCGGCCTTACCAGGATTGGCCTTGAGCTCCGAGAAGGTTCCGACCCGATACACAAAGCTCTGACCTGAGCTCTGGGTCACCGCAGCAAAGGGCACCGAAAGCTGTTGCTTCGCCTGGAGCTGCACGCGGGTTCGCAGACGTTGACCATTGCGCAGCTGGCCATCCTCATTGGGGAACACTGCAATCGCTAGCAGCGCCTGGGTCCCCGGTGTGACCTGGGGATCAATCGAATCGATCTTGCCGGTGGCGATGACCTTGCCGCTCCCCGGAGCACTCAGAAGCACGGGTTGCCCAAGGGCCAAGCGATCACCGAAGACGGCGGGAACCTCCACACGAGCCTCAAGGGTGTTGTTCTGAACAAGGCTTGTGAACACTTCCCCCTGGCGGATCACATCACCCACCTTCACGAGCACATCAGCGACCGATCCAGCCATCGGCGAGCGCAGATTGCTGTAAGAAAGGTCAGCTTCCTTGGCGATCACCGCCTCCCTGGAGGCGACATATTGGGCCTTGTATTCATCCCGCTGGAGGGCCGAGGCCGCCCCCTGAGGCACCAGAAACTCGAAGCGCTCCCAGTTGAGTTTGTCCTTCTGGGCCTGGGCCTTCAGATTGGCTAGCTCCGCCCGGATCTGAGCCTGATCAAGAACGACCAGGAGTTGACCAGGTTTGACCGTGTCACCTTGGGTGATCTTCAGCCCAAGGATGCGGCCCGAAGCCTGCGCCGCCAACTGAACGAGGTTGGAGGCTTCCAGGGTGCTGACTGTGTCGATGTCGTCGGTAAAACGCGCTTCCTGCACCGGCGCCAACTGAACCGACACCGGCGGACGCTGGGGGGCTGGCTTACCGCAGGCAGCAAGCATGAACCCCAAGGCCACCGGGGGCGCCAGTCGACGGGAAAGAATCACAGGCTGATCCGATACGGCCTGATTATGCAAGCTTTCAGATGGGTCGTTGATCCGAAAAAGGCCAGAATCACGAGATTGGGACAGGTGTGATGGTGGCCGATCTGTTCACACATCACGGCGAACAAACGCGCCAGCGCCTGGCGCCATTGGCTGATCGGCTTAGGCCACGCAGCCTCGATGAATTCGTTGGGCAGGGAGCGATCCTTGCGGAAGGTCGGCTGCTGCGTCGCGCGATCGCTGCAGACCGGGTCGGCAACCTACTGCTGCATGGCCCACCTGGAGTCGGCAAGACCACCCTGGCGCGGATCATCGCCAATCACACACGCGCCCACTTCAGCTCACTGAATGCCGTCTTGGCGGGAGTGAAAGACCTGCGCACTGAAGTCGATGCGGCACGCCAGCGACTCGAACGCCACGGCCTGAGGACGATCCTGTTCATCGATGAGGTCCACCGCTTCAACAGTGCCCAGCAGGATGCCCTGCTGCCCTGGGTAGAAAACGGCACCCTCACCCTGATTGGCGCCACCACCGAGAACCCCTATTTCGAGGTGAACAAGGCCCTGGTGAGCCGCTCGCGCTTGTTCCGGCTTCAGGCCCTGGAGCCCTCTGACCTGGAACGACTGCTGGAACGTGCCCTGACCGATCCAGAGCATGGCTATGGCAACCGCTCGGTAACGATCAGCCAGGAGGCTGCGAGCCACCTGGTGGATGTAGCGGCGGGCGATGCCCGCAGCCTGCTCAATGCATTGGAGCTGGCGGTGGAGAGCACCCCAGTCGACGACGACGGCACGGTGCGCATTGATCTGACGATCGCCGAGGAGTCAATCCAACAGCGGGCCGTGCTTTACGACAAGCAAGGGGACGCCCACTTCGACACGATCAGCGCCTTCATCAAGTCGCTGCGAGGTTCAGATGCCGATGCCGCCCTGTTCTGGCTGGCACGGATGATCGAAGCGGGAGAGAATCCCCGCTTCATTTTCCGGCGCATGCTGATTGCCGCCGGGGAAGATGTCGGTCTGGCCGACCCCCAGGCGGTCGTGGTGGTGGAAGCTTGCGCGGCAGCCTTTGAACGCATAGGCCTCCCGGAAGGGCTCTACCCACTGGCCCAGGCCGCCCTTTATCTGGCCTGCACCGACAAAAGCAACAGCACGATCGGCATCTTCGAAGCGATCAAGAGCGTGCGCAGCGCCCAAAAGCAGGAGGTCCCCAGCCATCTGCGTGACGCCAATAGGGATGGCGATGCCTTCGGCGATGGCCAGGGCTATCGCTACCCCCATGCCTTCCGTGAACACTGGGTGGCCCAGCAATATCTGCCCTCAGCCCTGCAGGGTGAAGCCTTCTGGACGCCAGGCCACCAGGGATGGGAGGGCCAGAGGCGGGAACGGATGCTCGAGCGACGTGCCGCCCAACTGGCCGCCGCGGCCGAAGCGGTCGATGACCATCCTCTGCTGGTGAGCAGTGGGCCTGAACGGCCCCAGATGGAACGCTGGCTGCAGCGCCAACTGGCCCAAGACGGCGAGCGCTTGCAAGAGCTGAGGAAACGCCTCTGGGCTGATCTGCCTTGGAAGCGCACGGACCGGGTGCTGCTGCTTGGGGGCCGATCACTGCTTTGGGCCCTTGATCCACTGGCAGCAGTGGCCGAAGGAGGTGTCACGATCCTCTGCCACTCCCGCGAGGACCAAGACCGACTCGAGGCCCAACTGCAACTGCTCGATCCGCTCCACAGACCCACCCTGCTGAGCGGGGTTGCTGAGCTGGACACCCTGGCGAACGAGCATCGCTTTGAGGTGATCGGCGGCCGGCTGAGCCAGGAGGATCTGGCGACAGCCAGCGACCTAAAACTCTGGAACAGAGTTTCCAGCCACTGCTACACCGGCAGCCGGTTGCGCCTTCTGATCAGTGCGCCTGAGCTCGGCCCTGCTGCTGCCTGCGGGGAAAGCGGTGCTGCTGATCAGCTGAGTGCATCTGATCAGCAGATTCTGCAAAGCCTGATCACCCAGGAACGGGCGTGGCTGAACCATCTCCAGAGCGGTGATCAACTCCGCCCCAGCCTCGAAAGCACCGGTTGGCAGCTCAGCCTTGAGCACTGGAGCGAAACCCTCGGTCTTCCGCTTGATCCGCCTCTGATCGAACGTTGGCTCGGGGAGGGACGCCCCTACCGGCAACGCCTGGAGACCAACCGCAACCATCCAGCCACGGATCTTCAATTGCTGCGACGCCTGCTGGAGCAGCGACGGGGCGGCACCTTGCCCCAGCGCCTGCGCCATCAACGGCTCACTGGGCACTGGCTAAGCCCGGCAGCCCTCGAATCGAGCGGACCATAAAAAAGCCCCGGCAATGCCGGGGCTTGCATCTGAGGGATCCTCTGAAGAGGACCTGTCAGTCGATCACCAGAGGCCGCGGACGGGAGCAGCAGCGCGGGGAGCAGGAGCAGCGGGGAGGATCTGGTTGGCCTGCACGCAAGCGGGCAGGAACACGTACCAGGACAGAAGGGAGGTGGCCTGAGCGCCGCTGAGACCGCTCTTACACACGTTCTGGGAGCCGTCTGAAGAGCCGTTGTCGTTCAGACGGAAGGCGACGGGCAGGTTCTTCATGATGCCGGCGGACGACAGCTTGCCGTCTTTGGAGTCGGCGATGATGGCGGAGCGCAGGGCGACCACAGCGGTCTTCTGCTTCTTCCAGTAGGGGAAGTAGCTGCGGGTTTGATCCTTCAGGAACTTCACGCCATCCTTGGAGTAAAGGAAGCGGGAAACGCCGATCAGGTCGACCTTGTAGGTCTTGGTCATGCCTTCACGGATCTCATCGGCAGTCCAACCAGAGTTGTTGATACCAGCCTGGAGAGCGCGATCGGTGATCTCACCGTTCTTGAAGAAGGTTTTGAAAGCCTTGGACTTGGTGGTCCAAACAGCACCACCAGAAACCCAGCGAACGGGTTGCTTGGTACCGGCTTCAGCGGCGACAGCCAGGGTGGAGAGAGAAGCGCCAGCGAGAAGGCCGGCAGCGAGACGGGTGAACACGGACGGCGAAAAAAGACGTCAATTCACTTTTAGCCCCGAGACAGAAAAACGCCAACACATTGGTGCGTTACAGCACCTCTGGCGCCCCATGTTCGCCCGCACGGGATCAACACAGCGAGACACAAAATTCCATTGGGTCTCCTAATTCCAGGTATTAGATATCTCCTCAGCGGCGAATTCGTTCCAGCCTGCAGGGCAGCCCAGCGATGGGCCTTGCGCTGCAGAGGAAGCATCACCTCGACATAGGCGCCGCTCGAGCCGGTCTCCCCTGAGACGAACATCGGCCAAGAAAGCCTCACCCCCCCGCCTCGGCATCAGCCAGAGACGGCTGTAACCATCACCGCGCTCCACCCGGGCCTCGAGATGCTCACCGGTCAGCAGACCCAGGTCCTCCAGCGAAGCGGCGAAATGCCCCCAGTAGTGGCGAGTCATCTGGCCACGGACGAACTGAGCCAGCAGAACCTCCGCATCACGGCGTCGCTGCAGAGCACTCTCCCGATCCTCCAGCACCTGGCTCACACCACCTGACCCATCAGCCAAGGCAGGCGGCAACAGGTCCACCAGCCCCTGCGAGGGAGAACGACGCATGCCATCAAGACCCAAAACCGCCAGGCAGACGGCAGCCAACAGGGTGGGGAGACCTCTCAGGGAGGGGGAGGCCACGGGCCTAACCATGCAATGGCATTCACGCTAGGCAGAGCATGGAGACCTGTCTGGAAGCGTCACACCCCTCCCCGTCCAGGGCATCCTGAACCATGGCCAGGGTCCAGGAACCATGGCGCCAACCCTGGACAGCCAGCTCCTGCCCCTCCCCGCAATGGACCACCGTGCGCAGGTCCTCGCGACAGCACCATTGAGGCAGATCCTTCGCGAGGGAACCTCGCTGCCACTTGATTGCCGCCTCCTTGATCACCCAACGATCAAGCACGGCCTGGCGCAGAGCCAAAGGCTCTAGCCCCCGAAGCTGCACACGCTCCTCCGGCGGAAAAAAACGACGGGCCAGAGCCTCTGCGGGCAGCATCCGATCGCGTCGCTCCAGATCAACACCGAGCTTCCTGGGCCCCCAGCCCACGAGCAAAGCATCGGGACAGTGGCTGAGACTGACGCATCCCCAGCCTGGCGCCAAGGTTGGCGGAGCTGCTGGTGGAGCATCCAGGGGAATAGCCAAGGGCTCAACGTCCATGAGCTCACCAAGGAGCCGTCTCATCCAGGCCCGAGAGCGCAGAAACTCGGAACGACGGCGCTGCGGGAGCGGCTCAGCCCAACGCCATTCACGAGCGCTAACCAGGTCTGGATCGGAGGGTCGCTGTTGCTGCAGGGGAATCAACCAGAGGACAGGTACGCTGCGCCCCAACGTCTGTTCACCGCCCCATGGCCCTTCAGATCGGTGATGCTGCACCGGATTTCACACTCCCCAACCAAAACGGTGACATGGTGCAGTTGTCCTCATTCAAAGGACGCCGGGTGGTGATCTACTTCTATCCCAAGGATGCGACCCCTGGCTGCACCAAGGAAGCCTGCAACTTCCGTGACCGATTCGCAGCCTTCGAACAGCACGACATCACGGTGCTCGGCATCAGCAAGGACAATGCTGCATCCCACCAACGCTTCATCGCCAAACAGGAGTTGCCCTTCAGCCTGCTGACGGATGAGGAGCCCTGTCCTGTGGCGGAGTCTTTCGAGAGCTACGGCCTCAAGAAATTCATGGGGCGCGAATTCATGGGAATGATGCGCCACACATTCGTGATCGATCCTGAGGGCAAACTCGAGTTGATTTACCGCAAGGTGAAAGCCGATGAGATGGCCGATCAGATTTTGAGCGATCTCAATCTGGCCTGATCGGCCTGAGGTCGTGCTCATTGCGGAGCTGAAGCAAGCCTTCCAGCACCAGGTTCGGAGCGTGATGCACAGGCACCCCCCTGGCGAGCAAGCGGGGGAGCAGCTCTGGGGCATCACCGCCGCAGAGCCAGAGGGGTGACTCGCTGATGCGCTGGGCCTCCACGATCAGACCCAGCAGGGCCTGACGAACCCCGCAGCGCATCGCTGCAGCCGTCTCGCGAGGGAACAAGCTCTGCGATTCAAACGCAAGGGAGTGCTCCTCGGTACGCAGGGGTTCTGCAGGCAAAGGGAGGGCCTCAGCACCAGCCGCCATCGCTCGCAACTGCAACGCCATTCCGGCTGCCAGCTGGCCACCTGCAAATTCCCCGGCAGGGGTGACCCGCGTGAGGCTCAACACGGTGCCTGCATCAACCACCACTACGCCACGACCGACATCGCGCAGCTGCTGCCAGGCCCGCCACCCGGCCAGGGCTCGATCGACCCCAAGCCAAGGTGGTGCCTCCCTCAGAGGCACATCACGCAGTTGCACCTGCCTTAAGCGCTGGAGGGTGGCATCGGGAGGAACGGCTCCGACAGCAGCCCAGAGATGGGGAGGACGCTGCTGCAATCGCAAGGAGTCGGGAGGAGTGTGATCGAAACTCCAGCCATCACACCGTTGCTCCGCCCAGTGCCAGCGGCTGTTGCCGATCAGCAGAGCGCGGAAGCCATCCGGCATAGCTAGATGCCATCACCCATCACGCCCGGCAGATGGATGCCGCACTCCTGTTTGAGTCCACCGAAACGGGTCTCACGTCCGGATTGCTCCGCGCCATCCGGTGCACTCGAATGCCAGTCACCAACTGTGGAATAGCCCTTCTCAAACAGTGGGTGTTGAGGCAGGTCATGCTCCTGCATGTAGTAGTAGACGTCCCTGGGTGTCCACTGGAGAAGCGGGCGAAGGGAGAGCCGCCCCCGGATCGGATCGAGGAGGGTCATGGTGCCGCGATGGTCGGTCTGACCTCGTCGCACCCCACTGGCCCAGCACTGCACGTTGAGCGACTCCATGGCCCGCTCAAGAGGCTCCACCTTGCGCAACCGCAAGTACAACTCCATGTCTTCGACACGACCGGTGCTCCAGAGCTGGCCATGGAGAGCTTCCATGCGGGCGGCGGAGAGCTCGCTCTGGGCCACATGCAACTGCAGATCAAAGCGACGGGTTAGAGCGTCGGCATAGCGGTAGGTCTCCTGGGGCAGATATCCAGTGTCAACCCAGATCACAGGCACTGAATCGCCACCAGGACAGCGACTGAGCATGTGCAGAAGCACCGCTGACTGAATTCCAAAGCTGGTGGTGAGCGCAAAGCCTGGCCCGTAGTGCTCGATGCCCCAGCACAGGCGTGCCTGAGGCTCAAGCGCGTCAAGCCGGGCGCGTGCTTCCTGCAGGAACTGATCACCTGACATCACCGCCACCCTGGCTGCCGAACCATCCGCTGCAAGCTCGCCTTGATTCATGTCTCCATCCTCCAATGCCGCCGGCACCCCGGCGCTGCCTATGGTTCAGGAACGCCATCGGGACCCGCATGTCTGCCTCAGCCGCCGATGCCCAGCCCGTGGTGATCGTTGGCGGTGGTTTTGGTGGACTGAGCGCAGCCCTGGCCCTCAGCCATCAGCAGCCCCGACCTCCGATCGTGTTGATTGAACCGAACGATCGGTTCGTGTTTCTACCGCTCCTTTATGAATTGCTGAGCGGTGAACTGCAAACGTGGGAAGTTGCCCCCCGCTACGCCCAACTCCTCGATAATCGCGGAATAGTGCGCCTTCAGGAGCGGGCCCGGCGGATCGATACCGTCACCGGCACCGTGGAAACCGACTCTGGGGTTTGCCTGGCCTATGGCCAGCTGGTGCTGGCCAGCGGCTCCGAACCCCAAGACTTCGGGATCCCTGGCGTCCGTGAGCACGCCCTGCAGTTCCACACCCTCAGTGATGTGGCTCGGCTGCGCAACCACCTACGCCAGCTTCAACGGCAGCCACGCAACAACGGGGTGGATCGCCCCGGGGTCGCCCTGGTGATCGTTGGCGCCGGTGCCACGGGTGTGGAACTGGCCTGCAAAATGGCTGATCTTCTTGAAGGCGCCGCTGAGCTGCACCTGATCGAACGCGGAGACTCGATCCTGCCTCTGGCGAAAGCTTTCAACCGCGAACAAGCCTCACTGGCGCTTCAGCGCCGGGGAGTGCACGTGCACCTCAACCAGAGCGTGCAGTCTGTCCAGGCTGATTCGGTCACACTTCAAGACCCAAACACCCCGCCCCTGAAACACAACGGTCTGATCTGGACCGCTGGAACTCGCCCACGGGTGCCGGAGCTGATCCCCAGCCCCCAATGTCGTGGGGAGCGCCTGCTCGTTGATGCAAGCCTCTGCAGCCTGACCAGTCCGAATCTTGTGGTGATTGGCGATGTAGCCGCCCACGACAACGCCGATGGCACGGCTGGCGACTGGCCCCGCACCGCTCAGGTGGCTCTGCAACAGGGGGAAGCAGCCGCCCGCACCGTGATGGCCACCCGAGCCAGGGTCCAAGCCCCTCCGTTCCAGTACAACGATCTCGGTGAAATGATGAGTCTCGGCAAGGGTGAAGCCAGCCTGACCGGCCTGGGACTGACCCTGGCCGGCCCCCTGGCCTACCGACTCCGCCGCCTCACCTATCTAGCCCGACTACCAGGCCTGTCCCTGGGTCTTCGAGCAGCCGGGGCCTGGCTTCTGGGCGGTTGAGACAAGCCCATCTGGCGGGTCGGACCCGCGGCCTGCGCCCCTCCCAGCTGAGGCAGGCCGAGAAGCTGAGCCATCGGCGCCATCCCGCCGAACACGGAGCCGACCAGCTCACACTGAACCGCCTGGCCGACATGGCCCTGGAGATGGAGCAGCCCCTGCATCTGCTCGTTGATGCCCGAGGGCTTTGCCGCCTCCTCTGGATCGGCCCCTTGACTGAATCGGGGCAATTGCAGAGTCATCTCACTGACAGCGCCAGACGGAGAACCGGCGACAGGAGCCGCTGGCGGCTGATGAGCTGTCTGCCAGGAAGCAACAGTGCGGCCCTCGTTCCAGACCCGCGCGAGGCCGTGGTGGCCCTGGATCTGCAACCGGAGCTCTGGCTCCGCTACATGGCGCGGCCTGAGCGCGGCGGTCAGCGCGCCGCCCGGGGCTGGCTGCCCAGCCCCGATGCCAGCCTCGGCTGGGCAGCTGCTGATGCTCAGGATCTTGAGAGCCTCTGCGAACAGCCCCCTTCTGCGCTGGACGACAACCGTCCGTCCATGGCCAGCCCACGGGAGGCCGAGGACCAGGAACGGGTCCTCATGCTCACCCTCAGCGGTGGAGATGCCCAGCGGGCGGAGCGCGATCTGGCCGAACTGGAAGGACTCGTACGCAGCGCGGGCGCCCAGCCCGTGATGGTTTGCAACCAGAAGCACAGCACTGGAAACCCCCAGACCCTCTGGGGAACGGGAAAGTTGCAGGAAGCGGCCATCGAGGTGCGGCGCCACAGAGCCTCTCTGGTGGTCACTGACCGGGAGCTAACACCCGTGCAAGCCAGAAATCTCGAACGGTGGCTCGACTGCCCGGTCATGGATCGCACCGAGCTCATTCTCGACATCTTTGCCCAGCGCGCCGCCAGCGCAGCGGGGCGCCTGCAGGTGGAGCTGGCCCAGCTGCGCTACCGGCTTCCGCGCCTGATCGGACGGGGCCGAAGCCTCTCCAGGCAGGGGGGCGGGATCGGCACCCGAGGGCCCGGTGAGACCCAGTTGGAGAAGGACCGTCGGACGATCAGCCGACGGATCGAAACCCTTCGCCGCGGCCTACTCCAGCTGCAAGAGCATCGAGCGCGACTACGGGATCGCCGCGAGGGGCTCCATCGCCTCGCTCTCGTCGGCTACACGAACGCCGGCAAGTCCTCGCTGCTGAACGCTCTCTGTGGGAAACGCGAAAGCCAGCGGGTGCTCGCTGAGAACAAACTCTTCGCCACCCTCGACCCCACCACGCGCCGACTTGCCTTTCCCCGAGAAGGCGCGGCTGCGGATGAGCTGTTGATCACCGACACGGTGGGCTTCATCCGCGATCTACCGGCGGCACTCAGAGAAGCGTTCCGGGCCACCCTTGAAGAGACCCTGGATGCCGACCTGCTGCTGCTGGTCGTGGATCTCGGGGATCCCGACTGGCCCGGTCAGCTGAAGGCTGTGCACGGCTTGCTGGATTCCCTCGGCTGTGGCCAACCCCGTCAGGTGGTGGCCAATCAGATCGACCGCTGCGATGCCGAAGCGATCGAACGCATCCGCCAGCTGGAAGCGGATGTCATTTATCTATCGGCCACAACAGGCACGGGGCTGCAGGGCCTGCTGAACAAACTGAGCATGCGCTTCTGGGGAGACAACAGCAGGGCAGATACGGTGGCAACAGCCAATGAAGCGCCTCCTCCATGGCAGAGCTGATTGCAGCCCTGCAACACCCCCAGGCCCTGATCACGCTCGCGGTTCTACTGCTGGCTGTCGTGCTGTTCGTTACAGGATGGCTGGCACCAGAGCTGACGGGCCTGCTCAGCGTCGCTCTGCTCGTGAGCTCGGGTGTCCTGACACCGGAGCAGGGGCTGGCGGGATTCGGCAGTCCGGCCCTGATCACCCTGATGGGTCTTTTTGCAGTGTCCGCGGCCCTCTTCCGCAGTGGCGCACTCGATCGTCTGCGGGAGCTGATCGCCTCTGAACGGATCCGCAGCTCCAGGCGGATGGTGGCCCTGCTGACGTTGGTCGTCGCACCGATTTCGGCCGTGGTGCCGAATACACCAATTGTCGCCAGTCTGCTGCCGGTCTTGGAGAGCTGGTGCCGCCGCCGCCGAATCGCCCCATCGCGGGTCCTGCTTCCCCTCTCCTTCGCGACGGTTCTCGGGGGCACACTCACCTTGTTGGGTAGCTCCGTGAACCTGCTCGCCAGTGACATCAGCCGCCAGCTTGGCCTCGGCCCGCTCGAGCTTTTCAGCATGACGGCGATCGGACTGCCGGTCTGGCTAGCGGGATCAGTCTTCATGCTCCTTGCACCGTCTGGTTTGCTGCCGAGCCGCGGTGAGGACAACAACCAACTGACCACAAGTCCCAGCCAGAGCGGCTACACAACAGAGGTCACCATCCCTTCAAACTCCAGCCTGGTGGGCCAGACCCTGCGCCACAGCCGTCTTCAGAGGCGCTTTGATGTGGATGTACTGGAACTGCAACGGGGGGCAGAACGTCTGCTCCCACCACTCGCCGATCGTCGCCTCGAAGCCGGAGACCGGCTGCTGCTGAGGGTCACCCGAGATGACCTCCTACGCCTCCAGCAGGACCACACCATCCAACTCGCCGATGCCCAGCGCCCGCCGGGCAACCCGATGGCTTTCTCCGACCTGGAAGCGACCCTGTTCTCGACGGAGGTCGATGGCGGACAACGCACGGTTGAGGTGCTGCTCCCGGCGGGATCCACCCTGGCCGGCGCCAGTCTCAGGGAGCTTCGTTTCCGCCAGCGCCACAACGCCACGGTGCTGGCCCTTCGCCGCGGCCAGCAAACCGTGCAGGAGCGACTGGGCCAGGCCGTCCTGAGGGAAGGCGACGTCTTACTGCTACAAGCTCCCCTTGATGCCATCCGCGGACTGCAAGCCAGCAACGATCTGCTGGTGCTCGATCAGCTTGAAAACGACCTGCCAACGGTTCGACGCAAACCCCTAGCCATCGGCATCGCAGTGCTGATGCTGTTGATCCCCACGCTCACCCCCATCCCGCTCGTCGCAGCGGTTCTGCTGGCCGTGGTGGCGATGGTGATCACCGGTTGTCTCCGACCTGGTGAGGTGCAGCGCTCGATCCGGCTCGATGTGATTCTGCTGCTCGGTTCCCTTTCAAGCTTCAGCGTGGCGATGCAGACCAGTGGGCTTGCCGATGGTCTGGCGGCGGACCTAGAGCGACTGCTGCAACCCTGGCCGGCCTATGCAGCCCTCGCGGCGATGTTCCTGGTCACGACACTGATCACCAATGTGATGAGCAACGCTGCTTCGGTAGCCCTGCTGGTGCCGGTAGCCACTCAACTGGCTCAGCCTCTCGGCCTTCCACCCCAGTCGCTGCTGATGCTGGTGCTGTTCGGGGCGAGCCAGTCTTTTCTGACGCCGATGGGGTATCAGACCAACCTGATGGTTTTCGGTCCGGGGCGCTATCACTTCCTCGATGTTCCGCGCTACGGCGCCGGCCTCACCGTGATCATGACGTTGCTGGTTCCTGCGTTGATCCTCCGGCAGGTTCAGGGAGGCTGACGATGCCGATCCCTGCCGCGCTCTCCCGAACTCAGGCCTGGTATCGACGCCTGACGGTCCCCCAATTCACGGTGGTCACAGGACTTCTGGTGATCCTGGCGGGCACCCTGATCCTGGCAACACCGGTCTGCTCTGGCTCGCAAGTGGGCCTCTGGGAAGCCCTGTTCACCGCCACCTCCGCCGTCACCGTGACCGGGCTGTCAGTCATCGATGTTGGTCAGGACCTCACGCCGATCGGGCAAGGGGTTCTGGCCGTGATGATCCTGGTGGGAGGCCTTGGACTGATGGCGATCACCACGTTCCTCCAGGGATTTGTGGTGCGTGGTACTGCCTTGAGGCAACGGCTTGACCGCGGTCAGACCCTCGATGAATTCGGCGTCGGGGGGGTGGGCAGCACCTTCCGCGGCATTGCCCTGACGGCAGCGGTGATGATCCTGATCGGTGCCACGGTTCTCTACAGCTTCGGCTTCACCGATCTGCCACGGGGACCTGAGCGGCTCTGGGCATCCCTGTTTCACAGCATTTCCGCTTACAACAACGCAGGCTTCGGCCTCTGGAGCGACAGCCTTGAGAACTACCGCACCAACGGCGTTGTGAACGCGGTGATCTTGGTGCTGATTGTGCTCGGCGGCCTTGGTTGGCGCGTGACCAATGACGTCTGGACCCATCGCCAGCGCCTCAATCGCCGCAATCTCAGCCTGCACACCCGGCTCGTTCTGCGCTCCAGCCTGATCCTGATCGCCATCGGCACCGGCGGTCTGCTGATCACCGAATCACTCACACATGGACAGTTCCTCAGCAGCGTGGCCTGGCCGGAACGACTGATGGCTGCACTCTTCGAATCGGTCAGTGCTCGCACAGCCGGCTTCACCACCGTGCATCTCTCCCTCCAGAGCATCTCGGATTCCGGTCTGCTGCTGATGATGACCCTGATGTTCATCGGGGCGAGCCCGGGGGGAACTGGAGGCGGCATCAAGACCACAACGGTGGTCGCCCTTGTCGCTGCGACCCGCTCCACCCTGCGGGGCCGTGAGGACGTGGTGATCCGCAACCGTCAGATCTCCGACAAGGTGGTGTTGCGAGCCGTCAGCATCACGGTGGCCTCGCTCCTGTTCGTGCTGGCGATGGCATTGCTCCTGGCCCTTAGTAGCAACCTCAGTGGTGAGGAACCCTTCACGTTTCTGGAGCTTCTGTTCACCTGCATTTCCGCCTTCGCCACCGTGGGACTGGATCTGGGGGTGACTGAGCACCTTGGACGATTCGGGCAGCTGGTGCTGGTGCTGGGCATGTTTGTGGGACGCCTGGGGATCCTGCTGCTACTGAGTGCGATCTGGGAAACCCTCAACCGGGATCTGTTCACTCGTCAGAATCGAATCGGTTTCCCCCGGGAGGATCTCTATGTCTAGGGAGTGGTGGAGCTGGGCCGCATCCGGAGACGCCCAGCTGCAAAGTTTCGGGGTTGTCGGTGTCGGACGCTTCGGCAGCGCCGTGTGCCGCGAGTTGCTTCAGAACAGCGCGGAGGTTCTGGCCGTGGACCGCTCCGCCCGGGCTATCGAGGAACTACGCCAGCAGGAACCCTCCATCGAGGCGCGGGTTGTGGACTGCACCGATGAGGAATCCCTGCGTGAGGCCGGGATTCTCGACATGGACACCGTGGTGGTCGCGATCAGCGAGCCAATCGAAGCCAGCATCACTGCAACCCTGATCGCCAAGGATGGCAAGGGCAGTCGGGTCCGGCGGGTGATTGCACGAGCCACCAGCGATCTGCACGAAAAGATGCTGATTCGCGTTGGAGCCGACAAGGTGGTGTTCCCCTCGCGCATGCAAGGTGAGCGCCTTGGGCTGGAACTCGTGCGGCCGAATCTGATGGAGCGCCTTGAGCTCGATGAACGTCACTGCATCGAGGAGATCAAGGTGCCAGGGCGTTTCGTGGGCCGTTCTCTACGGGACCTGAACCTGCGTAAAAACCATCACGTGAATGTGCTGGCAGCTGGTCCAGCAAGGGATCTCACCGTGAATCCACCGGCCTCCCACATCCTCCAAGAGGGCCACGTGCTGGTGGTGATGGGGTTAATCGACGACCTTCAGAAGCTGCCTAGAACCTGAACTCATGCGCGTCATCGGGCTGATGAGCGGCACCAGCGCCGATGGGGTCGATGCCGCGCTTGTGGACTTCAACGGCCACCCAAGCCAGCCCCATTGGCGCCTGATTCGCCAGGCATCACTGCCTTACCCAAGGGAGCTTCAGTCCAGGATCCTGGCGGTGGCGCAGGGGGAACCGACCGCAGCCGGTTCACTGCTGGCACTCTCCGAAGAGATCACCCTCCATCAGGCCGAAGCCGCTCGGGCCTGCGATCCCCTGGGCCAGGCCAGCCTGGTGGGCTGCCACGGACAAACAATCTGGCACCGTCCACCCGAGCGGAATGTCGACGGAAGCTTGCGACTGGGGGCCAGCTGGCAAATGTTGCAGGCCGAATCGCTGGCCCAGCAACTGGGCCGGGCAGTGATTCACAACTTCAGAGCAGCGGACCTTGCTCTTGGGGGCCAGGGGGCGCCGCTTGTGCCCATGGCGGATGCAGCCCTGCTTGGTCGCTGCACGGGCTGGCGCGCCCTTCTGAACTTGGGAGGAATCGCCAATCTCACCCTGATCCCTCCCCGCTGCGGGCCTGACCGTGACCAGCCGGTGCTGGGTTGGGACTGCGGACCGGCCAACAGTCTGATCGATCTGGCCATCCAGCAATTCAGCCACGGCAGGGAGACGTTTGACCGGGATGGACAACGTGCCGCAGCCGGGAAGGTGCACGAGGCCTGGATCCAGCGCTGGCTGCAGGAGCCTTACTTCCTTCAGGCTCCGCCGAAATCCACGGGCCGAGAACTCTTTGGACGCGATGACCTGCAACGACGACTCTCCGAACTGAGCAATGCCTCCAATGACGACTGCCTTGCCACCCTCACCGCTTTCACTGCCGCAGTGGTGGCAGCGGATCTCGCGCGGATCCAAGCCCAGGGCCGGCCGCTCCCCCTGGAGCTCCTGGTGGCTGGTGGCGGCGGCAGAAACCCGACCATGATGCGTGAGCTAACCCGCCGTTGCTGCGGGCTGCGTGTGCGATCGAGCGATGCGTTGGAGCTTCCCGCCGCCAGCCGGGAGGCGATTGTGTTTGCCCTGCTCGCCTGGTGGCATCAGCGGCGCCACCCCGGCAATGCGCCAGCCGTGACTGGTGCCCAGCGCGCCGTTGTGCTGGGGCAGCGAGCCGAGCCCGCCTGAGAGGCCAGGCTGTTTTCCAAACAGGCTGGCGGCTCATTGAACGAGGGGCTCAGCCAGGGCGATAGAGACGCAGGCGGCGAGGGGCCCCACGCAGGCGGCGAGGCTGCTGCGCCTCAAGCGCCGTGCGCATCCGCTCCACAGGCGCATCCGAGGCTGCGCCCTGCTCATAGCGCTGCACACCTTGCTGGATCAGCACCTTGGCCATGTTGCTCACAGTGCGCGATTCCTGCTCGGCCAGCAAGGAGAGCCTCTGGCAGAGATCTTCTGGCAGCACGACCTGAATCCGAGGGGACTTCGGCTTCCCGCTGGAGGAGGTTTGGCGGGTAGGCACGACCCAAAGGCAGGCAGAGCTACTCAAGAGTGTACAGAGGTGTGCAAGGATAGTATCCAGCACTATGCTGCAGGCAAACGAACGCTGATCGACCCCCAGAGACTCCTCGATCAACAGCCCGCTCTCGACCATCAGCCCCTCCGCCAAGGAGCCCCATGCCCAGACCCGCAAGCCTGAGCCCCGCTCGCCGGAACAGCTCCCGGTCCGCCAGCCGATCAAGGCGTCGGCAGGAAACCGATGATGTGCTGGTCTCTGCAGTGATCAGCACCTACCTGCTGACCCATCTCCACCACGTGCTCCAGCGGGCTGAATACGGAGCCATCCAGGAGGGACGTCGTTCCCAGGCCGCCAACTACGCCCAGCTCCGCAAGGTGCTCTGCATGGACGCCCGCAGCATGGAAGATGCTTCAGCCATCGGACTGCGCGACACCGATCTCGAGCAGGCCGCCTGAGCCGAAACCTCTCAGAGAGTCAAGACGCTGCCGAAGCGGCGCACCCTTCATAGCGTTGGAAGACGACACTCCCACCTCCATGAGCAACGCTGCTGAGCTGTATCGCCGGATTGAAAGTGACCGCGACCTGACCAACAGTCTGTTCAGACAAGCGCTTCAGAACCCGCAGGGAGCCATCGAGGCCATCTGCGCCATTGGAGAAAGCCTGTCGCTTCCTGTCACGCCCGATCAGGTCAGAGCGCACCTTGGCGATCTTGACGACGATCGCACCAAGCAATGGCTGATCAAGGCCCGGGGTGGACTCTGAGGGAGCGGCTCTCAGGCAGTTCCCGCAGCCCCGATGGTTTTGGCTTTAGACGCCCGTGGTCCCCACCACCGGCCCAGCTGAAAAACAGCCAATAGCTGACGATGGCCAACCCGGCCGCTACCACAAGGGCCGTCACCTGCTCCAGTCTTGCCATCGCCGGTGGTTCGGATCGCAGCATTCAGTCTGCCTTTCACCCCGCACGGGATGATGGAGAGATGCCAGCCCCTTCCATCACGTGCTGAGACTTGAGCGCGTCAGCAAGATCTACCCAACCGGGGAAGTGCTCAGGGATGTGACCTGGGAGGTGAAGGCCGGGGATCGCATCGGTCTCGTGGGCGTGAATGGTGCAGGAAAATCCACCCAGATGCGCCTGATTGCCGGCCTCGAGGAACCGAGCGGAGGTCAGATCGTCCGCCAAGGGGACCCGCGGATCGCCTATCTGCAGCAGGAATTCGATGTCGATCCCCGACGCAGCGTCCGCCAGGAACTGTTTCAAGCCTTCGGAGAAGCGGCCCAAGTGCTGAATCAGCAGCGCGAGGTTGAAGCAGCCATGGCATCGGAACGGGCGGCGGCAGATGCCGACCACCTTGACGATCTGATCCACGAGCTCGGGCGACTGCAAACGCGCTTCGAGGCACTGCACGGCTACGAACTCGATGCCCGCATCGACAAGCTTCTCCCCACCATCGGATTCAGTGCTGATGACGCGGAACGGCCGGTTGCCGACTACTCCGGCGGCTGGCAGATGCGCATCGCCCTTGGCAAGATCCTGCTCCAAGACCCTGACCTGCTTCTACTCGACGAGCCCACGAACCATCTGGACGTGGAAACGATCCAATGGCTGGAGGGCTACCTCACCGAACAGAGCGCTGCACTGGTTGTGATCAGCCATGACCGCACCTTTCTGGATCGCGTCTGCAATCAGATCGTGAGCACGGAACGCGGGATCTCGCGGAGCTACCTCGGCAACTACACCGACCACTTGGAGCAGAAAGCCCTGGAGCGGGAAGCCACCCAAGCCGCCTTTGAGCGTCAGCAGAAGGAAATCGCCACGCAACAGGCCTATATCGACCGCTTCCGCGCCAGCGCCACTCGCAGTACACAGGCCAAGAGCCGAGAGAAGCAACTCGACAAGGTGGAACGAGTCGATGCCCCGATCGAGGACGTGGGCGGACCGAGCTTCCGCTTCCCACCCGCACCGCGCTCGGGCGCTCAAGTGGCCGTGATCGATTCCATGACCCATAGCTACGGGGATCAGATCCTGTTTCTCGGTGCAGACCTTGAGGTGGAACGGGGGGATCGCATCGCATTCGTCGGACCCAATGGAGCCGGCAAATCCACGCTGTTGCGACTGCTGATGGGGCTGGAGACTCCGGACGAAGGGAGCGCGCGCCTGGGAGAACACAACATCGTGGCCAGCTACTTCGAGCAGAACCAAGCCGAAGCCTTGGATCTCGGCAAAACCGTGATCGACACCATGTTTGAAGCGGTGCCGGACTGGACGCAGACCCAGGTGCGCTCCCTGCTCGGCAACTTCTGCTTCAGCAATGAAAGCGTTTTCAAGGAAGTAGGAAAACTGAGTGGAGGCGAAAAAGCGAGACTGGCTCTGGCTCTCATGCTTCTCAGCCCCTGCAACCTTCTGGTGCTTGACGAGCCCACCAACCACCTCGATATTCCGGCGAAGCAGATGCTGGAAGACGCGCTCATTCATTACGAAGGTGCGGCACTGCTGGTCTCCCATGACCGCTATTTCATCTCAAGGGTGGCCAACCGCATCGTCGAGCTTCGTGATGGCGAACTGATCCTTTATCGAGGCGATTACAACTACTACCTCGAGAAAAAAGACGAAGAAAAACAAGCGGCAGTCGCCGCAGTAGCCGCTGCGGAGCAGGAAGCGAAGCGACGGGCGAATCGAGAAAAGCAGAAGCAACGCCAGGAGCGCAAAAAGAGCGCTGCTTAACAGTGATCGCCAGGGCTGGCAAGACGAAACTTCACAGATGGTTAGGCAGGAAGACTCATTTCTCTTTACCAGCCCAAATGGTGTGCATAGGCTGACATCACTGCTCCCGGATCGCCATGACCCACACGCCCCCGATCCATGCCGGCACTCTCAACTCCAGCGCCATGAACGCCGCAGAAACGCAGCACGAACAGACCTGGGACGCAGTGGAAACCTATTTCGAGTGCATCACCACCTGCTCCCTTGATGACGGCGAGTGCATCACCCGCTGCGTTGAACAGTTACGGGACGCTGACAGCTAGCGCGTCCGCGGCAAGTTGCTCATCTCCACAGGAGTGATCGACAAGCTCACGGCCGTCCCTCCCCGCAGCACCTTCACGCTGAGAGGACGACCGACCCCATGCCGGTCGATCGCAGTCACCACGGCGGCAGGAGTCGCCACCGGCACCCCCGCCAGCGCCACGATCACATCGTCGACCCGCAAACCGGCATTCGCAGCAGGTCCTCCGGGCACCAAAGATCGCACCACCGCTCCTGGGGGCACGGTGGCACCAGGGCGAGGCGCGGGAACCGACGACAGACCAATCCCCACCATGGGATGACTGGCCCGCCCCTGGGCCACAAGCTGACCAGCGATCGCGCGGGCTCGATTGATCGGAATCGCAAAACCCAGACCCGCACCAGGTCCAGAGCGCACCAGGGTGTTGATACCCACCACTTCCCCGGCGGCATTGAGCAACGGTCCACCGGAATTGCCCGGGTTGATTGCAGCGTCGGTCTGAATCAAGTCGAGCCTCTTTCCTGAAATTCCCAGCTGGGAGACGTTGCGGTTCAGATTGCTGACGATTCCCAGCGTCACGGTGTTCTCCAGACCGAAAGGATTGCCCACGGCAATCGCCCAGTCACCGACCTGAAGACGATCGGAATCGCCAAGGGGTGCTGTCGGCCAGGGGCCGGATTCCGCCAACCGGATCACCGCAAGATCCGTGAGGGTGTCCTGGCCCAGCACCCGACCAGCTACACGACGACCATCAGGCAGGCCGACCATGACCTGATCGGCCTTCTCCACGACATGGGCATTGGTGAGCACGAGTCCCGAGGACTCGAAGATCACACCACTGCCCTGACCGCGTTCCACCCTTGCCCTGGGCGCAGCGGGTGACTGCAGCCCGAAGAACCTCTGCAGGAAGGGATCCAGCATCAGACCACCAGGCAAGCCGGAGACGCCCGTGGAGCGCACGGTTCGCTGGGTTTCGAGGGTGACGACCGCCGGCCCGCTTCTCTGGACTGCCGAAGCAACGAACGATTGGGGAGTCAGGGCCGCTGCCGCTGCGGAAGCTGCCTGTGCCGGGGGCAGAACCTGAGGGATCAATGCCAGGGGCCCGACGACAGCCGTCGCGACGAGCATGGACGCTGTGACGGGCCTGAACATGCTCGCAGAACAGCAAAACGCAGGTCTTGACGGTACGCAGAACAAAGGGGAGCCGTCAGTCGCAATCCCCGACCAAACCATGACCGGATGCAACCCGCGGCGCCATCGGCCCTGACGGCGATGATGGGAACAAAGCTGGTCCGTACCGCTGGAGGCGAGCACCATGTTGAACAGCCTGTTCCCAATCCTCTACGGCGCAGCCTTCGTTTTTCTGCTCTGGCAGGCCTTTCGCGTGATGGGCCAGGGATTCCGAGCCGCACGTAGCCCGAGAGACCGCACCGGTCAAATCACCGTGCATCCGGAACTTCTCGATCAAGAGGGGCGCATCACAGAAGAGGACCTGCTCACCGTGCGTTTCAGTGGCGGGAGCGACCCAGAGGAGACGCCTGACGGAAGCAGGAACCACGACTGAATAAGGTTGGGTGATGGCGACCTTTGTCGGCGCCGGTCGGACTCGTAGGGGGGACTCCCAGGTGGATCAACGAACACGGATTGTGGCAGCGGTGATCAAATCCGTGAAACTGCCTCCACGCTTCCGACTGCGCCTCTTAAAGGAGGATCCGGTTCGCCTTGAGTTGAGCCTTACGCCCGCTTACGGGAAGCAACCCATCCAGGTGGGACTGGTGGAGTCTCTGGATCTGGTCGCGCGTCGTGATCGCGAAGGGAGGATCCCTAGGGATTTACAGGGCACCTGGGACTGGACAGTCCGCCACGGCGAGGTCAGCACTGGTGGTTGGAATCCCTATCTGAAAGAAGCACTGCAAACCATGTTCGAAACCGGTCTGCCCGCCATCGTTTACGAAGAGCTGACAGGCGAGGAATACCACCCTGTTGATGGGGCGAGGCATGTCCGCTGAGCCAAACGCCAGGCCCTCCTTGTAAAGGCGTACGAAGCGCTACAGCGCCTCACCTCAAGAGGGGCTAGACCGAAGGGACTACGGCCTTTAAGGTTTTCTTCATGGCCACGCTTCGCTTTTCCCTCAGTCCGCTGGTGAAACTCTTGGCAGCAATGGGAGCTCTCAGCAGCCTCCTGCTTCTGGGACTGCTCAACATCTTCGGCTAATCCTCTTTGCCCACGACCGGTTCTCCCGAGTTTCCGATCGACCCGCTGCTTCCAGAGCTCTGCAGCTCGCTGACGGAAGGATCCACCGTGCTTCTACAGGCTCCACCTGGGGCGGGAAAGACCACCCGTGTGCCCCTGGCCTTGCTTGGCGCGCTCAACGGATGCCCGCCCATGGGCAGGGGCATCCTGATGCTGGAACCACGGCGGCTTGCCACCCGTGCCGCTGCCTGCCGATTAGCTGAGGCACTCGGGGAATCCCCTGGCGAGCGAATTGGCTACGCCGTCCGTCATGAGCAGCGGTCCTCGTCAATCACCGAATGCGAGGTGGTGACCACGGGACTGTTCCTTCGACGCCTTCAAAGCGACCCGGAACTCAGTGGCATTGGCTGCGTGATTTTCGATGAATTCCACGAACGGGGCCGAGACAACGATCTAGCCCTCGCCCTCGTGCGGGATGTCCGCCATCACCTGAGGCCGGATCTGCGCCTGTTGCTGATGTCAGCCACGCTCAATCTGGAATCACTGGTGGCGGAGTTATCCGGCGCCACGGTGCTCACGAGCGCGGGGCGCTCGTATCCCGTCACCACCCATCACCTACCTCCACGGGCGGGGGAACGTCTCAGCAGCACGGTCATCCGGGCTCTGGAACAGCATGCCCTGCCCCTCGGCGCTACCGCGTTAGAGAGCCGCCACCAACCACCGACCGTGCTGGTGTTTCTGCCCGGCCTTCACGAGATCGACCAATGTGAGCGTGCGATCCAGGAATGCTCGAGCCTGGAGGGATGGCAGCTGTGCAGCCTCCATGGCCAGCAGCCCCTGGAGGTTCAGACCCGTGCTCTGACCGCTTGTAGCAGCGAATGGTACGGACGGATTGTGCTGGCCACGGCCATTGCCGAAAGCTCCCTCACCCTTCATGGGGTGAGGCTGGTGATCGACAGCGGCCTCAGTCGACGCAGTCGTTACGACCCTGAAACGGGCATGGAAGGCCTGGAAACCGTGCCGACCTGCCTGGCTAGTGCCGATCAACGGCGAGGGAGAGCAGGGCGCCAGGCTCCTGGTCAATGCGTCCGCCTCTGGTCACCAGCGGAGCAACAGCGACGCCCGGAGCACGACACACCTGAGTTGCTGCGCTGCGATCCTCAGCCTCTGGTGCTTGACCTGGCGCTCTGGGGAGCCGGTCTCGGAGAGCAGCTGCACTGGCTGGATCCTCCGCCCCGGCCCTCCCTCCAGGAGGGATTGCACCATCTCGTCGGGCTGGGGGCCTTGACCCCAGCCGGCCTTCCAAGCGATGCCGGTCGGCAACTGGCAGGCATCGGGACCCATCCCCGTCTGGGGATGCTCTTACTCCATGCCCGCGAGTGGAAGCGCTCTCGACTGGGGGCCGACCTTGCCGCTCTGCTGAGCGAGCGGGACCCCCTCAATTCCAACGAGCATGGCTGCGACCTTGGGGCCAGGCTGCAGCTGCTGAAGAAGGGCCGGAACGATCGGATCCACAGCATCCGACAACTCAGCCGGCAGCTCTATCAACAACTGGAAGCGCTGCCAGCCCTGCGGGCACAGGCGCTCCCCCATGCTGGACAGCCACCCGCGGCTGATTGCAGTGATGAGCTGGTGGCGGCCTTACTACTGGCAACGGCATTCCCGGAGTGGGTGGCTTTACAGCGCGCTGAACGATCGAGCAGCTATCAGCTGCGCCAGGGCCGGGGGGCAGTGCTGACAGCGGAGGACCCCCTGCAGGCGTCAGCGGCCCTCGCAGTAGCGCGTCTCGACCTCGGGCGGGTCAATGCCCGGATCCGGCTCGCCCTGCCCCTCCCCATCTCCTGGCTTGAAGACCTGGCCAGGCGCGAGGGTGAATGGCAGGAAACGGTGGCTCTGGATGAGGGACGGGTCCGATCGCGGCGGAACCTTCAACTGGGAGCCCTCACCCTCCAGTCTTTGCCCCAACAGAGGCCCGATCCTGAACTGGCGTGCTCTCTGCTCCTTGATCATTTGGGCCATGCGGGCCTGGAGACGCTCCCCTGGGGCCCGCGCAGCCAACAGCTGCGGGAACGACTCGCGCTTCTGCATCAGCACAAAGGACTCCCCTGGCCCGCACGCGACTGGGAGTCTTTGGCCAGGGACCTGCCGGAGTGGCTCGGCCCTTCGTTACTGGGCTGCACAGGCTTGGGCGACTTCAGCGAAGACCAGCTGATCGAGGCTCTCTGGGGAGAGGTGTCCTGGCAGCAACGCCAGTCACTGAACCAACTATTGCCGGAGTCGCTTCTGATCCCGTCCGGCCGTCAGGCCAGGCTCGACTACCGAGACGGAGAGGTCTGCCTTGCCGTCAAGCTGCAGGAGATGTTTGGCTGCCTGGAGACCCCCAGGGTGCTGGAGGGACGTCTCCCTGTGACGCTCGAGCTGCTCTCGCCAGCGGGTCGCCCCTTACAGAGAACCCAGGATCTGGAGGGCTTCTGGAGGGGCAGCTACCACGATGTTCGCCGGGACATGCGTGGCCGTTACCCCAAACATCCCTGGCCAGATGACCCCGCCACCGCGATCGCAACCGCTAGGACGAACAAGCGCCGTTAACCGCGAAGCAAGAGGGGAGATCCGCACCAAAAGCGGGCCCGATGTGCCGCCCAAGACAGTCAACAAAACTCAAACCTTTGTTACATTGATTGGGCAGGTCCTTTTTCTTCGCCATGTCTGACAACGCACAAGCCCGCTTCGGTTTCGTCAACTTCGCTGAGACCTGGAACGGACGTCTCGCCATGCTCGGCTTCGTGATCGGCCTCGGCACCGAACTGCTGACCGGCCAGGGCATCCTCACCCAGATCGGCCTGGGCTGATCGAACCCAGACGCTGCATGCGTCGTTAAAGGCCCCGCCACGGCGGGGCCTTTTTTCATGTCACAGCGCATCCCAACCGGTGCTGCGAGAGAGTATCTGGATTGCTTCGATCGTTTGTGCCGCGTCTTTTCGCCAGCAACCGCCGGGACGGAGCCCGGCTGTTGAGTAGCGCCCTCGTGCTTCTCGCCATTTGCGCCACCCAAATCCAAAGCCCCTGGGGCCTCACCCTGACCCTCGTTTTCAGCGCCCTCTGTCTCTACTGGGGCATGGCCTATCGGCACCTTGACCACTGACGCTCCCCCCACCTATTCGGTTGCTGAACTCAATGCCGCGATCGGCAGCTTGCTGGAACGGGGGTTCGCCCCGCGGTTTCTCGTTCAAGCGACGGCATCAAGGCCCCAGATCAAAAAAGGTCATCTCTGGCTGACTCTCACGGACGGAAACGCCAGCATCACAGCTGTGGTTTGGGCCTCCAAGCTTCAGCAACTCAACTTCGTTCCAGGCGACGGCGATGGCGTTCTGGTGGTGGGCAAGCTCAACTTCTGGGCCGCTCGGGCGAGCTTGACGGTGCAGGTGCTCGACCTGAGGCCCAGTCTCACCACCGTGATGCGCCGTTTTGAGGAAGTGCGCGAGCAATTGCTGCAAGAAGGCCTGATCGATCCGAGTCGGCAACGGCCTCTTCCCCGCTACCCCCGGCGTGTCGCGATGCTCACGAGCAGTCCCAGTTCAGCACTCGCAGACATGCTGCGAACCGCGAGGGAGCGCTGGCCCTTGACCAGTCTGCTGCTCCTACCGATCCCGGTGCAGGGTGATGTAGCGCAGCAGATCGTGCAGCGATTGCAACGCCTGAGCGAGGCCCAGCCAAGACTGGCTCTCGATGCCATCGTGCTGGCTCGGGGCGGTGGCAGCCGTGAAGATCTGATGGTTTTCGATGATGCCGACGTCTGTCGACAGCTCGCCATGAGCCCAGTGCCTCTGATCACTGGAATCGGCCACGAAGACGACCTCACCGTCGCCGACCTCGTGGCCGATCACCGAGCCGCGACGCCCACGGCAGCAATCGTTCAGCTGCTTCCGTCAAGAGAGCACGCCCTCGCAGACGTGCATCAGCGCCAACGCCACTGGCGAGATCAACAGGCATGGGCTCTGAAGCGAGAACGCCAGAAACTGAACCAGCGCTTTGAAAACTGGTCGCTGCACCACCCCCGTCGACTGCTTGAACGCATGAGGGTGCAGCTCAATCAACGGATGAAGCTCCTCTCTGCGCTCGCTCCAGAACGTTGGTTGGCCCGCGGCTTTGCCATTCTTGAAACGGCCGATGGGCGCCCCTTGCGCAGCATCACGGAGGTTCAGCCCCCTCAAGACCTTCTGGTCAGGCTCAGCGACGGCCAAGTTGTGGTCGAAGCCAAAGCCGTGAAACCAGGATCACAACGCTGAACTCTCCAAACCGCACTGTCCCCTCTCCGCGCACACCATGGCTGCAAAAAGCAAAGCAAGCCGAGCCAGCAACGGCGGCATCGATCCCCAGCAGGAGGAGGAGACTTGGCGGAAGGATGCCGCACACCTGAGCTACGAAGAAGCTCTGCAGGCCGCCGATCTCCTCCTCAGCCACCTTCAGAACGACACCCTGCCTCTGTCTGAACTGGAACGAGCACATCGACGGGGCCAGATCTATCTCGAACATTGCCAGACACTGCTGGCACAGGTGGAACAATCCGTCCAGGAGCTAGATCCGGAGACGATGATGCCTCAAACACACGACAAGAAAGCAGCTGATGCATCGCCCTGAACTTCTGCGCTGGATCTATCTGCTGCTGGCTATTGCTGGAGCGATCCTTCCCTGGCAAGCGAATCTGGAATTCATGCAGGCCAACGGCGACCCTTTGGCCTTAATGCAATTCATTCAAGATGCCAACGCCAACGCCGCCGCCCGCTCCCTCAGCCGGGATCTGCTGATCGGGGCCAGTGCCATCACCATCTGGATCGCGGTGGAAGGGCGTCGCTTGCAGATGAAGGGCTGGTGGATCACGTTGATTGCCTGCGTCATGATCTCCTTTGCCTGCGGTGCGCCCCTGTTTCTCCATCTGCGCGAGCGACGTCTTGCGGAACTGGCAGCCGCTGAGTAGTCCTGAGACTGATCAACACTCAGGCCTAATCAGGAATCCACATCCTGGGCTTGCACATCAATGGTCATTGCACTGGCCGGCGCCGAATCAGTGCTCGGATCAGCAGCGGTTAGCGGAGATCCGCAAACCGAACAACGCTCTCCGCTCGAAAGATTCATCGCCCCGCAGGCTGGGCAGGCCTGCATCCGACTCTGAAGGAATCGCCAGCCCAACCAGCCAGCTCCACCCAGAATCAACGGGAGGGCCAGCAGCACCAACAACAGTCCCCCTGCCACATCGAGCAGCACCCGACCTGCTGCAGTTGGCAGCAGGATCAGTAGCAGCAGTCCGATCCAAAGCAGGGAGGAAGAACGGGGCACAGGCCAAACAAGGAAGACCGGATCTCAGTGTCGCTGATCCACACCGAGGCTGAGGCGTCGTTTCGCCAGGACCACACTCCAACACTGGCCGAAATAGATCACAACACCAACCATCCACACCCAGAGAGTGAGCACCAGCACGCTGCCAATCACTCCATAGGCCTGGAAACGAACGCCGAGGGAGAGGATGCTGCGACTCACGGCAAGATTGAGAATGGTGAGCAGCACACCGATCAAAACGGCCCCTGGAATGAGGGGACGCAGAGGGACGCGCCGGCTGGGCAGCAGGAACTGAAGCAGAAGGGCCATGCCGGCAAAACCAAGACATGGAATCAAATAACGACCGAACGTCAGCACGGGAATATGCGCCAAAAAAGACTGAAGCCAAGGCAACGAGCGCAACGAATCATCGAGTGCCGCTGCATGAATCATGCGTAGATTGGCGCTGATTTGATCAAGAACAATCAGAAGCCCAACAAAGATCACCACAAAGAAAGCTTCAAGCCGGACCCGGAGAAACTGAACAACTTGCTGATACCAGTTCGCATCAGCAGGTGGATCTGGGAAATAGTCAAACCAAATGCGATCAGCACCTCGCTGCAAGGTCAAATAGACATTCCCTGCGGTGACAAGCAGGACACCTGCACCAAGCAGGCCAGCACCAAAGCCTTGCCGCACAAGCTTTTCAAGAGTGACTTGAACAAGCGCTACAGCGGAAGGGGGAAGGACTCCGGCGGTGTAATCAATGATCTGCTGATCCAGCCCTTCTTGGCGTCCAAGAAACCAAGAAGCAACCGAAAGAGCAATCAGCAACAAAGGGAAAATGGATTGAAGCGTGTAATAGGCAAAGGCAGCACTGAGATCAACACAGTCACAGCGCGACCAACGCGCATAGGCCTGCCATAGGCTTCGGATCAAGCGCTTCCAGGCCAACCAACGCCTCATCCAAGCCATAGGTCCAATGACTAAACGGTAGCGCGTGGAGGAGTCTGCCAACAAAAAAGCCACCCTTACGGGTGGCTT